>NZ_JBQENN010000002.1:0-163822 GCF_052044625.1 Pseudomonas sp. 22515
CAGGCTGGCATCGGCCTTGGGCAAGGCCTTGCGGTCGAGCTTGCCGTTGGCTGTCAGCGGCCACCGGTCGAGCAGCAGCAGGTGCGCCGGGACCATGTAGTCCGGCAGCGCTTCCTTCAGCTGTTCGCGCAGCTGCGCGCGCAGCCCGGCCTGCTGCTCCAGCGCTACCTCGGCAGCGGGGATCAGGTAGGCCACCAGCTGCTGGCCGGTCGCGCCTTCCTGGGCCAGCACCAGGGCATCGCGCACCTGCGGCTGGGCCTGCAGGCGGGCTTCGATTTCCCCCAGCTCGATGCGGAAGCCGCGGATCTTCACCTGGTGGTCGATGCGCCCGGCGTATTCGATCACCCCGTCGGCGTGGTAGCGCGCCAGGTCACCGGTGCGGTACAGGCGCCCGCCAGGGGCACCGAACGGGTCCGGCACGAAGCGCGTGGCGCTCAGGTCGCTGCGCTTGAGGTAGCCGCGCGCCAGGCCGGCGCGGCCCACGTACAGCTCGCCGATGCAGCCTTTGGCTACCGGGTTCAGGTCGCCGTCGAGCACATACCAGGACAGGTCGGGGATCGGCACGCCCATCGGGCTGCTGGCCGCCTTGCCCAGGTCGGCCCGCGACAGCGGCCGGTAGCTGACATGCACGGTGGTTTCGGTGATGCCGTACATGTTCACCAGCTGCGGCTGGCGGTCGCCGAAGCGTTCGAACCACGGTGCCAGGCTGTTGACGTCCAGCGCCTCGCCCCCGAACACCACGCTGCGCAATGCCAGTGGCCGCTGCGGCTCAGCCGTGGTGGCCACCGCCATCAGTTGCTTGAACGCCGACGGGGTCTGGTTCAGCACCGTGACCTGCTCATCGGCCAGCAACTGGTAGAAGGCCTCGGGTGAGCGGCTGGTGTGCTGCGGCACGATCACCAGGCGCCCGCCGTACAGCAGGGCGCCGAAGATTTCCCACACCGAGAAGTCGAAGGCATAGGAGTGGAACAGGCTCCACACGTCGTCGCTGCCGAAGCGGAAGTCGGCGTCGGTGGCCGTGAACAGGCGCAGCACGTTGCGCTGCGGCAGCAGCACGCCCTTGGGCTTGCCGGTGGAACCGGAGGTGTAGATCACGTAGGCGAGGTTGTCCGGGCTGACCGTGACCGGCGAGCAGGCCAGCGGGTCGGCCTGGGTACTGTCATCGCTGCTTTCCAGGCTGAGCACGCGCACGCCTGCCGGCACCGGCAGGCTGGCCAGCACCTGGGGCTGGGCCAGCACGCGCTGCAGGCCGCTGTCTTCGATCATGTAGGCCAAACGGTCGGCCGGGTAGGCCGGGTCCAGCGGCACGTAGGCACCGCCAGCCTTGAGGATGGCGAAGATGCCAACGACCATGTCCAGCGAGCGCTCGGCAGCCAGGCCGACCAGTACGTCAGGCCCGACCCCGTCGTCGACCAGGCGCCGAGCCAGGGCGTTGGCACGCTGGTTGAGCTGGGCATAGCTCAGGGCCTGGCCCTCGCAGGTGACGGCGATGGCATCGGGGGTGCGCTGCACCTGGGCTTCGATGCGGCTGTGCAGGGCCTGATCGGCCGGGTGCTCGGCGGGGGCCGGGTTCCACTGGGCGAAGGTGGCCTGCTGCTCCGGCGTGCCCAGCATGTCGAGCTCGCCCAGCCGTTGCTCGGGCCCCCGGGCCATGGCCAGCAGCAGGTTCTGCCAGTGCCGGGCCATGCGTTGCACGGTGCCGTGGCTGAACTGGCTGCAGTCGTATTCCAGGCTGAAGCCAAGGCCGTCGGCTGCGTATTCAAGGTCGATGCCGATCAGGCATTTGGCCTGGGCGCTGGCGGTATCGAGGAAGTCCAGCTGCAGTGGGCCCAGGGCCAGCGGGCCGCTGGCAGTCCCGGCCACGCGCCAGTTGAACAGGGCCTGGAACAACTGGGTGGGTAGCACCTGGCCGTTGTGCTGCAGCGTCTCCAGGTACAGCTCCATCGGGTAGTCGCTGTGGCTCAGGGCCGCAATAGACTGCTCCCGCAGGTTTTGCAGCAGGGTCTGCACGGATTGCTGCGGGTCGAGTTCGGCGCGGTAGATCTGGGTGCTGACGAAGAACCCTACCAGCTGCTGGGTTTCGCTGCGGTTGCGCCCGGCGCTGGGCACGCCGAGGGTGAATTTCCGCTGGCCACTGTAGCGGCCCAGCAGCACCTGCCAGGCGGCCAGGGCGATGACGAAGGGTTGCACGCCCTGCTGCCGGCTGAGCTGCAGCAGGGCCTGGAACACCTCGGCGTCCAGTTGCAGGCCAT
The DNA here is from genome assembly GCF_052044625.1 of Pseudomonas sp. 22515. Lineage (NCBI taxonomy): Bacteria > Pseudomonadati > Pseudomonadota > Gammaproteobacteria > Pseudomonadales > Pseudomonadaceae > Pseudomonas > Pseudomonas sp. 22515. Next base: position 2,253 of record NZ_JBQENN010000002.1, read on the forward strand.
GGTAGCGGGCACTGGTGCCCTCAGGCGGCACGCCAGCGCAGCGCGGGTCGAGGTCACCCGGCAACATCAACGGCTGCAGTTCGTCACCCAGCCGGGTATGCCAGTAGCGGGCAGACGCTTGGCACGCATCGCTTTGCAGGTAAGCCTGGCGTTGCCAGATGGCGTAATCGGCATACTGGATGGCGGGCCGTTGCAGCTTGCAGGCTCCCTGGGCGGCTGCCTGCGAATAGGCGCCCAGCAGGTCCTGCAGCAGGATTGGATTGGACCAGGCGTCTGAAACGATGTGGTGCATGTTCAGCAGCAACACATGCTCGTCACCTTGTACTTTCACCAGCCGGGCCCGGATCAGGGGCGCCTTGCCGAGGTCGAACGGTGCCAGCGCATCCGCTTCGATGAGCCGCTGCAATGCATGAGGGCGTTGCGTGGCGGGCATGGCGGTCAGGTCTTCGCAGGGCATTTCGAGGCGTGCGTCGGCTTCGACGAACTGCTGCGGTATGCCCTCGACCTCGGCGAACCTGCTGCGCAGGATGTCATGGCGGTCGACCACCGCCTGCAAGGCCATGGTCAGGTGCTGGCCATGCAGTTCACCCTTCAGTGACAGTGCCCGTGGCAGGTTGTACGCCGCGCTCTGCGGGTTGAACTGCTGCAGGTACCACAGGCGCTGCTGGGCGAAGGAGAGGGGGGCCGGCCCGGCGCTCTCGCGTGGTGCTATCCGGTCGGGTTCAGGCCGCTCATCCTGGAGGAGGGCGAGCAAGGCGTCGTCCAGCAAGTCTTCAGCGAGCGAGTCGGCATCCAGTGATTCGTGCATGGCGGTCCCTGTGGCAGTCGAGGCGAAGGACAGCAGCATGGGGGCCGGCCTTGCCGGCGAATGGCCGCTGTCCTCTGGAGAGGTGTATGGCCAGTAAACGAGCCGCCGCCCGGCAAATTTACCGGCGGGCGCGTGGGTGACGGGGCGGGTGGGCAGGCCCCGGCCAGGGTTGTAGCCGACCTGGTCGGGGCGAGGGATGCAGTCGGTCAGGCCGGCTGGGCTGCGGTGCGAACCTTGCCGCTGTCCATGTGTACCAGCTGGTCGGCAATATCGAAGTAGCGGTCATCGTGGGAGATGACAATGATGGTCTTGCCCAGGCGCTTGAGGTCCGGCAGCAGCTCTGTGTAGAAGATGCGGCGGAAGGTGGGGTCCTGATCAGCTGCCCACTCGTCGAACACCAGTACCGGGCGCTGCTCCAGCCAGGCGCTGATCAGGGCCAGGCGCTTGCGTTGACCAGTGGACAGGTCGGTGGTGGTGAAGGCGCCGTCACGTACGCTGACCTTGTGCGCGATCTCCAGGCGTTGCAGGTATTGGGTAGCATCGTCGGGAATCTGCTGGTCACCCTGGACCACGTCGTCGAACAGGTAGTAGTCGGCGAAAATGGTGGTGAACAGTTGTCGGTAGTCATCCCGGTCAAGCACCGAGACCGGCTGACCATCCAGCAGGATGTCACCACTGTGCGGCGCATACAGGCCAAGCAGCAGCTTGATCAGCGTGGTCTTGCCACAACCGTTCTCGCCGACGATGAACACGATGTCGCCCTGGTTGATCGTGAGGTTCACCGGGCCCAGGCGAAACGGCGTGCTGCCCTCGACGGCCGGAAATGCGTACTGCACATTGTGCAGTTCCAGGCTGTCGATGGTCTGGCGCGGTGCGCCTTGGCCGTCGAGCAGCAGGTTCGGTTCGGGCGAGGAAAACTGCTCTGACAGCTCGGCAATGCGCTGGAATGCCACCTGTGCCTTGCTGACCAGCGGCAGTACGCTGACCAGATGGTCCAGTGGGCCTTTCATGTACAGCAGCACCAGCACGAAGCCGGTCATTGCCGCCTGATCGACGCTTGTCCAGGTGCTCTGCAGGGCCAGGGCCAGGCCGATGACGATGAAGAACAGCGTCGAGCCGAACGTCTTGGCCAGGATGTAGGTGTTGACTGCCTTGATCTGGATGGCGCTGATCCGCTCGCTGATCCCCTGGATGTGCCGGGTGAACATGCGATACCGGCGCGGCCGGTGTATGCGCAGCTCCTTGGCGCCCTGGGCAATGGCGTTGTAATGCTTCTGCAGGTCGTCCTCGGCCTCGCGGGCGGTATTGAACCCCTTGATGCCGCGCGTGCGGGCGATGACCTGGGCGGTGATGCCGGCGCCCAATGCCAGCAGCATCAGCAGGAACAGCGGGCCGGACAATGTTGCCAGGTAGCCCATGCAGCCCAGCGTCACCGTCAGCGAAATGGTCAGGGGGGCGAAGGCGAACGAGAAATCGCTGATGGTATCGATATCGTGGGTCAGCACCGGTATCAGGCGGTGGCTGCGATAGCGCTCGATCTGCTCAATGGGCGCCGAAAGCACTTTTTCGCCCAGCTCCTTGCGCAGTTTGGCAATGATCTTCTGGCCAACGAAATTGGTGCCCATGTCGGAGAAGATGCTGCTGAGCAAGGTCAGCACGCAGAGGCCGGCAAACAACCACAGCACGGCGTGGGTCAGCCCTGCTTCGCTGTTGAGGGCGCGGTTGATGGTGGCCAGCAGCGTGGTGACGCTGAAGCCGCCGAGGATGCCCAACAGTATGGAAACCAGCACGATGGGCCAGAACGGCTTGAGCAACTGGGCAAGCTCGCGGGTCGCGCTGAGCGGTTTGCGAATCATGGGGAAGTCTTCTCCAGGCGGATCAAAGGACGTGGTCATCAAAGAAGGCTTCACGCTCCAGACGCAGCAGAGCGGCTTTCTTGTGGGCCAGTTGAATGTCCTTCAGGTGGCCGAACCCCTGGGACTTGAGGAAGTCGATCTGGCGCGTATGGTCGATGCGCGGCTCGCCGAGAATCCGCTGGGTGCGTGGGTCATCGAGGAACATGTAATGCATCAGCGAGCGGAACCAGCCGCGCAGTTTGCCGATGCCCTGGTGCTTGGGTTCGCCGATCACCACATGCCAGCCACGGTCGTAATCGGCGACGTCGTAGTAGGGGGCGATGCGGTCTTCCTTGCACCAGTACACCTCAAAGTAGGCGAAGGGTTCGTCATCGAAGCAGCCGATCAGCGGGTGTACGCGCGGGTCGTCGAGCATTTCGCGAATGTATTGCGCATGTTCTTCCGGGGTGCCGGTCTGCTCCCAGAAGAACGCGACTTGCTCCAGGTTCATCCAGCGGTTGAAGGCTGCAAGGTCCTTCACCGGGTCGATGGTGCGCAGTGAAAAGGTGGCGTTCAGCTTCGGCAGATGGCGTCGATAGACTTCGCCCGCCGGTTTGGGCGGGCGTTGCGGGTGGCGTTTCTCGCCGCTGAAGCAATAACGCGGGGCCGTGTGCACGCTGGCCGGCTCGCGAAGCCATGGCAGGGGTTGCTGCCAGAAGGTCTGGCGGGTACAGCGCAGGGCAAGCCTGCCTTGGTCGTCGACCTGCCAGTGATCGAAAATGCCTTCGCGTACCGCACGCACGGCAAATTCCCGGTCGCCAGGGACCTGCACATTCACCTCGTTGCATTGTTTGCGGTGGCAGAAACGGGTCGCCAGCACTGCCAGCATCGCGCTGGCCGGAAATGCTGGCGGAAGTTGCTCGAAGACGATGCGGTTGTCGACCTCCTGGTAGGGGATGGCGGCGCTGCTGTCGAGGCGCAGGCTACCGCTCTCTGGCGTTTCATCCTGGGCACTGGCTTTGCGGCCATCGGCCAGGATCAGACTGAAAGAGGGTGCGTTCATAGGGCTTCCTGTGAGGGGGCGAGTGCGACTTGTCGGGTGCTGTCCATGGATAAAGACGAACCGCACCTGCCGATGTTTAAGCGCCAGGTGCGGCACCCGGTTCAGCGCCAGCGACCTGCCAGCCGCCGCCCAGGGCCTTGTACAGGGCGATGCTGCCCATGACCCGCTTGAGGCGCAGTTGCACATCCTCGTCCTGAGCCTGGTACAGGGTGCGTTGGGTCTGCAGGACGGTCAGCAGGTCCTCGGCGCCCGCCTGGTAGCGGCTTTCGGCAATGTCGAAGGCTTTGCGCGCCTGTTGCAGTTCGATCGCCTGCCAATGCAGTTGCCGGTCGATGCCGTCCAGGGTATTGAGGGCCTTTTCCACATCGCTGAAACCGGCCAGGATGGCGCCGCGGTAGTCCTGCAAGAGTTCGTCCTGGGCTGCCACCGCTTTGTCGCGCTCGGCGCCCAGTCGGCCGTTGTCGAACACCGGGGTAACCAAGCCTGCGGCGAGGCTGGTGAAGGGGTTGCGCAAGACGTCCGGGAAATGATCGGCGCCGCTGCCGACGATCAGCGTCAGGTTGAGTTTGGGCAGCATCGCCGCGCGGGCTACACGCACATTGGCCTGAGCCGCCGCCAGCTTGGCCTCGGCATTGGCGATATCCGGCCGTCGGCTGATCAGTTCGCTGGGCAGGCCCGCATCGATCGAGGGCCAGTTGAGCTGTTCAAAGCGCGTGTTGCCCAGTTGCAGGTCCTGCACCGGCTGCCCGACCAGGGTCGCCAGGGTGATCAGGGCTTCCCGGGCCTGTTGTTGGTACAGCGGGCGTTGCCGTTGCTGGGCGGCGACCAGGCTTTGTTGCTGGGCCAATTCCAGTGCCGTGGCCGAGCCTGCATCGAAGCGGGTTTGCACCAGTTGCAGGACACGCTCGGCATTGGCCAGGTTAAGGTCGGCAATCCGCCCCTGCTGCTGGAAGGCCAGCGCCTGCATGTAGCTGTCGGCAACCTTGCCGAGCAAGGTCAGTTCAACGGTCGCGCGGTCGAACTCACTGGCTTGCAGGTTGTGCAGGGCACTTTCGCGCGCTGCCGCGTTGCCGCCCCAGAAGTCCACCTCGTAGCTGGCCTTCAGGGCCACATCCAGGTAATGAGTGGTGCGCTGGGTCGGGCTGGAATTCAGCTGGCTGTAGCCGTCGCCGTGCTGCAGGCGCTCGCGGTTGGCGTTGGCTGCCCCGGTCACTTCAGGCAGCAAGGGGCCGCCGGCAATGACCGCATCGGCCTGCGCCTGGCGAACCCGGGCCATGGCCGCACCGACTTCGAAGCTGTCGGTGCGGGCTTGCTCCACCAGCTGGTTCAGTGTCGGGCTGCCGAACGACTGCCACCAGCCGGTCAAGTTGCGGGGTGGCGCCTCGGGCGTGGCTGCCTGCCAGCGGGCCGGGGCAGGCACGCCGTGTTGCGGCGGCAGTGCAGGGGTGGCGCAGGCGCTCAGCAGCAGGCAGGCGCCGAGCAGGGGCAAGGGTTTGATCAACGTTGGGGTACTCATACGCTGGTAAGGGCGGCCACCGGGTCGAGCCGTGCAGCCTTGCGGGCGGGCATGAAGCCGAACGCGATACCGGTGACCACGGCGCAGGCGAAGGCACCGATGGCGGCGGGCAGCGAGAAGGCGACGGCGACCTGGCCCAGGCTCAGGGCGCCGCCGATCAGTAATGCCAGGGCGATGCCGCTGACGCCGCCGACCATCGTCAGCATCACGGCTTCAGTAAGGAACTGGCGCAGGATGTCGCGCTGGCGCGCGCCGGTGGCCATGCGGATACCAATTTCCCGTGTGCGCTCGCGCACGGTCATCAGCATGATGTTCATTACCCCGATGCCGCCCACCAGCAGCGAAATGGCGGCAATGGCGCCCAGCATCAGCGACAGCGCGTTCTGCGTCCTGGCTTCGGCCTGGATCATGGCCGCATTGTTGGTCAGTTCGAAGTCGGTTACGCCGTTGTGCAGTTTCAGCAGCAACTGGTCGATGACCTGCTCGGTCTGCTTCACCTGGCGCGCATCTGCGGCGGCGATCACCACGTATTCCGGGGCCTGGTTGCCGAACAGGCGCACGCTGGCGGTGGTGTAGGGCACCATCACTCGGGCGTCGGCATCCTGGTCGCCAGAGCTGGCGCCCTTGCCGGCCAGCACCCCGATGACCTGGAACGGTGCGTTCTCGATGAGAATGTACTGGCCCACCGGGTTGCGGTCGGCAAACAGTTTTTCCCGGGTCTTTTCGCCGATCACTGCCACTGCGGCGCCGGCGGCTTCGTCGGCCTCGGTGAAGAAACTCCCCTGCGCCACTGGCCAGTTGAATATCTGCGGGAAGTAGGTGTTGGAGCCGCCGACATAGAGCTTCAGGTCCTGGTTGCCATAGCGTACACCGGCCTTGCCGCCATTGACGGGCATGATCATGCGCACCTGGGGCAGGGTGGCGATGGCGCGGGTGTCGTCCAGGGTGATGATGCCTTCCGGCGCCCTGGGGGCGGGTGGCTTGCCGTTGAGGTAGATGATGTTGGAGCCGAAGGCGCCCATCTGCGCCATGACCTGGCGCTTGCTGCCTTCACCCACTGCCAGCATGACCACCACCGACGCCACGCCGATGATGATGCCCAGTAACGTCAGTGCGGTGCGGAAGCGGTTGATCCACATCACCCTCCACGCCGCCTTGACGGCGTCCAGCAGTTCGCCTTTCCAGGCACCGTTGTGCTCGCTGCCGTCGTTCAGGCGCTGGCGCAGGTCGACGGCCTGCAGCACGTCGGCCTCAGGGTGCGAAGCGGGCAGTGGCTCAGGCTGGGCCTGGTCGCTGATGATCTGGCCATCGCGGATTTCGATGATGCGCTTGGCCCGTGCGGCGACTTCCCGGTCGTGGGTGATGAGGATCACCACATGGCCCTGACTGGCCAGTTCGTCGAGCAGGGCCATGACTTCGGTACCGCTGCGGCTGTCGAGGGCGCCGGTGGGTTCGTCTGCCAGAATGATGTGGCCACCGTTCATCAGCGCGCGGGCTATCGATACGCGTTGTTGCTGGCCGCCGGACAACTGGTGCGGGCGATTACCGGTACGTTCGGCCAGGCCCAGGCGGGTCAGCAGGGCATGGGCGCGTGCGTGGCGCTCGGCGGCAGGCGTGCCGGCATAGATCGCCGGCATTTCGACATTTTCCTGGGCGGTGCCGGAGGCAATCAGGTGATAGCCCTGGAACACGAAACCGAAGGCTTCACGCCGCAGCCAGGCGAGTGCGTCACTGTCCAGGCTGGCCACCTGTTCACCTGCGAACAGGTAGTCGCCACTGGAGGGGCGGTCCAGGCAGCCGAGGATGTTCATCAGCGTAGACTTGCCTGAGCCGGAGGTACCGACAATGGCGACGAATTCACCGGCGTGAATGCTCAGGTTGATACCGCGCAAGACCTCGATTTGCGGTGTATCGACGCCGCCATAGCATTTGCGGATATCGCGCAGCTCAATCAGTGGGACTGGCATTTACCCTCCTGCACTGAGCAAGGGGCTGATCAGCAGGCGATCACCTTCTTCCAGCCCTTCGAGAATCTGCACGCGCAGGCGGTCGCTGATGCCGGTGCGCACTTCGCGATTTTCAATGGCGCCGTGTTTCGTCAGTACTTGTGCCAGCCTGCGATCGGGCTGCTTGCCCGGGTTGAGCGCGGAAATCGGGGCGGTCAGCACATCGTGCGCACGGTCAGCGACGAAGAACACCTGGGTGGTCATTTCTGCCATCAGGGCGCCGTCGGCGTTATCGACGTCCAGCAACACCGTATACAGCACCACCCGGCCATTGCTTTTGCTGGCCGGGCTGCCGCTGCCCTGGTTGGCGTGCTCCAGCGGCTTGGGCGGCACCGGCAGGATCTGCCGTACAGTGCTGTTCCAGCGCCGGGTGCCACCGCTGAGGGTGGTGAAATAGGCGTGCATGCCGGGTTTGACGTGGCCAATGTCCGCTTCCGACACTTCCGCCCAGACTGTCATCGGTGACAATTTGGCGATGCGCAGGATCAGCGGGGTCTGCTGCTGGGCGTTAAGCGTCTGCCCCTCGCGGGCATCCAGTGCGACCACGGTGCCACTCATGGGGGCATAGATGCGGGTGTAACCCAGTTCGGCCTGGTCGCTGCGCAGGCTGGCCTGGGCCTGGCGAATCTGCGCCTGGATCATGTCGATGCGCGCCTGGGTGGCCTTGAGCTCGGCGCGCGCCGTTTGCACATCCTCTTCGCGCGTGGCGCCGCCTGCCGCCAGGCTCTGCTGGCGCTCGGCCTTCTGCCGGGCCAGCTCATGCTGGGCACGTTGCTCTTGCAACTGTGCCTGCAGGTTCTCGACCGAGTAGCGTCCCGCGTCCAGCTTGGCCTGTTGCGTGGAAGGGTCGATCTCGACCAGCAACTGGCCTTCTTGCACCGCGTCGCCGACCTCGACCCTGATGGCACGGATCTGCCCGGATGCCTGGGCGCCGACGTCAACATAACGGCGTGGCTGCAAGGTGCCGATGGCGGTAACGCTGCTCTCGATATCACCCCGGCTGACAGTGACGGTATTCAGGCCATCATGGCGGGGTGGCATGATCTGCCAGGCACTTACGGCCAGCAATGTCGCCAGGCTAACTAAGGTGATCAGGGCCCGGCGGGCCAAGGGGGGACGTTTCATGCAGGGTTCCGGCCAAAGTAAGTTCCTCCGAGACACGTCGCGGGGTTGTACTTTGAACGAGAACCCGCCCGCAAAATTTACTGCGCGGCACGCGGCGGGTGCTGATAAATGCCGGCGGCGAGTGAACTATTGGGTTAAACGTTTAAGCTGCAACTTGCAAACACAAAAAAACCCGACAGTTGTCGGGTTTTTTTGTTGACGCGAGTTACTGCTTGGCAGGTTCTGCCGGCGTAGCTGGAGCCGGAGTAGCCGGAGCGGCTTCTTCGGCAGCCTTCTGCTCGGCTTCGGCCTGATCTTTGGCAGCTTCGGCGTTTTCCTTGGCGGCTTCGTTCATCTTATCCTGAGCTTCACCCATTTTTTCCTGGGCTTGCTCGGCGTGTTGCTGTGCGTCCTGGGCTTTGTCTTCGCTCGCTTTATCGCAAGCAGCCAGGCCCATGGCAGCGGCCAGCATCAGAGCAAAAGCAAAAGGTTTACGCATGGGGGTGTTTCTCCTTGGTGGAATAAGTGACTTGTTCCTTCGAGTGCAACTACGCGGAATAAGTTCCACGAAGATTACAGATATATAACGCCCCGTTCTACATAGACTTTTTAACGAATTTATGCCGCTGCCCTGCGGCCGGTGGGAACAGCCGATGAACGATTCAACCTTGATGGCAATGGCCGAACGCTTTCTCTCGGCGTTAAAACATTGTCAGCTGTTGCAGATGCGCGTGGCGCAGGCTGATGGTGATGGCATGACCCTGGTCCTGCCATGGTCGCCAGCGATTGTCGGCAACCCGCAAACCGGTGCCGTGCACGGCGGTGCGCTGACCACGCTGATGGACACCACCTGTGGCATGGCCACGTTGTGTGTGCTGCCGCGCTTCGAAGTGTGCCCGACGTTGGACCTGCGCATCGACTACATGCACCCGGCTGAGGCCGGTAAGGACATCTACGGCCACGCCCAGTGCTACCGTGTTACCCGCGACGTGATCTTTACCCGTGGCACCGCCTACCAGGACGACCCCGACCAGCCCATCTGCCAGGTGGTGGGCACGTTCATGCGCCTGGGCCATGACATCAAGGGCGGCATCCGTTTCGGCGACAGTCTGAAGGAGGGCAAGGCATGATTCCGCACGCGGTGCGCCAGCAGCTCAACGCCGCCCATGCGGTGGGCGACTATCGACCATTGCTGGCGCTGATTCCCTATGCCGGGCTGATCGGTATCGAATGCGAGCGTCAGGGCGATGATGTGTTGTTCCGCCTGCCGGCAGGCCCGGACAATATCGGCAACCCACTGCTACCGGCCATTCATGGCGGCGTGATCGCCGGCTTCATGGAGCTGTCGGCAGCGCTGTACCTGCTGATCTACAGCGAGAGCGCAAGCATTCCGAAGATCATCGACTTTTCTATCGACTACCTGCGCGCCGGGCATTTTCGCGATACCTACGCCCAGTGCCAGCTGTGGCGTCAGGGCCGGCGGGTGACCAACGTGGCCATCACCGCCTGGCAGGGCGACAGGCAGTCGCCGATTGCCACGGCCCGTGCGCATTTCAAGATCGAACCGGAAAAGCCCTTGAAATCATCCGGGCAGCCCCCATCTGCATGACATCCGCCGTTAACGCTGGCCGAACCGGCCGCCAGGCGCCACCGCCATCAGATCGGAGTTTCGAAGACCATGACTGTGGAAACACAAAAGGAAACGTTGGGCTTCCAGACCGAGGTGAAGCAACTGCTGCACCTCATGATTCACTCGCTGTACTCGAACAAGGAAATCTTCCTGCGGGAGCTGATTTCCAATGCTTCCGACGCCGCCGACAAGCTGCGTTTCGAAGCCCTGGCCAAGCCAGAGCTGCTCGAGGGCGATGCTGACCTGAAGATTCGCCTGAGCTTCGACAAGGACGCCGGTACCGTGACCCTCGAGGACAACGGCATCGGCATGAGCCGCGAAGACGTCATTGCCCACCTGGGCACCATCGCCAAGTCCGGCACTGCCGACTTCATGAAGAACCTCACCGGTGACCAGAAGAAGGACTCGCACCTGATCGGTCAGTTCGGCGTGGGCTTCTACTCCGCGTTCATCGTTGCCGACAAGGTCGACGTGTACAGCCGCCGTGCGGGCCAGCCAGCGGCCGAAGGTGTGCACTGGTCGTCGAAAGGCGAGGGCGAATTCGAAGTCGCCACCATCGACAAACCACAGCGCGGTACCCGTATCGTCCTGCACCTGAAGAAGGACGAGCAGGAGTTCGCTGATGGCTGGCGCCTGCGCAACGTGGTCAAGAAATACTCCGACCACATCGCTCTGCCGATTCAACTGCCGAAAGAGCAGGCCGCCGCCGAAGGTGAAGAGCAGCCGGCCGAAGAGTGGGAAACCGTCAACCGTGCCAGCGCCCTGTGGACCCGTTCGCGCACCGAGGTGAAGGACGAGGAATACCAGGAGTTCTACAAGCACATTGGCCATGACTTCGAAAACCCGCTGGCCTGGAGCCACAACAAGGTCGAAGGCAAGCTCGAATACAACTCGCTGCTGTACGTGCCGGCCCGTGCGCCGTTCGACCTGTACCAGCGCGAAGCGCCGCGCGGCCTGAAGCTGTACGTGCAGCGTGTGTTCATCATGGACCAGGCCGAGTCGTTCCTGCCGCTGTACCTGCGCTTCATCAAGGGTGTGGTCGATTCCAACGACCTGTCGCTGAACGTGTCGCGTGAAATCCTGCAGAAAGACCCGATCATCGATTCGATGAAGACCGCGCTGACCAAGCGTGTGCTGGACATGCTGGAGAAGCTGGCGAAGAACGAACCCGAGCAATACAAGGGCTTCTGGAAAAACTTCGGTCAGGTGCTGAAAGAGGGCCCGGCCGAAGATTTTGCCAACAAGGAGAAAATCGCCGGCCTGCTGCGCTTTGCTTCCACCCAGGACGACAGCGGCGAGCAGAGCGCCGCCCTGGCCGACTACCTGGCCCGCGCCAAGGAAGGTCAGGACAAGATCTATTACCTCACCGGCGAGTCGTACGCGCAGGTCAAGAACAGCCCGCACCTGGAAGTCTTCCGCAAGAAAGGCATCGAAGTGCTGCTGCTCACTGACCGCATCGACGAGTGGCTGATGAGCTACCTCAACGAGTTCGACGGCAAGGCCTTTGTCGATATTGCCCGTGGTGACCTGGACCTGGGCAAGCTGGATTCGGAAGAAGACAAGAAAGCCCAGGAAGAAGTCGCCAAGGACAAGGAAGGTTTGGTCGAGCGACTGAAAGGTGCGCTGGGTGACAGCGTGGCCGAAGTGCGCGTCTCGCACCGCCTGACCGACTCGCCGGCGATCCTGGCCATCGGCGAGCAGGACTTGGGCCTGCAGATGCGCCAGATCCTGGAAGCCAGCGGGCAGAAAGTGCCGGAGTCCAAGCCGATCTTCGAGTTCAACCCGAGCCACCCGCTGATCGAGAAGCTGGACCACGAGCAGAGCGAAGACCGTTTCGCCGAGCTGTCGCACATCCTGTTCGATCAGGCGGCCCTGGCGGCTGGTGACAGCCTGAAGGACCCGGCGGCTTACGTTCGTCGCCTGAACAAGCTACTGGTCGAGCTGTCTGCTTGAGTTGATGCACAGCAAAGCCCGCTTCGGCGGGCTTTTTTATGACGAGTGCCAAAGGAGTGCCTGATGAGCAAAGTAATCGTCGAATCGCTGGTTTATCACCTGTCTGGCAAGACCTACGAAAGCCGTTTGGTCTATGAGCCGGGTGCGCTGGGCCGTCCAGGGCTGGTGATGGCGCCGAACTGGATGGGCATTGGTGAAGGTGCCGAGCGCATTGCCAAGGAAGTGGCCGAGAAGGGCTATGTGGTGCTGATCGCCGACCTGTACGGGCAATCGGTGCGCCCGTCCAATGCCGATGAGGCAGGCGTGGCGATGATGCCGCTGAAGAATGACCGTGGCGAACTGCGCAAGCGCATGCAGGAGGCCTTGGCGCAATTGCTGGGGCAGTCGAAGGCGTTGCTGGAGCCTGGCAAGGTGGCCACCTTCGGCTTCTGCTTCGGTGGCTGCTGTGCGTTGGAACTGGCCCGTAGCGGCGCCGACCTGCGTGCGGCCGTGTCGTTCCACGGCACCCTGGACACGCCGGACCCTGAAGATGCCAAGCACATCAAGGGCTCGGTGCTGGTGTTGCACGGTGCCTCCGACCCATTGGTGCCTAAGGAGCAGTTGCCGGCATTCGAGGACGAGATGAACGCGGCCAAGGTGGACTGGCAGTTGCTCAGTTATGGCGGCGCGGTGCACTCGTTTACCGACCCGAATGCCAATGTGCCGGGCAAGATGCAGTATAACCGGCGCACTTCCGAGCGAGCGTTTCGTTCGATGCATAATCTGCTGAGTGAAGTATTCCAGCGCTGAGATTGCAGGGGGCTGCTTTGCAGCCCTTTGCGGGTGAACCCGCGCCTACACGACGGCCTGCGCCCAATCACCGACCTGTGTCCACCCCCGATCAGGTGTAGGAGCGGGTTTACCCGCGAAGGGCCGCAAAGCGGCCCCGATCACCGAGGCAACTCGATCCTCGAATGTTCCCCCGGCACCTCCGGCCAATCCCCCGCAGCCCACCTGGCCCGGGCCCGCTCGATCAGCTCCGGGTCGCTGGCGACGAAGTTCCAGTTCATCCGACGCGGCCCATCCAGCGGTGCGCCGCCAATCAGTACCAGTTGGCATTCACCCTCGGCATACAATGTCACCTCTTCGCCCTGCGGCAACACCACCAGGGTGCACGGCTCCACGTCTTCATCGTTCATCATCAACTCACCATCGAGCACGTACAGCGCCCGCTGCACATGCTCGGTCGGTACCAGCAAGGTGGTCGCCGGTTGCATCCGGACATGCGCATAAAGGGTAGGGGACAGCACCGGCACCGGTGACGCCAGGCAGAACCCGCTGCCCGCAATCATGCAGATACGTACACCCAGGCTGTCACTGACGGGCAGGCTCTCGGCGGGGTGATGGCTGTAACTTGCCGGGCCTTGCTCAAACGCGCGTGGCGACGCCAGCCATACCTGCAGCCCATGCAGGCGCGAACCATGGGCCAGGGCATCTTCCGGGGTGCGCTCGACATGGGCGACGCCGCTGCCTGCGGTCATCCAGCTGACATCACCAGGCAGCACCCGCTGCGCCGAGCCGAGGCTGTCCTTGTGCAGGATTGCGCCTTCGAACAGGTAGGTCAGGGTGGACAGGCCGATATGCGGGTGCTGGCGGATGTCCATGCCATGCCCCGGGGCATAGTCTGTTTCGAGCATGTGGTCGAAGAACACGAACGGGCCGACGCTGCGGCACTGGGCTGATGGCAGCGGGCGCAGGATCGGCTGGCCCTCGACCGTCTCGGCTCGGGGGTGGATGACCAGTGGGCTGCTCATGGGGAAGGCTCCAGGCACGGTGGAAGTGCCTCAAGCATAGCGGTTTGCCCGCCGTGGCTGAACCGTCTTGGCGGCCGCCTGGTCTACTGGGTTCGTACTTGCATGAGGAAGATGACCATGACCGCCAGAGCGCTGGCTTGTGTGCTGTTGTTCGGCTGGCTGTGCCAGGCGGCCCAGGCGCGCGAGTACCGCTACAGTGATGCCCACTTGCACTACGTGGACTTCTTCCAGGAAAGTGAAGGCATGCCGGCGCTGATCAAGGCCATGGATGCCGCAGGGGTTGAGCAGTCGATGATTTCAGGCATACCCGTGGCCAAGAAATGGCACGAAGACGAGCCCAAGCGCCCGCGCTACTACGCCGGTGATGACGCCGACGCCTATTGGTACAGCGCCACCGACACTTACGTGGCGGCGGCGCTGCAGCAATTGCCAAGTGAGCAGCGCAAGCGGTTCCACCCGTTCCTAAGTGGTTTCAACCCGGTGGACAAGAATGCGGTCAGCCATATCGAGCGCATGCTCGATTTGTACCCGGGGTTGTGGCAGGGCATCGGCGAGGTGTTCACCCGACATGATGACCTGACAGCGCTGACCAGTGGCGACACGCCACGTGCCAATAATGAAGCCATGACGCGTATCTACCACCTGGCGGCCGAGCGCGACCTGCCCGTGCTGCTGCATTCCAACATCACCTCCAAGCGCGAGCGCAACCCGCTCTACCTGGCGGAGATCGAAGAGCCGCTGCGCAACCATCCGCATACGCGATTCATCTGGGCGCATGCGGGCAGCAGCATGGAGATACATCGCCATCAGACGCAGATGGACTTTCTACTGCCGGTACTGACGCGATTGCTGGAGGACTACCCGAACCTGTATGTCGATTTGTCGTGGAGTGTGCTGCAGCCGTATTTGCTGGATGAGCAGGGCGTGCCGCGCAAGGCATGGCTGACGCTGGTCGAGAAGTACCCGGAGCGATTCATGCTGGGGTCGGATGTGGTGGGGCGGTTCGGCAGCCTGGGGGAACAGATGCACGGGTTCAAGCCGTTTCTGGATGCCTTGCCGGAGGCAGTGGCGCACAAGGTGGCCCGGGAGAATTTTCTGGCGGTGTTGCCCAAGGTACAGCAGTGACCTGTGCGGGCCTCTTCGCGGGTAAACCCGCTCNCAGCGCTGAAGGCTTGTGTGGTGGGTTTACCCGCGAAGAGGCCAGCACAGGCAACACAAACAAAAACGCCCCGAACCAGTCGGGGCGTTTTCATTGACAGCAGCAGCGTCTTACTTGCCTTCCCAGCGCTTGAGCACCAGGGTGGCGTTGGTGCCGCCGAAGCCGAAGCTGTTGCTCATGACCGTGTCGATCTTGGCGTTTTCTTCGGTTTTACGCAGGATTGGCAAGTCGGCGACTTCCGGATCCAGCTCGTCGATGTTGGCAGAGCCGGCGATGAAGTTGTTTTCCATCATCAGCAGGCAGTAGATCGCCTCGTGCACGCCGGCAGCGCCCAGCGAGTGACCCGACAGGCTCTTGGTAGAGCTGATCTTCGGCGCCTTGTCGCCGAACACGGCACGCACGCCCTTGATCTCGGCCACGTCACCGACCGGGGTCGAGGTACCGTGGGTGTTCAGGTAGTCGATCGGGGTGTCGACAGTGGACAGCGCCTGCTGCATGCAGCGGATGGCGCCTTCGCCGCTCGGTGCAACCATGTCGTAGCCGTCGGAAGTCGCACCGTAGCCAACGATTTCGGCGTAGATCTTGGCGCCGCGGGCCAGGGCGTGTTCCAGTTCCTCGACCACGACCATGCCGCCACCGCCAGCGATGACGAAACCATCACGGTCAGCGTCGTAGGCGCGCGAGGCCAGTTCCGGGGTTTCGTTGCGCTTGGTCGACAGGGCGCCCATGGCATCGAACAGGAACGACTGGCTCCAGTGCTCTTCTTCACCACCACCGGCGAAGACGATGTCCTGCTTGCCCCACTGGATCTGCTCCAGTGCGGTACCGATGCAGTGAGCCGAGGTGGCACAGGCCGACGAGATCGAGTAGTTGATGCCCTTGATCTTGAACGGGGTGGCCAGGCATGCCGACACGGTGCTGCCCATGGTGCGGGTAACGCGGTATGGGCCGACGCGCTTGACGCCTTTCTCACGCAGGGTGTCCAGCGCTTCCATCTGGTTCAGGGTCGAGGCGCCACCGGAACCGGCCACCAGGCCGGTACGCGGGCTGGAAACCTGCTCTTCGGTCAGGCCGGCGTCCTTGATCGCGTCCTGCATGGCCAGGTAGGCGTAGGCAGCCGCATGGCCGACGAAGCGGTAAACCTTGCGGTCGATCAGTTCTTCGAGGTTGAGGTCGATGGACCCGGAAACCTGGCTACGCAGCCCCATTTCCTTGTATTCCGGGTTGAAACGGATACCCGGACGGCTGTTGCGCAGGTTTTCGGTGACGGTAGCTTTGTCATTGCCCAGGCACGATACGATGCCCAGACCAGTGATAACGACGCGGCGCATGCGAATAACCCTTAGAAATTGTCAGTGGAGGTGAACACGCCGACCCGCAGGCCTTCGGCAGTGTAGATCTCGCGGCCGTCGACGCTGACCGAACCATCGGCGATGGCCATGTTCAGCTTGCCCTTCAGGACGCGCTTGATGTGAATGTTGTACGTGACTTTCTTGGCTTCAGGCAGTACCTGGCCAAAGAATTTCACCTCGCCCGAACCCAGGGCGCGGCCACGGCCCGGCAGGCCCTGCCAGCCGAGGAAGAAGCCAACCAGCTGCCACATGGCGTCGAGGCCCAGGCAGCCCGGCATGACCGGATCGCCTTCGAAATGGCAGGCGAAGAACCACAGGTCCGGGTTGATATCCAGCTCGGCGACCAATTCACCTTTGCCGTACTTGCCGCCTTCTTCGCTGATATGGGTGATGCGATCGACCATCAGCATGTTCGGCGCGGGCAGTTGCGCATTACCTGGGCCGAACAGCTCACCGCGACTGCAGCGCAGCAGGTCTTCCCGAGTAAAGGCGTGTTGTTTGGTCATGCGAGCTCCTCAATAACCCCCTGCGGCAGGGGATGAATCTTCCCGGCCGGCCCGAAAACCAAGCGCTTCGAGACGGCAGCCTACAGGTAGACTATTGCGTTGTGGTGAAAGTCACAGCGCACCTGGTGAAAGAAGTACAGGTGTGCACTGAAACGTCTATTTTCAGGTCCGATGAAGGTCCTGTCCAGTGTTTAAGACTGCCGCACTTTAGCATTTATCGCCAGTCGCGGTTGTCTGACCGGGTAACCAGCGCTGCAGCACCCGCTGCAATTCGGTACGGCGCAAGGGTTTGCTCAGGTAATCGTCCATACCGGCGGCCATGCAACGTTCGCGGTCGCCCTGCAACGCGTTGGCGGTCAGGGCGATGATCGGTAGCCCGGCGCCGTTGGGCAACTGGCGGATGCGTCGGGTGGCTTCATAGCCGTCCAGGTGAGGCAGGCGGCAATCCATCAGCACGGCAGCAAAGCGCTGCCGGCCGACCCGCTCGACGGCTTCAAGGCCATCTTCTGCCGTGCATACTGCCAGCCCCAGGCTGCGCAGCATGGCTTCCACGACGCTCCGGTTGACCGGATTGTCCTCCACCAGCAGTACCTGATCATTGTCCGGCACCGTCGTTTGTGCGGCCGTTGGCGGCGTCAACGGGACGGGGGCAGGGGTGGCGAGGGTCAGCGGCATCTCCAGGGTAAAGGTCGAACCCAGGCCCTCACGGCTTTCACCGCGGAGCTTGCCGCCCATGCGTTCGGCCAAGGTACGAGCAATCGACAGCCCCAGCCCGGTACCGCCATAACGACGGGAAATCGAGCTGTCGGCCTGCTGGAAGGCGACGAACATCATTTCCAGGCGGTCGCTGTCGATGCCGATGCCGGTGTCGCGCACGCTGCAGGTCAGCCAGATCAGCTGCCGGTCGAGCACCTGCCAGCGTGCGTCGACCTGCACCTGGCCACGTTCGGTGAACTTCAGGGCGTTGCCCACCAGGTTCAGCAGGATCTGGCGGATGCGCGTGGGGTCGCCGTTCACCTGCAACTGCTCGATGCCGGCCGGCAGTTGCAGGTGCAGGCCCAGGCCGCGTTGCTGGGCGCTGTGCTGGAACGACTGGACACTGCTGGTGATCAGCTCGCCCAGGTTGAAGTCGATGTGCTCCAGCTGCAGCGCGGCGCGTTCGATGCGCGAAAAATCGAGGATGTCGTTGATGACCTTCAGCAAGTGCCCGGTGGACTCGCTGGCCACTGCCGTGTAATCGGCCTGTTCATTGCTCAGCGGCGTGGTTTCCAGCAGTTGCAGCATGCCCAGCACGCCATTCATCGGGGTGCGCAACTCATGGCTCATCATCGCCAGGAAATCCGATTTGGCGCGGTTGGCCTGTTCGGCCTCCTCGCGGGCCTGGATCAGTTCGGCAATGGCCTGCTTCTGTTCGGCACTGGCCTGTTCCAGGGCGCTGGCCAGGTTGTTGATGTGGCGGGCCAAGTGGCCCAGCTCGCTGTCGTCGACGACCGGCAAGGGGGTGTTGTACTTGCCTTGCTGAATTGCCTTGACCGCATGGCCCATGTCGCTGATCGGCTTGGCCAGGCTCAGGGCCAGGCGGCGTGCCAGCAAGAAGGTGAACAGCAGGGCGAACAACGCCAGGATCCCCGCCTTGATCACGATTTCCTGCTGGCGCTGACTGAAGGCGTCATCGGACATGCCGACGATCACGCGGCCCAGGTAGTCGTCACCGATGGCCGGGGTGGTGGCTTTGCCCTGTTGCAGGAAGTCGTTGTCCAGGCGGATTTGCTGCAGGCGAATGGGCGCCTGGAACACTTCGACCCGTTGCGCGCGGTTGGCACTTTCGTCGGACTGCTCGACGTACACCAGGATGTGGTTGCGGCTGTCCTGCACTTCCAGAAAGCGTACGTGCGGGATGCTGAGGGTGGCACGCATCAGCCCTTCAAGCACTTCGTTGTTGCCCGAAATCACCCCATACTCCGACGCCGGTGCCAACTGGTTGGCGATCAGTTGCCCGGTGTGGTTGAGTTCCTGGCGCAGGTCCTGGATGCGTACGAAGGTAAAGAAACTGATCAGGAGCAAGGTCAGCAGCAGGGCGGGGCCGAGACTGATGATCTGCGTGCGGGTATGAATGTCCCAGCTCAAGCGTTTGCTCATGGGGTGGGTTCTCCCTCGGCCAGGGCCTTGACGGCGGCGTTCTGATCGATCGGTTCAAGACCCAGGGCCCGGGCCACCTGCTGGTTGCCACTGACCCCGTAGCGCACTGGGTACAGGCTGCGCGGCCAGCGTGTCGGCGGCTGGTCGAGCAACTGGTCGAGCACCCACAGCCAGTCGTCCTGGTCGCTGTAGGTACTGGCCAGGGCGCCGGCGCGAACGAAGCCGGCGTTCGGGCCGATCAGTGCCATCTGCCGGCCATAACTGCTCAACAGCAGGTTCTTTGCGGTCTTGGAGTTGTACAAGTCAGGGTCGTCCAGGCCCAGTAGCACATCGCTGTTGCCCAGCAGGTGCTGCAGCGGCCGGTTGTCACGCGGGTCGGACCAGTCCTGGGCCACGATCTCCAGGCCTAGCGGCCGTGCAGCATGGCGCAGTTCCTCCAGCAGAAAGCTGCTGTGCTCGCCGTACAGCACGCCAACGCGCCTGGCCTGCGGCAACAAGTAGCGTGCCAGGCGCAGTTGCCGTCCCAACGGTGCGTCGCTCCACAACAGTGTGAGGAACGCGGGGCGCGACTTTCCCAGGCGCTGTTCAGCCTGTACCCGGCTGACCCGCATGACCAGCGCCGGTGGGCCGACGGTTTCTCCCAGGCGCCATTCCAGTGCTGCGTTGTCGAGCAGGATCAGGCGTTGGTCGGCTTTGAGCTTGCCCGGGCGCGGCAGTTCGGTGGTGGTGCGAAACTGCACATGATCGTGTGGCCGGCGGCTTTCCAGAGCGGCGATGAAGCTGCGTACACCGGGCTGGTCCTCAGCCCCAACCAGCAGGACTTCGCTGGCGGACAAAGGCCCCAACGGCCACAGGCAGAGCAGCAGCAGGCGCAGCAGCAGGGCCATCAGAACTCCAGCTCCGCGCTCACGCTCAGGCGGTGACGGCTGTCGTAGCGGTTCTGCAGGGCCGAGGTCGGTTCATCGTCCAGGCGCTGCTGCCACAGCGCCGCCAGCTCCAGGTTGCTGCCATACACCCGAAAACGCTTGGCCAGGCGCAGGTCCAGACGCTCGTAGCGGTACTGGTTGAGGGCATCGTCACCGTAATAGAACAGCGCGCTCGACCAGCCGGCACCCCATTCGCGCATCCACCCGGCCGAGCCGCTGTTGCGGGCGCTAAGGCGACGGTCGTCGGGGTTACTGGCCCAGGCATCGACGTAAGCATAGGTCAGGCGCAGGCGGTCGCGCAGGGTGGGGCGCCAGTCCATTTGCGCCTCGCTGCCGCTGAAACGGGCCTTGTTGGCGTTGCTGGCGATGTACTGGTTGTTCCTCAGCGGCTCGCTGATCATGCCGGTGATCTCGTCGTAGAACAGCTTCACATCCAGGCTCAGGTCGATGTCGCTGAAGTAGCCGTTGTAGCCCAGCTCGCGCGAGCGCATGCGCTCCTGTTCAAGGTCGCCAGGGCCACGGGTCTTGACGAAGTACTCACCGTTTTGCAGGCCGAATGAATTGGGGGTGAGGTTCTTGACCGTGTAACTCCAGTTGACGTTGTTCTCGAACATGTCGGGCGAGCGCACCGCTTCGGAGTACACCGCACGCAGGCCGTGGCGTGGGGTGATCAGGTAGTTGACCGCGACGCGTGGGGTCAGCGAACTGCCTGACAGGCGCGAGTCTTCGAACATGGCGCCACCCTGCAATATCCAGTGCTCGTCGGCCCGCCATTCCAGCTGGCCGAACAGGCGCCAGGTCTGGTCGTCGATGCTGCCGTTGAAGTAGGTCTGCGAGTCGGCGCGATCATAGCGGTAGTTCATGCCACTGAGCAGACGCAGGCTATCAGTCAGGCTCAGGGTGTCCTGGATTTCCAGGTCATAGCGGGTTTCACGGGTGCTCTGGTCCACATCGCCGCAGACCTGCTCCCGCCCTCCCTGCTCCCATTGCTGCTGCACTTTCTGCAGAAGGCCTATCAGGGCTGGGTCGTCAGTGGAAAGGGGGGCGCCGGTCGCAATACCGCGCGCTACTTTTTCGGCGAAGTCGGGGTTCATCTGCCAGAGCTGGGTCAGTTCGGGGCTGAACGACTGCAAGGCATCACAGGCGCGCCACACTTGCTGGCGATCAAAATGCTGGGCTGAGCCCTGGATATAAAGGCTGTGTTCAGCGCTGAAGTCTTTGGTCCAGCGCAACGAGCCCGCATAGTCCTTGGCGTTGACGTCGGCATTGTTCCCGGACTCGTACTGCTGGAACACCGGCTGGTAGGTGTAGGGCCGCTGATTGCTGCCTTCCTTGGCCGCCAGTTGCCACTCCAGGGTCTGGTCGACCGCCAGGTTGTGGTTGGCGCTGAGGTTGAAGCGGGTCAGGCGGCGGCTGTCGCGGTAGTCCTGGCCAAACTGGTTCTCATCGAAGCCGTCGTCCTGTTGGCCCGACAGCGACAGGCGCATGTCGCCACCGTCCCAGCCGAAGCCGTGGCTGGCATAGAAGTCGTTGATGCCGTCCTGGCCGCGCGTCACTTTCAGCCGTGTACCATGGCTGTCGGCGGGGTTGCGGGTGAGGATGTTGACCACTGCCATCAGCGCGTTGGCGCCATAGCTGACGGTGTTCGGGCCGCGGAACACCTCGATGCGCTCGATGTCCTCCATGGCCAAGGGGATGTCGCTCCAGTCCACCGTGGCCAGGCCTGCGCGGTACACCGAACGGCCATCGATCAGTACCTGCATGCGCCGTGCGTCGTTGACGTTGCTGCCGTGGTAGTTGACCGTGGGTTGATTGCCGGCACCGTAGCCGATCATCATGCCCGGTACCAGGCGCAGCAGTTCGGGGATGTCACGGGCACCGCTGGCGCGAATCAGTTCGCTGTCGAGTACGGTCATGCTGCCCGGGACAGCGGCGGGGGATTGTTTCAGGCGTGTGGCGGTCAGAACCTGTGGCAGGTCGGGGGTGTCGATGAACAGGTCGTCGGCCGCAGCCTGGCCGCCGAGCAGGGCGGTCAATAACAGCAGGCGCGGGTACGGTGGCGTGCCAGGGAACACGGAGCGGCCTTTGTTTCAGGATTGAAACAGGCATGGTAACTGACCTTGGCGTATTTTCCAGTGATCTGCAGCGGTTTTGCAGCGTGCCTGTCTTGACGCTTTCGTGGGGGCGGAAATCGAGCGCCGCCGGCGCGGTGCATCGCGAGCACGCTCGCGCCTGCATTTGTTGCAACGTGGCCATGACAGTGTGATCTGCGTTGCTGACCTTGGCGCATGGCAGGCGAGCCGTATAATGGCGGGGTCGCCACTTAACTTTTGGCTTTAATGGATTGGATATGACTGAACAGCAACCTGTTGCGGTTCTGGGCGGCGGTAGCTTCGGCACCGCCGTGGCGAACCTGCTGGCGGAAAACGGTGTGCCGGTGCGTCAATGGATGCGCGACCCGGCGCAGGCCGAGGCCATGCGTGTGAATCGCGAGAATCCGCGCTACCTCAAGGGTATCCGCCTGCACGATGGGGTTGAGCCGGTCAACGACTTGCTGGCCACCCTGCAGGCCAGCGAGCTGATCTTCGTTGCCCTGCCATCGAGTGCCTTGCGCAGCGTGCTGGCACCGCATGCCGAGCTGCTGCGCGGCAAAGGCCTGGTCAGCCTGACCAAGGGCATCGAAGCGCAAAGCTTCAAGCTGATGAGCCAGATCCTCGAAGAAATCGCCCCCGAGGCGCGCATCGGCGTTTTGTCAGGGCCCAACCTGGCGCGCGAAATCGCCGAACATGCACTGACTGCCACAGTGGTGGCCAGTGAGCACGAAGATCTGTGCCAGCAGGTACAGGCCGTGCTGCACGGGCGTACCTTCCGCGTCTACGCCAGTGCCGACCGTTTCGGCGTCGAACTGGGCGGTGCATTGAAGAACGTCTACGCGATCATCGCCGGCATGGCTGTGGCCTTGGGGATGGGCGAGAACACCAAGAGCATGCTGATTACCCGGGCCTTGGCCGAGATGACCCGTTTCGCCGTCAGCCAGGGCGCCAACCCCATGACCTTCCTCGGCCTGGCCGGTGTCGGTGACCTGATCGTCACCTGCTCCTCGCCCAAGAGCCGCAACTATCAGGTTGGCTACGCACTGGGGCAGGGTCAAAGCCTGGAAGAGGCAGTCAGCCGCCTGGGCGAAGTGGCCGAAGGTGTCAACACGCTCAAGGTGCTCAAGACCAAAGCCCAGCAAGTGCAGGTGTACATGCCGCTGGTGGCCGGCCTGCATGCCATCCTGTTCGAAGGCCGCACGCTGAACCAGGTGATCGAGCACCTGATGCGCGCCGAGCCCAAGACCGATGTCGATTTCATTTCCATCAGCGGTTTCAACTGAGCCCTTGGCGGCTCTGACACGAGCAAGGAGCAACACATGAACGATACGCCCGAACGCGCCCAGCGCGAGTCGATCATCCTGCGGGTGCTGTGGATGCTGGTGTTCCTGGTGGTCTGGCAACTGGCCGAGTTGCTGTTGGGTGGCCTGGTGCTGGTACAGCTGATCTACCGACTGGTGTATGGCGCGCCCAGCGCCAGCCTGATGAACTTCGGCGACAGCCTGAGCCAGTACCTGGCACAGATCGGTCGCTTCGGCAGTTTCCACAGCGACCAGAAGCCATGGCCGTTCGCAGACTGGCCGGCCCCGCGTGCGCCGGAAGGTGAAGCTGCGCACGCCGTGGCACCGGCCGCGCATCCGGTGCGTGACGAGGAACCCAAGCTGTGAAGCTGTGGGTGCTGCGCCACGGTGAAGCTGAGCCGCGGGCCAAGACAGATGCCGAGCGCCGGTTGACGGCCCATGGTCGCGAGCAGGTGCTGCACAGTGCGGCTTACCTGATCGGGCAGCCATTGCAGGCGATTGTCGCCAGCCCTTACGTACGCGCCCAGCAGACCGCCGCGCTGGTGCATGACACCCTGGGCTTCGCCGAACCGGTGCGCACCGTGCCCTGGCTGACGCCCGAGGGTGATGTACAGCAGGTCATCGGCGAAATCGAGCGCCTGGGGCTTGAGCATGTGCTGCTGGTCAGCCACCAGCCGCTGGTAGGCACCTTGGTCGGTGCGCTGGAGCACGGCCACAGGCAACAGCCGGCAGCCATGAGCACTGCCAGCCTGGCAGAACTGGAAGGGGAGTGGCCGCTGGCCGGGTTGATGACGCTTCGGGCCATCCACTCACCCGCGTGAACTTCCCATGGCTTGTGCAGGCCACTGTTTCGCTCGCGTCTGCATGCTGGCATGGGTAAAGAGCGATAAGGCAACTGGCATTTTTGTCAGTTGTCGCACTTCACCACCGCTTGTTAGCGTTGCCACATGGCAAACATCAGGGAACGGCGAATGAGGGGTGAAATGCTGGAGCTGTTGCGCTCCCTGGACCTGCAACCCACCCTGGAACAGGTTGACCAAGGTACTTCGCTGGATTTCGCCCAATACAGCCTGCTGCGTGAATCGGCCGATGCCAAGCTTTACCACCTGATGCGCAAGGTGAACGACAACCCTGGGCTGGACCCTGTTGCGAGGCAACAATGCGAGCAGGACCTGCGGACGCTGCAGGACGCCTGCCTGCGGGTCTCGCACCTGCTGCAAACCAGTTGTCTGGCCTTGCGCCGCCTGCAACTGGACTACCAGGACCAGCGTCTGGCCCGCGAGGCGCTGGAGAGCCAAGTGGCCTATATGCAGGCCTGCCTGCGTCGGTCGCTGAGCAGTTTCGACCGCTCGGCATGACCTGATCCCCCTCGCCGATGACCTTTATGGACATTGCCGAACCGCCCCGCGATGCCGACAATGGGCCATCATTCCGGTCCGGACCAGGCGCCATGTCGCAGCAGATCTTCTTCGCCCATGCCAACGGTTTCCCATCGGCCACCTACGGCAAGCTGTTTGCAGCGCTGGCGCCGGACTATCAGGTGCAGCACCTGGCCCAGCACGGGCATGACCCGCGCTTTCCCGTGGACGAAAACTGGCAAAGCCTGGTCGATGAATTGTTGCATCACCTGGCGCAGCAGGACCAGCCGGTCTGGGGCGTCGGCCATTCGCTGGGTGGCGTGTTGCACCTGCACGCGGCATTGCGCTGCCCCGAGTACTACCGGGGGCTGGTGATGCTCGACTCCCCGGTGCTCACCCGCGCTGATCAATGGCTGCTGCGTACAGCCAAGCGCTTTGGTTTCATTGACCGCATCACACCGGCCGGGCGTACCCTGGGGCGTCGCGAAACGTTCAATGACCGCGACAGCGCCCGGGACTATTTCGCTGGCAAATCACTGTTCCGCCATTTCGATCCCGATTGCCTCGACGCTTATGTAGAACATGGCCTGCAGGTGGTGGAACAAGGGCTGCAGTTGCGCTTCGACCCTGCTACTGAAATCAGCATCTACCGCAGCATCCCGCATACCAGCCCCGCCCCCGCGCGCCAGTTGCAGGTGCCGCTGGCCATGGTGCGCGGCAACCGGAGCAACGTCATTCGTCGCCACCACACCTTGGCTGTGCGCAGTATGCCCAAAGGTGAATACCACAGTGTACCGGGTGGGCACATGTTCCCGCTGGAGCGCCCGGCCGACACTGCCAGCCTGATCAAGGGCCTGTTCGACCGCTGGAGCCAGGCATGAGCGCACACGTTGAGGAAATTCGTCTGAGCCTGGGCCATATCGAACTGGCTGCACACCTGTTCGGCCCCGAAGACGGGCTGCCGGTGATTGCCCTGCATGGCTGGCTGGACAATGCCAACAGCTTTGCCCGCCTGGCACCGCAACTGAAAGGTCTACGCCTCGTCGCCCTGGACCTGGCCGGCCATGGTTATTCGGAGCACCGCCCGCTTGGCGCCGGTTATGCCCTGGCCGACTATGCCCATGACGTGCTGCGCGTGGCCGAGCAACTGGGTTGGCCGCGTTTCGCCCTGCTGGGGCATTCGCTGGGCGCGATCATTTCGGTGCAACTGGCCGGTGCATTGCCCGATCGGGTCAGTCACCTGGCGCTAATCGACGGCGTGATCCCGCCGACTGGCGCCGAGCAGGACGCAGGTGAGCGCTTAGGGATGGCACTGCAAGCCCAGTTGCGGCTGGATGGCAAGCGCAAGTCGGTGTATGCGACATTGGAAGCAGGGGTGCAAGCCCGGATGAAAGGCATGGTCGCGGTCAGCCGTGAAGCGGCCGAGCTGCTGGCTCAACGTGGCCTGATGCCGGTGCCCGGTGGCTACAGCTGGCGCAGCGACAGCCGGCTGACCCTGCCCTCGCCGGTGCGCCTGAGCGAGGCCCAGGCCATGGCCTATGTGCGGCGGGTGAGTTGCCCGGCGCTCTTGGTGGTGGCCGCCGACGGTATGCTGGCGCGCCACACCGGGTTGCTGGAGCAGCTACCCTTTGAACAGGTGACACTACCCGGCGGCCATCACCTGCACCTGAACGATGCGCAGGGCGCGGCCCTTGTTGCAGACTGTATCAATCGCTTCTTTGGCTTTGCTTGACTTGCACCGGACAAGTGTCGAGGCTTGGCGGGTTGAACAGGGAGACAACCATGCAACTGCCAGACATCCTGGAGCTTCAATTCGGCGCTGAGCGCCGCCTGGTTCGCCAATGAGCGTACCCGTTTCCATTCGCACTGCCTTGGCTGCCTGTCTGGTGCTCGCCACCCCCGTGTCGTGGTCCGGCGTCCTGCCGGTCCCGCAGGACGCCAAGGTGGTCGATCAACGCCCGGCGACGGAACAGGAGCGGGTCTACCCGATGGGCCCGCTACGCAAGATCAGTGGCCGCCTGCGGGTCGATGACAAAGTCGAAAGCCGCGGTCAGGTCAGCTCGGTAACCTACGAATTGCCCGTCGAGCGGACTGCACGCGAGGCCTTCACCAGTGCCCGCGAAGCACTTGTGCGCGAGGGTGGCTACCCGTTGTTCTGGTGTCAGGGACGTGATTGCGGTGAGGCCAGCCTGTGGGCCAATGATGTGTTCGCCAATGCCCGCCTCAACGGAGGCGACGAGCAGCAGGCGTTCATCCTGCTACGCCGCTCGGCAGACGAGGCCGACACCCTGGTCGCGCTGTACAGCGTTACCCGTGGCAACCGCCGTGCCTATCTGCATGTGGAAGAGTTCATCGCAGGCAGCCCGCTGGGCGTGCTGCTGCCAACCGCCGCCACGGTGCTGCGCGAAATGCGTGACACCGGCAAGCTCGACTACCCTGACCTTGCTGCGCCGCAAGACGCCTGGGTAAACCTGCTGGCCCGCAGCCTGAACCTTGATAGCACCTTGCGCGTCAGCCTCAGTGGCGCCCAGGCTGAGGCCTGGCGCGAGGCGCTGGTCAAGGCCGGGGTGCGCGATCGCCGTCTTGAAGTCGGCAGCGCGCCTACAGACGGCCTGCACCTTGAACTGATCCCTTGAACGAGCACCCTCATGGTTAACAATGATCGCCTGCTGGTCCAGATTCTGCTGGTGGCGTTGCTAGGTGCCGGCCTGTGGGTGATGGCACCGTTCATATCGGCATTGCTGTGGGGGGCCATCCTGGCCTTTGCCAGCTGGCCGTTGATGCGCTTCCTTACGCGTCTGCTGGGCGGTCGTGAGACGCTGGCAGCCGGCCTGCTGACCATGGCCTGGATCCTGATCGTGGCACTGCCGCTGGTGTGGCTGGGGTTCAACCTGGCCGATCACATTCGCGACGCTACGGCGTTCGTGCGTGACGTGCAGGTCGACGGCCTGCCCGATGCACCGGCCTGGCTGGGTGGCATTCCATTCGTTGGCGAGCGTCTGGTCAACGGTTGGCAATCGCTGGACCAGCAAGGCGCAGCCTTGCTTACCTCGATCAAGCCTTACTTTGGGCAGGTGGGCAACTGGTTGCTGGCGCGCAGCGCGCAGATCGGCAGCGGCGTGCTGGAACTGACCCTGAGCCTGGTGTTCGTGTTCTTCTTCTACCGCGACGGGCCACGCTTGGCGGCATTCGTGCTGCGCTTGCTGCACCGGCTGGTGGGCGAACGCGCCGAGTATTACCTGGACCTGGTAGCCGCTACCGTGCAGCGGGTGGTCAACGGGGTGATCGGCACGGCGGCCGCGCAGGCCCTGCTGGCATTGATCGGCTTCCTGATCGCCGGGGTGCCCGGGGCGATCGTGCTGGGGTTGGTGACCTTCATGCTCAGCCTGATCCCCATGGGGCCGCCACTGGCCTGGATCCCGGCCACCGCTTGGCTGGTGTGGAAGGGCGAATACGGCATGGCGGTGTTCCTGGGCGTCTGGGGCACCTTCGTCATCAGTGGCGTGGACAACGTGCTCAAACCGTACCTGATCAGCCGTGGGGGCAACCTGCCGCTGGTGATCGTGCTGCTGGGCGTGTTCGGCGGCTTGCTTGCCTTCGGCTTCATTGGCCTGTTCATCGGGCCGACCTTGCTGGCGGTGGGCTACAGCCTCCTGCTGGACTGGAGCCGTAACGCGGCGCAGCCGCCACAACAGTAAGCCTGCGTCGGCCCTTTTGCGGGCTTGCCCGCTCCCACAGGTACCACACAGGCCGTTAAGGCTGTGCAGTGCCCGTGGGAACGGGCGAGCCCGCGAAGAGGCCGTTACAGGCAAACCACAACGCTGATCTTTACGCATTCTTTATCCCCACCCCCATCCCCCGATCTCGCCCCTTTACGCCCCTCCCTCGGACAATTTCCCCAAAGCGGCCCAAGCCGTAACACGGGGAGAACCACACATGAACATGCTCGACGGGCTGTCACTGCTGCTGGCAGTGGCATTGGCGTTTTATCTGCTGGTGGCGCTGCTGCGCGCCGATCGCAGCTAGGGAGCGGCCATGCACAGTTACGATTTCGCCTTGCTCCTGGCATTCTTTGCCATTGTGCTGCTACCAGCACCCTGGCTCGGGCGGTTCTACTTCAAGGTCATGGAAGGCCAGCGTACCTGGCTGACGCCTGTGATGGGGCCGGTCGAGCAGGGCTGTTACCGGCTGGCGGGTGTGAACGCCAGCCAGGAGCAGAACTGGCGGCAATACACCCTGGCCCTGCTGGCGTTCAACCTGGTCGGCTTCCTGCTGCTGTTCAGCGTGCTGCTGTTGCAGGGCCACCTGCCACTCAACCCACAGCACCTGCCTGGCCAGGAATGGTCGCTGGCGTTCAACACCGCCGTCAGTTTCGTTACCAACACCAACTGGCAGGCCTACAGCGGTGAGGCGTCGGTCAGCTACCTGAGCCAGATGCTTGGCCTGACCGTGCAGAACTTTGTCAGCCCTGCCACCGGCCTGGCCGTGCTGGTTGCCCTGTGCCGCGGTATCGCCCGGCGCAGCGCGACGACGCTGGGCAACTTCTGGGTCGACATGACCCGTGCCACCCTCTACGGCCTGTTGCCGCTGTGCTTGCTGCTGGCGCTGTTGCTGGTATGGCAGGGCGTACCGCAGACCTTTGCCGACTACGCCCACGCGCTGACCTTGCAAGGTGCCGACCAGACCATTCCGCTGGGGCCGGCCGCCAGCCAGATCGCCATCAAGCAATTGGGTACCAATGGCGGTGGCTTCTTCGGCGTCAACTCGGCGCACCCGTTCGAGAACCCAACGGCCTGGAGCAACCTGTTCGAGGTGGCATCGATCATCCTCATTCCGGTGGCGTTGGTGTTCACCTTCGGTCACTACGTGAAGGACCTGCGTCAGAGCCGCGCCATCCTCGCCTGCATGCTTGCCCTGTTCCTGATCGGCGGTAGCACGGCGCTGTGGTCCGAGCACCAGCCAAACCCGGCCCTGGACAGCACGCAGGTGCAGCAGACCGCCCCCCTGGAGGGCAAGGAAAGCCGCTTCGGCACCACCGGTTCGGTGCTGTGGGCGGTCACCACCACCGCCGCCTCCAACGGTTCGGTCAACGCCATGCACGACAGTCTGAACCCGCTGACCGGTATGGTGGCGATGGTCAACATGATGGTCGGCGAGGTGATATTCGGCGGCGTCGGCGCGGGCCTCTACGGCATGCTGCTGTTCGTCCTTATCGCGGTGTTCCTGGCCGGGCTGATGATTGGCCGTACCCCGGAATACCTGGGCAAGAAGCTGCAGGCCCGTGAAGTGCAGCTTCTGGTGGCAACCCTGCTGGTGATGCCGGTCGGCGTGCTGGTACTTGGCGCCATCGCCGCCAGCCTGCCCGGCCCGGCCGGGGCGGTCACCAACCCGGGGGCGCATGGTTTCAGCCAGTTGCTGTACGCCTATACCTCGGGCTCGGCCAACAACGGCTCGGCCTTTGCCGGGTTTGGCGCCAACACCGTGTACCACAACCTGATGATCGGCCTGGCCATGCTCATCGGCCGCTTCGGCTACATCCTGCCGATACTGGCGTTGGCCGGCAGCCTGGCGGCGAAAAAAAGCGCGCCGCTGGGGCAGAACAGCTTCCCGACTCACGGCCCGCTGTTCACCGGCTTGCTGCTGGTGACCATCCTGCTGGTCGGTGGCCTGACCTTCCTGCCGACCCTGGCCCTTGGGCCAATCGCCGAACACCTTAGCCTGGGTTTTTGAGGACCGATCATGAACATGCCCATTCCTGAAGTGAATAGCCGGCACAATGCCAAGGACCAGACCCGCTTCGCCGCGCTGTGGCGCCCGGCGCTGGTGCAGGCGTTCGTCAAGCTCGACCCGCGTCAGCTCAAACGCTCCCCGGTAATGCTGGTGGTGGCCCTGACCGCGGTGCTGACCACCGTGCTGTGTTTCGCCCCCGGCGGCGGCGTGAGCACCGGCGTTGCGGTGCAGATTGCCCTGTGGCTGTGGTTCACCGTGTTGTTCGCCAACTTCGCCGAGGCGTTGGCCGAAGGCCGTGGCAAGGCCCGCGCCGACAGCCTCAAGGCCGGCAGCCAGGGCCTGACCGCCCAGCGTCGTCTGCGTGATGGCCGCTACGAGACGGTAGCTGCCAGCGCGCTGCGCAAGGACGACGTGGTACGCGTGGTCGCCGGCGAAATGATCCCCGGCGACGGCGAGGTGATTGAAGGCATTGCGGCCGTCAACGAGGCGGCCATTACCGGCGAGTCCGCGCCGGTCATACGCGAATCAGGTGGCGACCGCTCGGCGGTGACCGGCAATACGCGGCTGGTCTCCGACTGGCTGCTTGTCCGCATCACCAGCAACCCGGGCGAGTCGACCCTGGACCGCATGATCGCCCTGGTTGAAGGGGCCAAGCGGCAGAAGACCCCGAACGAAATCGCCCTCGACATCCTGCTGATCGGCCTGACCCTGATTTTCCTGATCGTGGTGGTGACCTTGCAGCCGTTCGCCCACTTCGTGGGTGGCAGCCTGCCGCTGATCTTCCTGGCCGCGCTGCTGGTGACGCTGATCCCGACTACCATCGGCGGCCTGCTGTCGGCCATCGGTATCGCCGGCATGGACAGGCTGGTACGGCTGAATGTCATTGCCCGCTCGGGCCGCGCCGTCGAGGCGGCCGGGGACGTGCATACGCTGATGCTCGACAAGACCGGCACCATCACCTTCGGTAACCGCCGCTGCAGCGCACTGCATGCTGCACCGGGCATTACCGCCAAGGAACTGGGGGAGGGCGCCTTGCTGGCGTCGCTGGCCGACGACACCGCTGAAGGCAAATCGATTGTCGAATACCTGCGCCAGTTGCACGACTTTGTCGACCCGCCTGCCGGGCAGTTCGAGGCGGTGGCGTTCAGTGCCGAGACACGCCTGTCGGGCATCGACTTCCAGCAGCACCGGTACCGCAAGGGCGCCGTCGATGCGGTGCTGGCCTTCGTCGGTATGCAACGCCTGGAAATGCCGGCGGCGCTGGCCCGTGAAGTCGAACGCATCGCGCAGAGTGGTGGCACCCCGTTGCTGGTGTGCGTCGACAAGCGCTTGCTGGGTGTGATCCACCTCAAGGACGTGGTCAAGCCTGGCATCCGCGAGCGCTTCGCCGAGCTGCGCAAGCTGGGCATCCGCACGGTGATGGTAACCGGCGACAACCCGTTGACTGCGGCCGCCATCGCCGCCGAAGCGGGGGTAGATGACGTGCTGGCCGAGGCCACGCCCGAGAAGAAGCTGGCGCGTATTCGCCAGGAGCAGAATGACGGCCGCCTGGTTGCCATGTGTGGCGACGGTGCCAACGACGCCCCGGCACTGGCCCAGGCTGACGTAGGCATGGCCATGAACGACGGCACTCAGGCTGCGCGGGAGGCCGCCAACATGGTCGACCTGGACAGCGACCCGACCAAGCTGCTGGACGTAGTCCAGGTCGGCAAGGAGCTGCTGGTCACCCGCGGTGCGTTGACAACGTTCTCCATTGCCAACGACGTGGCCAAATACTTCGCCATCCTGCCGGCGCTGTTCGCTGCCATCTACCCGCAACTGGGTGTGCTCAACCTGATGCAACTGGCCAGCCCGCAGAGCGCCATCCTGTCGGCGATCGTGTTCAACGCGCTGATCATCATCGTGCTGATCCCGCTGGCGCTGCGTGGGGTGCGCGTACAGGCGGCCAGTGCGGCGCACCTGTTGCGGCGCAACCTGCTGATCTACGGGCTGGGTGGCATTGTGGTGCCGTTTGCCGGGATCAAGCTGATCGACCTGCTGCTCAACGCCCTGAACCTGGTCTGAGGAGGCCGCCATGACTGCTTATCTACGCCCGGCATTGAGCCTGGCTTTGTTGATGACCCTGGTGACGGGCGCCCTGTATCCGCTGGCGGTGACCGGTATTGCCCAAGTCGCTTTCCCGAACCAGGCCAACGGTAGCCTGGTACGCGATGCGCAAGGCCAGGTGCGGGGTTCGGCATTGATCGCCCAGGACTTCCAGGGCGATGGCTGGTTCCACTCGCGGCCCTCGGCAGGTGCCTACGCGACCGTGGCCAGCGGCGCCAGCAACCTGTCGCCGAGCAACCCGGCGCTGGCTGAGCGGGTAAAGGGCGATGCGGCCACGTTGTATCAGGCGCAGCAGGGGCCAGTGCCGCAGGCGCTGCTGACCACCTCGGGCAGCGGCCTGGACCCGCACTTGCCACCGGAGGCCTTGGCTTATCAGATCCCGCGGGTGGCGGCGGCACGGCAGCTGCCGGTCGAGCGCTTGCAAGCCTTGCTGGAACAGGCCACCCTCCACCCATTGATCGGCCCGCCGGTGGTCAACGTGCTGGCGTTGAACCAGGCCTTGGAAAAGCTCGCCATTGTCAGGTAATCGAAGCGCTGGCAGGAAGCCTGTAGAAGCGGGTTTACCCGCGAATGCGGTGGTGGTGCCACTGACGTANCCCGCTCCTACACGTTAAGGGGGCTTTCCCTGAAGTGGCCGACTGCTGGAAAAAGCAAAGGATGAAACATGAGTGACTCCGCCCGCGCCGATGCGCTGTTGGCCAACCTCCCACGCACCGGCCGGGGCCGGCTGAAGGTGTTCCTTGGCGCTGCCCCCGGCGTCGGCAAGACCTTCGCCATGCTCCAGGCTGCACACGCCCAGCAACGCCAGGGCGTGCAGGTGTTGGCCGGGGTGGTCGAAACCCATGGCCGCGCCGAAACCGAAGCGTTGCTCGGAGGGCTGCATCAGCAGCCCTTGCTGCGTAGCCAGTACCGTGGCGTCACCCTCGAGGAAATGGACCTTGACGGCCTGTTGCGTGCCGCACCGGCCTTGGCCCTGGTGGACGAACTGGCCCACACGAACGCCCCCGGCAGCCGCCACGCCAAACGCTGGCAGGACGTGCAAGAACTCTTGGCCGCAGGCATCGACGTGTACACCACGGTCAACGTCCAGCACCTGGAAAGCCTCAACGACAAGGTCCGTGACATTACCGGCGTGCAAGTGCGCGAGACCCTGCCGGACTGGGTGCTGCAGGAAGCGTTCGAGCTGGTGCTGATCGACCTGCCTCCGCGAGAGCTGCTCGAACGCCTGCGTGAAGGCAAGGTGTACGTGCCCGAGCAGGCTAGGGCGGCCATCGATGCGTACTTTTCGCAAACCAACCTCACCGCCCTGCGCGAGCTGGCCATGCAGACCGCCGCTGCTCAGGTCGATGCCGACCTGGCCCACGGCTATCGTCAGCGCGGCCAGGAGGCGCCGGCCTTGCGCGGCCGGTTGCTGGTGGGCATAGACGGTGATGACCAGGCCGAACGCCTGGTGCGCCATGCCAGCCGCGTGGCCCAGCGCCGCCACCTGCCGTGGAGCCTGGTGCATGTGGACAACGGCCGCCTGCGTGACGAAACCGCACGGCATCGTTTGCAAGCCGCGCAGCAACTGGCCGAGCGACTGGGCGGGGAGGTGGTGCTGCTGCGTGCTGGCGAAGTGGCCCGTACGCTGATCCAGCATGCTGTCGAACGGCGGGCCAGCCTGGTGCTGGTCGGGCAGTCCCGCAACCGCCTGCGTCGGCGTTTGTTCGGCGCGGGTGTGGCGGCGCGGCTGCTGCGCGAAAGCCGTGGCCTGGAAATCAACGTGCTGGACCGCGACGTGCAGCCGCCAGCGCCGCGTTCAGCCGTGCGGCGGGTGTGGGTGTGGCGTCATTACCTGCTGGCGCTGCTGGCCACCGTGATGGCTGCGGGTCTGGCCTGGGCGGTGGCCAGTGTGCTGGCGCTGCCCAATATCTCGCTGGTGTTCCTGGCGGCGGTGTTGCTGGTCGCAGTGCGCAGTAGCCTGGGACCTGCGCTGGCTTGCGCCGCGCTGTCGTTCCTGGCCTATGACTTCCTGTTCATACCGCCCAACTTCTCGTTCACCATCCAGCGCGAAGAAGACGTGCTGACACTGGTGTTCTTTCTGTTGATGGCTGCGCTCACCGGCAACCTGGCCGCGCGCCAGCGTCGCCAGTTGCAGGCGCTGCGCGAGACCCAGGCGCAGACCAGCCAGTTGCTCGACCTGTCTCGCCGGTTGACGGTAGCCACCGACCGCCAAGCCATATTCAAGGCTGCCGGCCAGCACCTGGACGGCTGGCAGGACGCCCAGGTGTGCTTGCTGGAGCGCAACGCCGAAGGCCAGTTGCAAGTGGCCAGCGGGGAAGCCTGCACCTTCAGCGACACCGAACGGGCGGCTGCCGATTGGGCCTGGCAGCACGGGCAGGCCGCCGGCCACGGCAGCGATACCCTGCCTAATGGCCGCTGGTGGTGGTGGCCATTGGCGGTGGACGATCAGCCGCTGGCGCTGCTGGGTGTGCGCCCGCGCAACGGGCAGCCGCTTAGCGACCCACGGCGGCGCCTGCTCACCGCCCTAGGCCAGCCCCTGGCCCAGGCCCTGGCCCGCGCACGCCTGGCCGAACAGCTGGAAGCCGCACGCCTGCACGGCGAAACCGAGCAACTGCGCAGCGCCCTGCTGGCTTCGGTATCCCATGACTTGCGCACGCCGTTGACCGCCATGCGTGGCAGCATCGACAGCCTGTTGGCGTTGGGCGATGCGATCCCGGCTGAAGACCGCCGCGAGCTGCTGGAGGGCACCCGTAACGAAGCCGAACGCCTCGATCGCTACATCCAGAACCTGCTGGACATGACCCGCCTGGGCCATGGCGGCCTCAAGCTGGCCCGCGACTGGGTGGCCCCGGCGGATATCGTCGGCAGTGCGCTCAACCGCCTGCGGGTGGTGCTGGCGCCGCTGCGTGTGCACACGGACGTGCCGGCCGAGCTGCCATTGCTGTTCGTGCATGCGGCGTTGATCGAGCAGGCACTGGTCAACGTGCTGGAAAACGCCGCACGCTTTTCGCCGGCCAATGGTCGGCTTGAGCTGCAGGTGGCGGTGCATGACGACCAGCTGCGCTTGACCGTCAGCGACCAGGGCCCCGGCATTCCCGAAGATGACCGCGAAAAAATCTTCGACATGTTCTACACCGCCGCCCGTGGCGACCGCGGCGGGCAGGGTACCGGGCTGGGCCTGGCGATCTGCCAGGGCATGATCGGTGCCCATGGCGGGCAGATTCTGGTGGGCGAAGGCATTGATGGCCAAGGCACCAGCATCACTCTATGCTTGCCGCTGCCTCCTCAACCTGAAGCCGAAAGCGAAACCCCATGAGCCAGTCCGCCACCCTGTTGGTCATCGACGATGAACCGCAGATCCGCAAGTTCCTGCGTATCAGCCTGGCCTCGCAAGGCTACAAGGTGCTGGAGGCCGCCACCGGTACCGAAGGGTTGGCCCAGGCGGCATTGGGCAAGCCGGACCTGGTGGTGCTCGACCTGGGGCTGCCGGACATGGACGGCCAGCAGGTACTGCGTGAGTTGCGCGAATGGAGTGCAGTGCCGGTGATGGTGTTGTCGGTGCGTGCCAGTGAAGTGCAGAAGGTCGATGCGCTGGATGGTGGTGCCAATGACTATGTGACCAAGCCGTTCGGTATCCAGGAGTTTCTCGCGCGCGTGCGGGCGTTGCTGCGCCAGGTGCCCCAAGCCGGCGGCTCGGAAGTGGCGGCCAGCTTTGGGCCGCTGACGGTGGATTTTGCCTTCCGCCGGGTGACGCTCGAGGGTGTTGAGGTGGCATTGACACGCAAGGAGTATGCTTTGCTGGCGCTGTTGGCCGGGCACCCCGGGCGGGTGATTACCCAGCAGCAGCTGCTCAAGGATATCTGGGGGCCGACCCATGCGGAGGATACCCACTACCTGCGCATCGTGGTCGGGCATCTGCGACAGAAGCTGGGCGATGACCCCACGGCGCCGCGGTTCATCATTACCGAGGCGGGGGTTGGCTACAGGCTGGTAGCGCCGACAGCATAACCCTCCCAAAGGCGATCGCCTGCAGGGCCTGGACGTGCGCAAGGGTGTCAGGCCCTGGGGGGCTCCTTCTCGAACAGCTGGCGCATGACTTCCAGGTAGCGTCGCGCGCCCAGGCCCAACGGGCGCGACTTGATCCAGATGATGTCTACCCACAAGCGCAGGCGGCTGGCCATGTTGTCGAAGCGCACCTCGGCCAGCGCGCCCGAGGCAATCAGCGGTTCGACCAATGGCTGCGGCAGGTAGGCCCAGCCCAGCCCGGACTGCACCAGGTCCAGCGTGGCCAGGTAGCTGTCGGTCAGCCAGATGCGCCGGGACAGCACCATGCGTGGGTCCGATCCGGTGGCCTTGCCCGAAGCCACGATGATCTGCCGTTGTTCGGCAAAGGCCTCTTCAGGCAATGGCGTACCGCTGTTCTGCCCGGCCGGATGGCGCGGTGAGGCAACGGCCACCAGCAGTTGGCTGCCGGCTTCGAGGAAGGATTCGCGCTCATCGATGCCGGGCCGTTCGAACACCAATGCCAATTGCACACTGCCGTCATGCAGCAGGCGAATGGCCTCGGTCTGGGTGGCCGAACGTACCTCGACTTCCAGGCTGGGAAATGCCTGGGCGAGGATTTCCAGCGGCTGGCTCCAGCGGCCGGTCTGCAACTCGGGCGCCATGGCGATGGTCAGGCGCTTTTCCAGGCCTTTGTGCAATTGCAGGGCCTGGGCATCCAGCAGGTTGAGTTGGCAGATGACCTGCCTGGCCTGAGGTTCCAGCGCCAGGGCGGCGTTGGTGGGCAAGGCTTTGCGCGTGGCCCGGTCGAACAGGGGCAGGTCCAGTTCCGCTTCCAGTTGGGCGATTGCCATGCTCACGGCTGAAGGCACACGGCCCAGCTTGCGGGCGGCGGCGGAGAACGAGCCGGCATCGAGCACCGCGAGGAAAATCGCCAGGGAGTCGCTGGTAAAGGCCATTGTCGAAAACCTGCTGACGGGAGCGTTGTGGCCGAAAAGTATGAACACTCATCGGCCAGCTTCACAATCCCTACAGCCCTTCACCCAGTACCTGATCAATACAATCGACAAAGTAGTCCACGCTCGCCCGGCTGGTGCACATCGGTGGCTTGATCTTGAGGATGTTCAGGTAGTCGCCGGTCGGCTGCATGAAGATGCCCAGGTCACGCAGGCGATCGCACAGCATCATGGTTTCTTCGGTGGCCGGCTCCAGGGTGGTGCGGTCGCGCACCAGTTCCAGCCCCAGGTAGAAGCCCGAACCATGTGCCGCTCCGGCCAGCGGGTGCTTGTCGACCAGCGCCTGCAGGCGTGCCTTGAAGTAGCGCCCGGTGTCACGGGCGTTGTCCCACAGGCCTTCCTCCTGCATGACATCCAGCACCGCCATGCCGATGCGGCAACTGACCGGGCTGCCACCGGCCGAGGAGAAGAAGTAGCCCTCGGCCTCCAGCGCCTCGGCGATTTCGCGACGGGTGATGACCACGCCCAGTGGCTGGCCGTTACCCATGCCCTTGGCCATGGTAATGATGTCCGGCACCACGCCCTGTTCCTCGAAGCCCCAGAAGTACTCGCCCAGGCGGCCATAGCCCACCTGCACTTCGTC
Source organism: Pseudomonas sp. 22515 (assembly GCF_052044625.1). Taxonomy (NCBI): domain Bacteria; kingdom Pseudomonadati; phylum Pseudomonadota; class Gammaproteobacteria; order Pseudomonadales; family Pseudomonadaceae; genus Pseudomonas; species Pseudomonas sp. 22515. The sequence continues at coordinate 40,235 of NZ_JBQENN010000002.1, forward strand.
GGCGATGCACACCCCGCCGCGGGCGCGGACTTTGGCATAGGCTGCGCGCAGGTAGCCTGCGGGCAGCGAGATACCGCCGGCATTGCCGTACACCGGTTCGCAGATGATGCCCGCCAGCTGACGGCCACGGGCGTCGAGGTCAGCCAGCTTGGCGTCGACGTCTTGCAGGTAGTCGGCGGCGCTGTCGGCCCCGCGGAAGCGGCCGCGGAAGGTGTTCGGTGCTTCGACCGGGTGTACCCAGTCTGGGCGGGTTTCCAGGGCTTGCGGGTTGTCGGCGATCGACGTGGAGATGGCATCGGTGGCCACCGACCAGCCGTGGTAGGCCTCCAGCACACTGAGCAGATCGCGCCCGCCACTGTAGGCCCAGGCCAGACGAATCGCCAGGTCGTTGGCCTCGGTGCCGCTGTTGACCATGAACACCCGGTCGAAACCTTCGGGGGCCAGGTCCAGCAGGCGCTCGGAGAATTCGGTGATTGCTGCGTAATGGAAGCGCGAGTTGGTGTTCAGCAGCGACCATTGCCGCGCCGACTCGGCAACCATGCGTGGATGGCCATGGCCCAGCACCGCGACGTTGTTGAGCATGTCCAGATAGGAACGGCCCTGCATGTCGATCAGGTAGTTGCGCCAGCCACGTTCAATGTGCGGCGGTTGCGCGTAGTAGTGCTTCTGCGAGCGGGCGAAGCTGGCATCGCGGCGGGCCAGCAGCGCTTGCGGATCGGGTAGCGGCTCGGCATCGCAATCGAAGCCCAGCAGGGCGGCCGGTGACGGGCACAGGGCCAGCCAGGCGGCGGCTTGTGAAGGCGTGGCGAAGCGCGGCGGATGGATGCCATTGTCCAGGCACAACTGCACGCTGAGGAAGCCGCAGCTGCTGCCCAGGAACTGGCCCTTTTCCACGGCCTGGCCGTCTGCCGGTGCGTCTTCCAGGCCTTGCAGCCACAAAGCCCAATGCGGGGTGCGCAGGCAGCCCCGGCCGTCGCCGCGGTGCTGCCAGGTGCCGGCTGCCGGCGCTTGCACCGGGCTGCCGTTGGACACATGCAGCTCGACGCCAAGGGCGCAGGTGGCGGGTTCGTCGGGGCGGTCGATATGGGTTTGCGACAGGCGATACTGCCCGTGCAGGCTGCAGGCCGGGGCAGGGTGCAGGGTTAATAGACGTTGGTCGAAGCCGGGTTGCTCCCAGTTGCCCGCTTCACAATGCTCGCTGAGCACGCCGAGGTCCACGCGCGTCACCGGTTGCCCCGCAAGTTCGGGCAGCAGCGGCGCGCAGCCGGTCAGGTCTGGCGTGGCGGGCTGCAGGCCGGCAGCTTGCAGGATGGCCGCTTGCATTAGCGCGAAAGGCACGGCGGTGGCGGTATCGAAGATTTCCCACTCATGGGCGACGTTGTCGCGGGTGTACTGGTTGCCCGGGTCCACGGCCAGTTGCTGCGCACTGCTCAGCACCAGCACTGCCGCGCGGTTCAGTACCAGAGGCCACAACGCACGCAGCTCGGCGTCGGTCAGCGGGTTGAGCGCCTGGTAGGCGCTGATCGCCGGCAGGATCCGCAGCGGGTCGCCTTCGGCGTGATGCAGCAGCGCCGCGCAGGTCACCGACAGGTCGGCGATGCGCCACGTGCGCAGCAGGTCGCCGAAGTCGATCACCCCTTGCAACTGCCACTGGCGCTCGCCATCACGGGCCCAGACGGTGTTGTCGTCGGTAATGTCCAGGTGCACGGCCTGGCTTGGCAGCCGATCAACCAGCGGTGCGAGGTGTTCGTCGGCGACGCGGGTGGCGTGTTCGATGCGGACGCGTTGCTCGGTGTTGTGCAGGACGGGCAGCAGATGCTGGATCAACGCCTGGGCGTGTTGCGGGTCCCACTGCAGGGTGCGCGCAAGGCCGGGGTGGTCGAAATCGGCCAGGGCGCTGTCGAGCCGCGCGCACAGCCTGCCCATTTCGGCCATCACCTGCGCTGGCATGTGCTTCAGACGCGTCAACGGTTGACCGTCAATGTAGTCGAGCAGGCGTACCCGCAGCGGTTGGCCATCAACCTCCACGGCCAGCAAGTTTTCGCCGCTGTGCGCCGCACGTACTGCGGGCACCGACAGGCCGTGCTCACGCAGGTAGGCGAGGGCGGCATGCTGCGCCTCCAGCTCCACCTTGGCGTAGCTGTCATGACAGGCCTTGAGCACGAACTGCCCTCCAGCCGTGTCGACCCGGAAGTTCAGGTCCTGCTGACTGCCCAATGCCGACAACCCACCGGCAACGCCGTAGTGCATCTGCAGCAAGGCATGCGCCTGGGCTTCGCTGAGCGTGGGGCCTGGCAGGCCGGCGCGCTGGATGAGCTGCTCGAGGGCAGGGGAGACGTTTTTTTGTTGTTGACTGGGCATGGGCTCTACCGTTGGAGCAGGGGTGACAGCAGCGACTGTATGCCCGATCTGGCTGATGATGAAAGACGATCGTGATCAGAAATCCTGATAAATGGCAGCCCTTTGCCACGTACCTGGGTTGATGTTTGTTTTTAGTAAGCATTACCATTTACATTTAGTTTCACTTCCTCAGCGCTGTCAGGAATTTACCAATGCCTTCCCGTATTCCCTCACGCCCCGCATTACTGGCGATCTGCTGTTCCGTAACCCTGATGGCGCAGGCTGCCGAGCCGATCCAGCTGGAGGCGACCGATGTCAGCGCCGATGCCTTGAAAGCGCGGCCCGACGCGTTACCGGACGAGTTTGCCGGAGGCCAGGTTGCCCGTGGCGGGCGAATGGGCGTGCTGGGTAACCAGGACTACATGGATGTGCCGTTTACCATGACCAGTTATACCGCCAAGGTGATCGAGGACCAGCAGGCGGAGGATATCGGTGACGTCTTGGCCAACGATCCTTCGGTGCGTGAATCATTCGGCTTCGGCAACCAGTCCAAGGTGTTCGTGATCCGTGGTTTGCCGTTGGCGGGCGACGATATTTCATTCAATGGCCTGTACGGCATCTTGCCGCGACAGATCATGTCCACCGACGGCGTCGAGCGGGTCGAAGTGTTCAAGGGGCCCAATGCCTTCCTCAATGGCGTAAGCCCGACTGGCACCGGCCTGGGCGGCAACGTCAACCTGCAGCCCAAGCGCGCCGGCGATGAGCCGACCCGCCGCTATACCCAGGACATCAGCTCTGATGGCCGCATTGGCGAGCACCTGGATATCGGCCAGCGCTTCGGTGAGGACAACCGCTTCGGCGCTCGCCTGAACCTCAGCCAGCGTGAAGGTGAAACCGCCGTCGACGACCAGGACCAGCGCACCAAGCTGTTCACCGCTGGCCTGGACTACCGCGGCGACAACTTCCGCGTGTCGGCTGATATCGGCTACCAGAAACAGCGCATCAACCACCTGCGCAATTCGGTGCGCCTGGGCAGCACCGCGACCAAGGCGCCGACCGCACCGGATGCCAGTCACAACTATGGCCAGAACTGGAGTTACAGTGAGTCGGAAGATACCTTCGGCATGGTTCGTGGCGACTGGGACCTGAGCGACAACTGGACCGCCTACCTCGCCGGCGGCGCCCGTCACACGCGCGAGCAGGGTACCTACGGCACGCCGGTACTGGTCGGCAACAGCGGCGCAGCGACGATGACCGCTTCGGACATCGTGCACGGCGAAGACAACACCAGCTTCAGTACCGGCCTGAATGGGCGGCTGCAGACCGGGCCGATCAGCCACCAGATCGCCGTGGGGGCCAATACCATGTGGACCCAGGCGGAAAACGCCTACATCTTCTATTCGCCAATCAACACCAACATTTACGACACCGTGCAGCAGGCCAAGCCGGGCACGGTCACCAGCACGGGTGGCGACATGGGTGACCCTGGTGTCACCGGCAAGACTCGCGCGCGGAGCATCGCGATTTCCGACACCATTGGCGTCTTCGATGACCGCCTGTTGCTGACTTACGGCTTGCGACGGCAGCAACTGCGGGTGGAAAGCTACACCTACGATGGCACTGTTTCCCAAGGGCAGCCCAACCTGGCGAATGACGGCAGCCGCAAAGGCGACCCGTACGAGGAGTCGATCACCACACCGGTCTATGGCATCGTTTTCAAGGCCACCGACAGCATTTCCTTGTATGCCAACCGCATCGAAGGCCTGGCGCAGGGGCCGACGGCGCCAGCCAATGTGTCGAACGCCAGCGAGATGTTCCCGCCAGGCCGCACCAAGCAGCTTGAGGCTGGTATCAAGTTCGACCGACAGACCTTTGGTGCGAACCTGGCCGTGTTCCGTATCGAGAAGCCTTCGGACGGCTACACCTTGAACAACGTCTTCGTTCGCGACGGCGAGCAGGTCAACAAAGGCCTGGAGTTGAGTGTGTTCGGCGAGCCGGTCCAGGGCTTACGCCTGATGGCCGGCGGCACGCGCATGACCTCGGAGCAGAAAAACACCGCCAACGGCAGCAACGATGGCAACCATGCCATCGGCGTGCCGACATTCCAGCTCAATGCCAGCGTCGACTGGGACGTGCCCGGCGTGCCGGGGCTGGCGCTGAATGCGAGGATGCTGCGCACCGGTGGCCAGTTCGTCGATGCGGCGAACAATGTCAGTCTGCCGACCTGGAACCGTTTCGATGCTGGTGCCCGCTACAAGTTGAAGGTAGCGGAGAAAGACCTGACCTTGCGGGTGAATGTGGAGAACTTGACCGACAAGAACTACTGGGCCTCGGCTAACGGCGGTTACCTGACCCAGGGTGACCCGCGGCTGGTGAAGTTCTCCGGGACCATCGATTTCTGATAACCCCGGACGTACGCAATCTCATCATTCCAGGTGTCCTACGCCCGATTGCGTCAGGGCGGCAGGGCGCCTGCCTTGGGTTTTGCGGTGTTGCGTAGATCGAGCGCCGCCCGCGCGGCGCTCGATCTCAAACACGCCGCAAGAATCAAGGCGAACACACACCCTTTCCCTAAGAAGCCTCAACCTCCAAAAACGCCGCCTCCAGCAACTGCCGCGTATAGGGATGCTGCGGCGCATGGAAGATTGCCTGCGCGTCCCCTTGCTCTACCACATGCCCATGCTTGATCACCATCAATTGATGGCTCAACGCCTTGACCACTGCCAGGTCATGGCTGATGAACAAGTAGGTCAGGTTGTACTTTTGCTGCAGATTACGCAGCAGCTCGACCACTTGCCGCTGCACGGTACGGTCCAGCGCCGAGGTGGGCTCATCCAGCAGAATCAGCGCCGGCTTCAGCACCAGCGCCCGGGCAATCGCTATGCGCTGGCGCTGGCCACCCGAAAACTCATGGGGGTAGCGATGGCGCGTGCGGGGGTCCAGGCCTACTTCCTCCAGGGCCGCGATGATCGCCGCTTCCTGTTCCTGCGCGGTGCCAATGCCGTGGATGCGCAGCCCTTCGCCGACGATATCCGCTACGCACATGCGCGGGCTAAGGCTGCCAAACGGGTCCTGGAACACCACCTGCATTTCCCGCCGCAGGGGGCGCACGGCTTTCTGGTTCAGCCCTTCGAGGTTCTGCCCATGAAAGCGAATGCCGCCTTGGCTGGAAATCAGCCGCAAGATCGCCAGGCCCAATGTGGACTTGCCCGACCCGGATTCGCCAACAATGCCCAGCGTCTGGCCCTGGGGCAAGCTGAAGTTGACCCCGTCCACCGCCTTCACATGGTCGACCGTGCGCTGCAGAAAGCCCTTCTTGATCGGGAACCACACCTTGAGGTCATCCACTTCCAGCAACGGCGCGCCCACCGGATTGTGCGCCGGCAGCCCGCTGGGTTCGGCATTGATCAGCATCTGGGTGTAGTGGTGCTGTGGCGAACTGAACAGCGTGGCGCATTCGGCTTGCTCGACAATTTGCCCGCGCTGCATCACGCACACGCGGTGGGCGATGCGGCGCACCAGGTTCAGGTCATGGCTGATCAGCAACAGGGCCATGCCCATACGCGCCTGCAATTCCTTGAGCAGCTCGAGGATCTTCAGCTGCACGGTCACATCCAGCGCCGTGGTCGGCTCGTCGGCAATCAGCAGCTCGGGCTCGTTGGCCAGCGCCATGGCGATCATTACCCGCTGGCGCTGGCCGCCCGACAATTCGTGGGGCAGGGCCTTGAGGCGCTTGCGCGGCTCTGGAATGCCGACCATATCCAGCAACTCCAGGGTGCGCGCAGTCGCTTCCTTGCCCGTCAGGCCCTTGTGCAGCAGGAGGATTTCGTTGATCTGCTTTTCGATGCAATGCAGCGGGTTGAGCGAGGTCATCGGCTCCTGGAAGATCATCGCAATGCGGTTGCCGCGAATGCGCTGCAGGGTCTTCTCGCTCTGCTGCAGCAGGTCCTTGCCTTCGTAGCGAATGCTGCCGCTGGGGTGCCGGGCCAGGGGATAGGGCAGCAGGCGCAGGATCGAGTGCGCGGTGACCGATTTGCCCGAGCCACTTTCGCCCACCAGGGCCAGTGTCTCGCCTTTGCGAATATCGAAGCTGACGCCGTCCACCACCCGGTTGACCTGGTCCCCGGTCACGAACTCCACGGCCAGGTCCCGCACTTCGATCAGGTTCTGTTCACTCATGTCACTTCCTCGGGTCGAAGGCGTCGCGGGCGGATTCGCCGATGAACACCAGCAGGCTCAGCATCAGCGCCAGCACGGCAAAGGCGCTGATGCCCAGCCATGGCGCTTGCAGGTTGGACTTGCCTTGCGCCACCAGTTCGCCCAGCGAGGGCGAACCGGCGGGCAGGCCGAAGCCGAGGAAGTCCAGGGCGGTGAGGGTGCCGATGGCGCCGGTGAGAATGAATGGCATGAAGGTCATGGTCGAGATCATGGCGTTGGGCAGGATGTGCCGGTACATGATCGCGCCGTTGCGCATGCCCAGGGCGCGCGCGGCGCGCACGTATTCCAGGTTGCGCCCGCGCAGGAACTCGGCGCGTACCACGTCCACCAGGCTCATCCACGAGAACAGCAGCATGATGCCCAGCAGCCACCAGAAGTTGGGCTGCACGAAGCTGGCCAGGATGATCAGCAGGTACAACACAGGCAGGCCGGACCAGATTTCCAGAAAGCGTTGCCCGGCGAGGTCGACCCAACCCCCGTAGAACCCCTGCAGGGCGCCTGCGATGACGCCAACAATGGAGCTGGCCACGGTCAAGGTGAGGGCAAACAGAACCGAGATGCGGAAGCCGTAGATCACCCGCGCCAGCACGTCGCGGCCCTGGTCGTCGGTGCCCAGCCAGTTGTCCGCCGAAGGTGGGGCGGGGGCGGGGACGCGCAGGTCATAGTTGATGCTCTGGTAGCTGAACGGAATGGGCGCCCACAGCACGAAGCTGTCTTTCTTCGCCAGCAGTTCGCGGATGTAGGGGCTCTTGTAGTTGGCTTCCAGCGGGAATTCTCCGCCGAAGGTGGTTTCCGGGTAGCGCTTGAACGCCGGGAAGTACCATTGGCCGTCGTAACGTACGGCGATCGGTTTGTCGTTGGCGATCAGTTCGGCGCCCAGGCTCAGCCCGAACAGAATCAGGAACAGCCACAGCGACCACCAGCCACGGCGGTTGGCCTTGAAACGCTCGAAGCGCCGGCGGTTGAGGGGGGACAAGGCCATGTCAGTGCTCCCGGCTGGCAAAGTCGATGCGCGGATCGACCAAGGTGTAGGTCAGGTCGCCGATCAGTTTCACCACCAGCCCTAGCAGGGTGAAGATGAACAGGGTGCCGAAGACCACCGGGTAGTCGCGGTTGATGGCCGCTTCGAAACTCATCAGGCCCAGGCCGTCGAGGCTGAAGATCACCTCGATCAGCAAGGAGCCTGTGAAGAAGATGCCGATGAACGCCGAAGGGAAACCGGCGATCACCAGCAGCATGGCGTTGCGGAACACATGACCGTACAGCACCCGTGATCGGCTCAGGCCCTTGGCTTTGGCGGTGACCACGTATTGTTTGTTGATCTCGTCGAGGAAGCTGTTCTTGGTCAGCAGGGTCATGGTGGCGAAGTTGCCGATGACCAGCGCGGTGATTGGCAGCACCAGGTGCCAGAAGTAGTCCAGCACCTTGCCGGTGGTGCTCAGTTCGTCGAAGTTGTTGGAGGTGAGGCCACGCAGGGGGAACCAGTCGAAGTAGCTGCCACCGGCGAACAGCACGATCAGCAGGATGGCGAACAGGAACGCCGGGATGGCGTAGCCGACGATGATCGCCGAACTGGTCCACACGTCGAAGTGGCTGCCGTGGCGCACGGCCTTGGCGATCCCCAGCGGGATCGACACCAGGTACATGATCAGCGTGCTCCACAGCCCCAGCGAGATCGAAACCGGCATCTTCTCGGCGATCAGGTCGATCACCTTGGCGTCGCGGAAGAAACTGTCGCCGAAGTCCAGCCGGGCGTAGTTCTTGACCATGATCCACAGGCGCTCGGGCGGCGACTTGTCGAAGCCGTACATGCGCTCGATTTCAGCGATCAGGGCCGGGTCCAGGCCCTGGGCGCCGCGGTAGTTGGAGCCGGCCACGGAAACCTCGGCGCCGCCACCTGCAATGCGGCTGGTGGCGCCTTCGAAGCCTTCGAGTTTGGCGATCATTTGCTCGACCGGGCCACCGGGGGCGGCCTGGACGATGATGAAGTTGATGATGAGGATGCCGAACAGGGTCGGAATGATCAGCAGCAGGCGGCGCAGGATGTAGGCCAGCATCTTAATTGGCCTCGTCCGCAGGCGCTTCGCTGACCGCCGGGGTTACATCGGGCTTGATCCACCAGGTGTCGATGCCGATGTCGTACTTGGGCGACACGTTCGGGTGGCCGATGTGGTTCCAGTAGGCCACACGCCAGGTCTTGATGTGCCAGTTGGGGATCACGTAGTAGCCCCACAGCAACACGCGGTCGAGGGCGCGGCAGTGGTCGACCAGGCTCTGGCGCGAGTCGGCGTTGATCAGCTGGTCCACCAGTTGGTCGATGGCCGGGTCGCGCAGGCCGATGAAGTTGCGGCTGCCGGGGTTGTCGGCGGCGGCGCTGGACCAGAACTCGCGCTGCTCGTTGCCTGGCGAGTTGGATTGCGGGTAGCCGCCAACGATCATGTCGTAGTCACGCGAGCGCAGGCGGGTGATGTATTGCGAAACGTCGACGCGGCGAATGTTCAGCTCGATACCGAGGTCGGCAAGGTTGCGCTTGAACGGCAGCAGAATGCGTTCGAACTCGGTCTGCGCCAGCAGGAACTCGATGCTTGCCGGCTTGCCTTGGGCGTCGACCATCTTGTCGTCGACGATTTTCCAGCCGGCTTCCTGCAACAGCTTGTAGGCCTGGCGCTGTTGCTCGCGGATCATGCCGCTGCCGTCACTGACCGGGTTGTGGAAGACCTCGGTAAATACTTGCTCGGGCACTTTGCCGCGCAGTGGTTCGAGGATTTTCAGCTCGTTGGGGCTGGGTAGGCCGTGGGCGGCCATTTCTGAGTTGTCGAAGTAGCTGCCGGTACGGGTGTAGGCGCCGTTGAACAGCTGCTTGTTGGTCCACTCGTAGTCCAGCAGCAGGCTCAGGGCCTGGCGCACACGCACATCCTGGAACACCGGGCGGCGGATGTTGAAAATGAAGCCCTGCATACCGGTGGGGTTGCCGTTGGGCAGCTCTTCCTTGATCAGGCGACCTTCGCGCACGGCGGGCACGTTGTAGGCGGTGGCCCAGTTCTTTGCACTGACTTCCAGGCCATAGTCGAATGCCCCGGCCTTGAGGGCCTCCAGGGCGACGGTGGTGTCGCGGTAGGCGTCGAAGGTCATGACATCGAAGTTGTAGAAGCCACGGTTGATGGGCAGGTCCTTGGCCCAGTAATCCTTGACCCGTTCGTAGCGCACCGAGCGCCCGGCCTTGACCTCGGCGACCTTGTACGGGCCGCTGCCCAACGGGATTTCCAGGTTGCCGCGGTTGAACTCGCGGTTTTCGTACCAGTGCTTGGGCAGTACCGGCAGCTGGCCGAGAATCAATGGCAGCTCGCGGTTGTTCTTGTGCTTGAACTTGAACAGCACCTTGAGTGGATCTTCGGCGACCACTTCGGCGACGTCGGCGTAGTACTGGCGGTACAGCGGGGCGCCGTCCTTGATCAGGGCGTTGAACGTGAACACCACGTCGTCGGCGCGCATCGGATGGCCGTCATGGAAGCGCGCTTCGGGGCGCAGGTAGAAGCGTACCCAGCTGTTGTCCGGGGCCTTTTCGATCTTGCCGGCCACCAGGCCGTATTCGGTGAACGGTTCATCCTGGCTCTGGCGCATCAGGGTGTCATAGATAATGCCGATGTTCTCGGCCGCCACGCCTTTGTTGATGAACGGGTTGAGGCTGTCGAAGCCGCCGAAGCTGGACTGGCGGAAGGTGCCGCCCTTGGGCGCATCCGGGTTGACGTAGTCGAAGTGCTTGAAGTCGGCGGGGTACTTGGGTGGCTCGTCGTAAAGGGTGAGCGCGTGCTGCGGTGCGGCCAGCGCGGGAAGGCTCAGGCAGGCGAGCAACAGGCTGCCTGCCAGCCGGCGCAGACGGTGCGTTGGCGTCATTGGGCTTTCTCCGAAGTCTTGATCCACCAGCTGTTCAGCCCAAGGGTGTAGGGCGGCGTGGTGACGAAGGCGAACCGGTTGCGGTAGGCCAGGCGATGGTTGTCGAGGTACCAGTTGGGGATCATGTAGTAGTGCCATGAAAGCACGCGGTCCAGGGCGCGGGCAGCGGCGACCTGGTCATCGCGGGTGCGGGCGGCGAGCAGGGTGTCGAGCAGGTGGTCGACCACCGGGTCCTTGACCCCAGCATAGTTCTTGCTGCCCTTTGTCGCGGCCTGGCTGGAATGGAAATACAGCCACTGTTCGAGGCCGGGGCTGAGGGTCTGGTTCAGGGTCATCAGAATCATGTCGAAATCGAACTGGTCCAGGCGTTGTTTGTACTGGGCACGGTCCACGGTGCGCAAGCGCGCATCGATGCCGATGCTGGACAGGTTTTCGACATAAGGTTGCAGGATGCGTTCAAGGTTGGGGTTTACCAACAGCAGCTCCATGCGCAGCTGCTGGCCCTTGCTGTCGACCAGGCGCTGGCCGTTCAGCTTCCACCCGGCTTCAGCGAGCAGGCCCAAGGCCTGGCGCAGGGTCTGACGGCTAATGCCACGGCCATCGGTGTGGCTGACCTTGTACGGTTCGCTGAACAGCTTGGCGGGCAACTGGTCTCGGAACGGCGCCAGCAGCAGCCACTCCTTGCCGGTGGGCAGGCCGCTGGCGGCGAACTCGCTGTTGGGGTAGTAGCTGGTCGAGCGGCGGTAGGCGCTGCTGAACAGCGCGCGGTTGGTCCACTCGAAATCCAGCATCAGCCCCAGCGCCTGGCGTACCCGCGGGTCACTGAACGCGGCCCGGCGGCTGTTCATGAACAGGCCCTGTGTTTGCGTGGGAATGCTGTGCGGGATTTGTGCCTTGATCACTTCACCGCGGCGCACTGCAGGGAAGTTGTAACCGTTGGCCCAGTTTTTTGCCTGGTGCTCGATATAGATGTCGAACTCGCCGGCCTTGAAGGCTTCGAAGGCCACCGTCGCGTCGCGATAGAACTCGTATTCGACCCGATTGAAATTGTACTTGCCACGGTTGACCGCCAGGTCTTTGCCCCAGTAGTTCTTCACCCGTTCAAACACCAGGCGTCGTCCGGGTTTTACCTGGGTGATGCGGTAGGGGCCGCTGCCCAAGGGGGGCTCGAAGGTGGTGGCCTTGAAGTCGCGCTTCTGCCAGTAGTGTTTGGGCAGCACCGGCATTTCGCCCAGACGCAGGATCAGCAGCGGGTTGCCGGCGCGTTTGAACACGAAGCGGATGCGCAGCGGGCCGAGGATGTCTACCCGCTGCACTTCCTGCAGGTTGGTGCGGTAGATCGGGTGGCCATCCTTGAGCAGCGTGCGGTACGAGAAGGCCACGTCAGCCGAGGTGATGGGTTGGCCGTCATGCCAGCGGGCTTCGGGGCGCAGGTTGAACACCACCCAGCTGCGGTCCTCGCTGTACTCCACCGAGCGGGCGATCAGGCCGTAGCTGGAGGTTGGCTCGTCACCGGACGGGTCGTACTGGCCCGTGCCGACCATCAGTGGCTCGTTCAGCTCGCTGATGCCGTACTGCTGGAAATTGGGCGTGGTAATCGGGCTCGACCCTTTGAAGGTGTAGGGGTTGAGCGTGTCGAAGGTACCAAAAGCCATGGCCCGCAACGTGCCGCCCTTGGGCGCTTGCGGGTTGACCCAGTCGAAGTGGGTGAAGGTGGCCGGGTACTTGAGCGTGCCGAACTGCGCGTATCCGTGGCTTTCGCTCACCATCGCGGCTGCGGGAAAGCTCAAGGCCAGGCTGAGTGACAGCAGGAGGGGACGTATCAAGTCGGCATCCGATCCAGAGGCGTTGGGCTTTGATCGAGTACAGTAACAGCTTGGTGGGGTTGGAAAAAGAGAGGTTTTGAAGGTGCGGGCCCCAAGCCGGGGGCAACAGGTGTCACGGTACCTGTGGGAGCGGCCTTGTGTCGCGAAAGGGCTGCGCAGCAGCCCCGGCAGTTTATGCTGAAAAGTTGAAATACTGGGGCCGCTCCGCGCCCCTGTCGCGACACCAGGCCGCTCCCACAAGGCCGCGTGAGGGCCCTGGTTGCGGGATCAATGCCCGAGGTAGACGGTCAGGGTCTGGCCTGGCTTGAGGGCATGGCCGCTGCGTGGGTTCCAGCGCTTGAGGTGCTTCATTTCCACATTGAAGCGCTTGGCCACCAGGTACAGGGAATCGCCCTTGCGGACCTTGTATTGCGTGGAGCGCTTCCCGGAGGCGGCAACCCGGTTGCCGGCGGCGCTCGGTGCACTGCCACCGCGCAGGGCCAGAACCTGGCCAGCACGCAGACTGTTGCCGGACAAACGGTTCCAGCGCTTGATGTCCTTGACCGACACACGGTTGACCTTGGCGATGGCGCTTAGGTTATCGCCACGCTTGACCCGGTAGCTACGCGCCCCCACCGGTGCCTTGGCTTCGGCCACAGCCCGGGCAAACGCTGCTTTCGGCGGTTGCAGGCTGACCAGTTGCTCCGGGTTGAGGTTGGACAGGCTGGCACTGAGCAACTGCGCCTTGGCGGTGGGCACCAGCAGCTGTTTCGGGCCATCGACGGTCATGCGCTTCTTGAATGCCGGGTTGAGCTGGATCAGCTCGTCCTCGTCGATGTTGGCAAAGGCCGCGACCCGGGTAAGGTCCAGGCGATCATTGATCGCCACCGCTTCGAAGTACGGTTCGTTGGCGATCGGGGTGAGATTGACACCATAGGCTTCTGGCGTGGACACCACCTGCGACAGTGCCAGCAACTTGGGTACGTAGTCGCGGGTTTCCTGTGGTAGCGGCAGGTTCCAGTAGTCGGTCGGCAGGCCGAGCCTTTCGTTGCGCTCGATGGCTCGGCTGACGGTGCCTTCGCCGGCATTGTAGGCCGCCAGGGCCAACAGCCAGTCGCCGTTGAACATGTCGTGCAGGCGGGTCAGGTAGTCCAGCGCGGCGTTGGTCGACGCGGTGACATCGCGGCGGCCGTCATAGAAGTTGGTCTGGCGCAGGTTGAAGTGGCGACCGGTAGCCGGCATGAACTGCCACATGCCGGCAGCGCTGGCGCGTGAGTAGGCCATGGGGTTGTAGGCACTTTCGATGGCTGGCAGCAGGGCCAGTTCCAGCGGCATGTCGCGTTCTTCAAGGCGCTCGACGATGTAGTGCAGGTAGAGGCTGCCACGTTCCCCGGCGCTTTCGATGAAGGTCGGGTTGCTGGCGAACCACAAGCGCTGCTGTTCGATGCGCGGGTTGACGTCGATGCTGTCCTGCAGGGCGAAGCCCTGGCGCATGCGCTCCCAGACATCCTGCGGCGCCTGCTCGGCCGGCTTGACCAGCAGCGGAGAAGGCTTGTGCTTGATCCGCGCCTGGTAGTTGTGCGCGCGAACGCTATCGGATTCGTCGAGCTGACGGGTGCTCTGGCAGCCCACCAAGGTGGCGGCCAGGGCCAGCGCACTGATTTGGGCCAGGCGCGTCAGGGCGACGGAATGAGAGGTTCTGCGGCTACGGGAAGACATCGGCTGATACAGGTATCCGGGCGAAAAAGTTCGGCGATTCTAGAAACCGCTCCGGGCCTGGTCAACCTTTGACCATCACTTGCGATATATCTTGCGGTTATCAGAAGGTGTCCTTCCAAGACCTCAAGGCAGCAAAAACAGCGACATGCGTGGTGTTTGAATGTCCCTTCCATTCGTCTGCTTTTTGTTTAACTAATGTTTCAGAGGTACGCAGAAAGGGGTTGGTCAGGCGCTCCAGTCCGATCGTTGATGGCAAACTGATGCGATTTTCGGCGCGCAAACGGCTAACGTCCTCGAACCGTTGTTGAACGTGCGGGTTGGTCGGTTCCACCGCCTTGGCGAAACGCAGGTTGCTGAGGGTGTACTCATGGGCGCAGTACACTGCTGTCTGCTCTGGCAGGGCCGCCAGGCGGGCGAGGGCCGGCTGCATCTGTTCGGGTGTACCTTCGAACATGCGCCCGCAACCGGCGGCGAACAGGGTATCGCCACTGAACAGGATGGGTGTTGCTGGCTGGTCGCTGAAGAAGGCGATATGCCCCAGGGTGTGGCCGGGTACCGCCAGCACCTGGAAAGTTACACCCAGCACGTCCACCCTGTCGCCTTCGTCCAGTGCCAGGTCGCGGCCGGGAATGCGTTCGTTGGCGGGGCCACAGACCCGTGCGCCGGTCAATTGCCTGAGCCGCTCCACACCGCCGACATGGTCATTGTGGTGGTGGGTGACGAGGATGTCGCTCAGCACCCATTCGGGGTTGGCAGCCAGCCAGCGCTCCACCGGGCCGGCATCGCCTGGGTCGACCACCGCACAACGGCGTTTGGCAGTATCCTGTAACAACCAGATGTAGTTGTCGGAGAAAGCGGGGAGAGCATCGATCTGTATCATGGTGCGGATCCGATTCGCCTAGCGTGGCACATGAGGGCATCTTAGCCGCGATGGCGCGGTGGGAGAACCTTCGAGGGAGAGCGCAATGACCGACCAAGCTTTTGCACAGGCCGACCCGGACTGGGTCGAGCTGATCAGCCTGGCCCGTGAGTGGTTCAACGGCCCACTTGGGCAACTGATGCTCAAGGAGGAGGACAAACTGCTGGAAGAAGAGCTCGGGCGCTTCTTTGGCGGCTATCTCGTGCATTACGGGCCCTGCGCCGAGCCACCGCCCAGAGCCCCCCAGGTGCAGCGTAACGTGCGCCTTGGTGCGCCCTTGCCGGGTGTGGAGATTGTCTGCGAAGAACAGGCCTGGCCGTTGAGCGAGCACGCTGCCGACGTGGTGGTGCTGCAGCATGGCCTGGACTTCTGCCTGTCGCCCCATGGCCTGCTGCGCGAGGCCGCCAGTGCCGTCCGCCCGGGCGGGCACCTGCTGATCGTGGGGATCAACCCCTGGAGCAGCTGGGGCATGCGCCATTTCTTCAGTCACGGTGCTCTGCGCAAGGCGCGCTGCATCTCGCCCTCCCGGGTGGGCGACTGGCTCAACCTGCTGGGCTTCGCGCTGGAGAAACGCCGCTTCGGGTGCTATCGTCCGCCGCTTGCCTCACCTGCCTGGCAGCAACGCCTGGAGGGCTGGGAGCGACTGGCCGGCGGCTGGCAGGGCTCCGGTGGCGGGGTGTACCTGCTGGTGGCGCGCAAGATGGTGGTAGGCCTGCGGCCTTTGCGGCCGGAACGCCGCGAGCCAATGGGCAAGCTGCTGCCGCTGCCACTGGCGAAAGTCAACCGCACCGCAGCCAACCCCGAAACTGACAAGCACTGAATTCAAGAGTGGTACATGAGCGATAGCGTCGAGATGTTTACGGATGGTGCCTGCAAGGGCAACCCTGGCCCGGGTGGCTGGGGCGTGCTGATGATCTACAAGGGCGTCGAGAAGGAACTGTGGGGCGGCGAACGTGAGACCACCAACAACCGCATGGAGCTGATGGCCGCGATCCAGGGCCTGATGTCGCTCAAGCGTGAATGCGAGGTGGTACTGACCACCGACTCGCAGTACGTGATGAAGGGCATCAACGAATGGATGGTCAACTGGAAGAAGCGCGGCTGGAAGACCGCCGCCAAGGAGCCGGTGAAGAACGCTGACTTGTGGCAGCAGCTCGATGAACAGGTCAACCGCCACAAGGTGACCTGGAAGTGGGTACGCGGCCATATCGGCCACCCCGGCAACGAACGCGCCGACCAGCTGGCCAACCGTGGGGTCGATGAGGTGCGCGCCCAGCGTTGAGCTGGGGTACAATCGCGGCCTTTGTAACGGATGCAAGTTGGAGCGCCCGCGTGGAGCAGCAGCAAGATAAACGGTTCGTCATTCTCGATACCGAAACCACGGGTATGCCGGTTGGCGAAGGCCACCGGATCATCGAGATCGGCTGTGTCGAGGTCATCGGCCGGCGCCTGACCGGGCGGCACTTCCACGTCTACCTGCAGCCCGATCGCGAGAGTGACGAGGGCGCGATCAACGTTCACGGCATCACGGATGCCTTCCTGGTCGGCAAGCCCCGCTTTGGTGATGTCGCCGAGGAGTTCTTCCAGTTCATCCAGGGCGCCACGCTGGTCATCCACAACGCGGCGTTCGACGTTGGCTTCATCAACAACGAATTCGCCTTGCTGGGCCAGCAGGACCGCGCTGACATTTCGCAGCACTGCACCATTCTGGACACCCTGCTGCTGGCACGTTCGCGCCACCCGGGGCAGCGCAACAGCCTGGATGCGCTGTGCAAACGCTACGACATCGACAACTCGGGCCGTGAGTTGCACGGCGCACTGCTCGACTCGGAACTGCTGGCCGACGTTTACCTGGCAATGACCGGTGGCCAGACCAGCCTGTCGTTGGCTGGGAATGGCGCAGATGCCGAAGAGGACGGGCAGGGCGCTGGCGGCAGCGAGATCCGCCGGATTGTCGGGCGTGCGCCAGGGCGGGTGATCATGGCCAGCGCTGAAGAGCTGGAGGCGCATGCCGAGCGGCTGGCGGCCATTGCCAAGTCGGCGGGTGGGCCTTCGCTGTGGCAGGCCCTGACTGAGACGCCAGCCGGCTGATCTTTCGCCCCGCAACAGAAGTGGAGATCGTTGTAGGCGCGGGTTTACCCGCGAATACGGTGGTGGCTGCGGCGGTGAATGGCGGGGGGCAGATTGGCCAGCAGGCCCGGCCCTTTCGCGGGTAAACCTGCTCCTACGACGCCTGTGTCCAATCACCGGCCGGTGCCCAGCAGGAGCGGGTTTACCCGCGAAAGGTCCAGTACAGGCAATACAAGGCTCAACTACCCTGAAATGGACGCCATGTCCTTCGGAGGTAGCCACCTGATGTACAAGGACCTCAAGTTCCCGATCCTCATCGTCCACCGCGCCATCAAGGCCGACAGTGTTGCTGGCGAACGTGTGCGCGGCATCGCCGAGGAATTGCGCCAGGATGGCTTTGCCATTCTCGCCGCCGCTGACCACGCCGAAGCGCGCCTGGTCGCTGCCACCCACCACGGTCTGGCCTGCATGCTCATCGCGGCTGAAGGCGCTGGCGAGAACACCCATCTGCTGCAGAACATGGCTGAGCTGATTGGCCTGGCCCGCCTGCGTGCACCCAACCTGCCGATCTTCGCCCTGGGCGAGCAGGTGACCCTGGAAAATGCTCCCGCCGAAGCCATGAGCGAGCTCAACCAGCTGCGTGGCATCCTTTACCTGTTCGAAGACACCGTGCCGTTTCTCGCCCGCCAGGTGGCGCGTGCTGCACACACCTACCTCGACGGCCTGCTGCCGCCGTTCTTCAAGGCGCTGGTGCAGCACACCGCGCAGTCCAACTATTCCTGGCACACCCCAGGCCATGGTGGCGGTGTGGCCTATCATAAAAGCCCGGTAGGCCAAGCCTTTCACCAGTTCTTTGGGGAAAATACCCTGCGCTCGGACCTGTCCGTTTCCGTGCCGGAGCTGGGTTCGCTGCTCGACCACACAGGCCCGCTGGCTGAAGCCGAGGTCAGGGCGGCGCGCAACTTCGGCGCCGACCACACCTTCTTCGTCATCAATGGTACCTCCACGGCCAACAAGATCGTCTGGCACGCCATGGTCGGCCGTGACGACCTGGTGCTGGTGGACCGCAACTGCCACAAGTCGGTGGTGCACGCGATCATCATGACGGGTGCCATCCCGCTGTACCTGTGCCCGGAGCGCAACGAACTGGGCATCATCGGCCCGATCCCGCTCAGCGAGTTCAGCCCCGAGGCGATCGCCGCGAAGATTCAGGCCAACCCCCTTGCCCGTGATCGTGGCCAGCGTATCAAGCTGGCGGTAGTGACCAACTCCACCTACGACGGGCTGTGTTACCACGCCGGGCTGATCAAGCAGGCCCTGGGTGCCAGTGTCGAGGTGCTGCACTTCGACGAGGCCTGGTTTGCCTATGCTGCGTTCCACGACTTTTTCACCGGGCGCTACGCCATGGGCACCGCCTGCGCGGCAGACAGCCCGCTGGTGTTCAGTACCCATTCCACCCACAAGCTGCTCGCGGCGTTCAGCCAGGCTTCGATGATTCATGTGCAGGACGGGGCCAGGCGGCAGCTGGACCGGGACCGTTTCAACGAAGCGTTCATGATGCACATCTCTACCTCGCCGCAGTACAGCATTCTCGCCTCGCTGGATGTGGCTTCGGCCATGATGGAAGGGCCGGCCGGGCGCTCGCTGCTGCAGGAGATGTTCGACGAGGCGTTGAGTTTTCGTCGTGCCCTGGCCAACCTGCGTGAGCACATTGCCGCAGAGGACTGGTGGTTCAGCATCTGGCAGCCGCCAAGTGCCGAGGGCATCGCCCGTCTGGCCGCGCAGGACTGGTTGTTGCAGCCGGGGGCGCAATGGCATGGTTTTGGTGAAGTGGCGGCCGACTATGTGCTGCTCGATCCGCTGAAAGTGACTTTGGTGATGCCGGGCCTGAGCGCTGATGGTGTGCTGGGCGTGCACGGCATCCCGGCGGCAGTCGTCAGCAAGTTTCTCTGGGAGCGCGGGCTGGTGGTGGAAAAAACCGGCCTGTACAGCTTTCTGGTGCTGTTTTCCATGGGCATCACCAAGGGCAAGTGGAGCACCTTGCTCACCGAACTACTTGAGTTCAAGCGCCACTATGACGGCAACACCCCGCTCAGCAATTGCCTGCCGAGTGTGGGGGCTGCCGACGCCCTCCGCTACCAGGGCATAGGCCTGCGCGACCTGTGCGACCAGTTACATGACTGCTACCGCGCCAATGCCACGGCCAAGCAGCTGAAGCGGCTGTTCACCCGTTTGCCGGAGGTGGCCGTAAGCCCGGCCCAGGCCTATGACAAGATGGTGCGTGGCGAAGTGGAGGCGGTGCCGATCGAGGCACTACTGGGGCGTGTGGCGGCGGTGATGCTGGTGCCGTACCCGCCTGGCATCCCGTTGATCATGCCAGGTGAGCGGTTCACCGAGGCGACCCGCTCGATCCTGGACTACCTGGCATTCGCCCGAGAATTCAACCAGGGCTTTCCCGGGTTTGTCGCCGATGTGCACGGCCTGCAGCACGAAGGGGGCCGCTACACGGTGGATTGCATCACGGAATGCGCGTGATCTCGACGCCGGAGCGTGCCAGTTCGAAACGGTTATCACCCAGGTGGTTGACCTTGTCGCCGATGGCCAGGCGGTAGGTGGTGATGGGGGCGCCCAGCGTGCTGCCGTCGAGTTGCAGGGTGGATTCCTGAAACTCGTGCACGGGGTAGATGCGGCCTTCGGCGTCACGGGCGTGGAATTGGCCGACCATTACTGCTGCCATTTGGGTGGAAACCTCTGAATTACGTAGGAAATGTATGAAGTCATAGACCGTGAAACAGATGCGGAAGTTTTCGCCCTGCGGAAAAAAAACTTAGGCACTGGAGAACGGTCATCTATAACTACAACGTCTATTTAACCCGCAAAGGTTGGAATTGCCATGAGCCAGGTGTATTCGGTAGCAGTCGTCGTGGGCAGCTTGCGCAAGGCGTCCTACAACCGCAAGGTCGCCCGCGCACTTTCGGAGCTGGCGCCGTCCAGCCTTGCGCTGAAGATCGTCGAGATTGGCGACCTGCCGCTGTACAACGAAGATGTCGAAGCCGAGGCACCGCCGGAAACCTGGAAGCGTTTTCGCGATGAAATCCGCCGCAGTGATGCGGTGTTGTTCGTCACCCCGGAATACAACCGCTCGGTGCCAGGCTGCCTGAAAAATGCCATCGATGTGGGTTCGCGTCCTTACGGGCAAAGTGCCTGGAGCGGCAAGCCGACGGCGGTGGTGAGTGTGTCGCCGGGGGCGATTGGTGGCTTTGGCGCCAACCATGCGGTGCGCCAGTCGCTGGTGTTTCTCGACATGCCCTGCATGCAGATGCCCGAGGCTTACCTTGGCGGTGCGGCGAGCTTGTTCGAGGATTCGGGCAAGCTCAACGACAAGACGCGACCGTTCTTGCAGGCGTTTGTCGACAGGTTTGCTTCATGGGTGAAGTTGAACAGGGCGGTCTGAGCCCCTAATCCTGCTGTGCAACGCCCCTGTGTAGGCGCGGGTTTACCCGCGAATGCGTCATTGAATTTGCCGACGCATTCGCAGGTAAATCCGCGCCTACCCGTCAGCGGAAGCTGTAGGAAACCCCGGCATATACGCCAAATCCTTCGCCCGGTGTCGAACGGGCATTGTCCTGGCCGGCGTCGTTGTAGGCCGGCGTCACGGTCGCTGCATAGCGCTGGTTGGTCAGGTTGCGCAGGTCCAGCCAGGTCTGCCAGTCCTGTTTCGGTGAGTCCCAGCCAACGCGTGCGCCGAGCAAGGCATATTCATCGGCGTGGTAGCTATTGGCGTAGTCCACCTGCACCTTCGAAGCCATTTGTGTGTTGACCCCGGCATAGAAGCCGCTCGGCCAGTCATAGCGCAGCTCGGCCTGGTAGTAGTGCATGGGGATGCCGGGCAGACGGTTGTCGCCAAACGTGTCGTCATCACGGTAGTGGAAGTCGCTGAAGGTGTAGGCCTGGCGCAAGCTCAGCTTGCCAGTGCCCGCGCGTTCCCACAGGGTGCTGTCGAGGCCGGCTTCAACGCCTTGGTGCACGGTAGCGCTGGCGTTGAATTCCGAGGTGAAGTTCGGCACTACCTCAACGGCCAGCAGTTCGTGGCGCACTTGCGAGTAGTACCAGGCCAGGTCCCAGCGGCCGAGCGCCGAGTCGCCACGGGCGCCCAGTTCCAGGGTGGTGGCTGTCTGGTTCTGCATCTCGATCGGCTGGATCTGCTTGCCGCCTGTGCTGGGCGCGCTCCAGATCAGCGACCACGGGTGTGGCGGCTCTACCGAGCGGCTCAGGTTGCCGTACACCTGCAAGTCCGGGCGGATGTCGTAGCGCAGCCCCAGGCGGGGTGCATAGTCCCAGTCATGCATGCTCACCTTGCCGCCTTCAGCGGGGTAGGTCACGTCACTTTCGCGGCGTGTGTAGATCATGGCCAGGCCGGTGCTCAGCCACAGGTTGGGGACCAGTTCCAGATCGTTGCCAACATGCAGCACGGTGTCCGAGCCCTGGTAGGTGAAGTCACGGGTGCGCTCGCCGAACACATCGCCATTGCGGGTAAATTGCGAAGCGCCGCTGTTGGGCAGGTGCTTGGTGGTACGCCAACCGACGGTGGTCTTGCTCTCGCGACCGAACAGTGTGTCGCGGCGGAAATAGTTCAGCGTACCGCTGACATCGGTATAGGCGACCTTCAGGCGCATGGGGCCTTCGCGCAGGTCCATCGGGTAGTCGTGATAGACCACGCCGGCTTCCAGGCGCGCCTCGTCGTCGAGGTAGAAGGTGGTCTTGTTGCCCACCCAGGTGCTGCCTGGTTGCGGGCGGCTGTCGTCGCGTGCCAGATAGTTGGGGTTGGCCGCGCGTGGGTGGTGCTTGATCTGGTCTTTGGTCAGGCGCCCAGGCAGTTCGTTTTCAGTTTCCCGGTAGCGCAGGTAGAAGCGGGTTTCCAGGTCGGGGTTGAAGCGGTAACCGACATTGGCGGCAATGCCCTTGGCGCTGCCGCTGCTGTGCGCCTGGTAGCCGTCATATTCCGTGTCGGTCAGGGCCACGTAATAGTCGAGATTGCCCAGCACCTGGCCCGAACTGATGTGCCGATGCTGGTAGCCGCGGCTACCGACCTCGTAGCGTACTTGCAGTGCAGGCGCGTCGTAGCCGGTGTGGGTGACGTAGTTGATGGCACCGCCCAAGGCCAGGGAGCCTTGGTCAAAGCCATTGGCGCCACGCAGCACTTCGGCACGGCTCAGCCACAGCGGTTCGAACAATTCGTAAGGCGTGCCGCCCGGGCCGGTCAGCGGCAGGCCGTCGAACATCGTGTAAACGCCGGAACCGTGCGCCCCCGGCGCGCGGTTGAGGCCCGAGCCGCGTATCGACAGCTTGATGCCGTCGTTGCCTGCCGATTGGGCGAACACCCCAGGCTGATAGGCCAGCACGTCCTGGTTGCTGGCCACCCGGCCTTGCCCCACGCGCTGCATGTCCACCAGGTTGCTGGCCCCCGGTATTTCACGCAGGCGCTCGCTGGCTGCCGTCAGCTCGTTCTGCTCCTCATCGGTGATCAGCACTCGGCCCAATTCGACCGAGGATGCCCCCAGAGCGGGCTGAGTAGCAGCCAAGGCCGCCAGCAGACCGAGGCAGGACGAGAGGGGTAAATCGGAACGCATTGTACGACTCCAGGCGAAAGGCGAATGGACAACGGCGTTGAGACGAGCGAAATGCGGCTTGGAGCACGCAGAAAGTCAGCAAATCGTGCGTAACCTTCGTCATACGGTCTTGTACGAAAGTTCTTTACAAACCACGGCGGTGGAGGTGGGTGGCCTGTGCTTCGTAAGGTGACTGCAGGTAGGCAGTAATGCCTCGCTCAATCACCCGTGGAGTTCAAACATGACTGACAACGCTCGACACTCGCAGCAACCCTTGGCGGACGCCCCGGTTCGCCTGACGCCACGTGAACAGCAAGTGCTGTTGTGGTGTGCTTATGGCAAGAGCTCGTGGGAGATCGGCCAGATCCTTGAATGCAAGGAGTCGACGGTGAACTTTCACGTGTCCAACATCCTGCGCAAATTTGAAGTGCCTACCCGGGTGGCAGCTGTGATCAAGGCCATTCGCTACGGCATGCTGGCCGAGCAGTAAGGGGGGGTAGAGCATGAGCAACGATCCTCGGCTACCGCGCTTTGTCGATTGCCATGACCCGTTCTGGCCGCGGGTGGATTTGGGCAGTTTGCGTGAGCATCTGCAACTGTCGCGGGCTGTCAGTGATGCTGCTTTGGAAGTGGCCGCGCGCTGCGCTGCTATCGAGGCTGCACGCGAATTCGCCCGCTGGCGGTCAGTGCTGCGAGAGCGGGGCTACAAGCGCCTCGAGGATGTGGCCGGGCATGATCATGGGCGTGCCTTGCGGGTGTGCTACCTCCGTTTTGTCGAAGCGGCGGTCATGTATAGCCTGGGGGCAACCGCCTGCCTGCCTGTTCCGCGCGGAGGGCAAGCCCATGCGTGAGCGACCTGTTTTAGACAGCTTGACCTCGGCATTGGTGGCGTTCCTGGGGGTGGATGGCGATGTGTTGTTCGCCGCGTTGCTGGGGGCATTGCTGGTGAGCGCGGCACGCGATCGATTGATCACCAGTGAGACCAGGCGCCTGACACTGGCCAAGAAACTCCTGCTGGTATTCGTGACCGTGGGCGTGGGCCATTTGTTTGAGCCACTGGTTTCGTCATTGGTGCCTTTGCTGACTCGGGGCATGGCGGCATTCGTGGCCGCTGTGGTGGTGATCCCCATCAGCCTCAAGGTCATGGTCTGGCTGGATACACTCGACCCGCGCGAGCTTATCCAGCGCTGGCGCCGTCGGGGTTAGCCATTGGTTGCGACGCCGAGCTCACTCAGTTGCTGTTCCAACTGCTGGATGCGCTGCTTGTCCTTGATGAACAGCAGGATGGCCTGGCGATCGCTGTGCGAGAGCGTGCGCAGCCGTTCGAGCATGTCGCACTCCCAACCCGCATCACTTGGTGCGGCGTTGTGCTCGGCATGGCCCAGCAATAGCCAGTCCAGAGAGCATGCATGCTTTTTGGCGATGTCTATGCAAAGTGAGTAAGGGATGCTTTCGCGAACCTTCCAGCTGCTCAGCGTTTGCGGGCTGACCGACAGTGCACGTGACAGCTCGGCATCTGTGTTTGCGCCAGTGAGAAGCTTAAGGCGGGTGAGCACCTCAGCAAGTATGTGAGTACTCATAACAAATATCCATGACTGGTTTAATGATATTCCATGGGCTTAAACTACTCGTTATGAATACAGCCCTGCGTTTTAAGGAGCACTTCTGCAATGAGAACCATCAAATTGAAGAATACACCCACAGTTGCAGCCAATACTGATACACAGGCTAGCCTGGGCAATGCTAGCAGGTACTTGCCGTGAGTACTTACAAGCTGGTTTGCCCGCATTGCCACAGCCGGATGCGCATACGTACTAGCGAAGGGCGCCATATTTTCCTGCGAATCGCTTATTTGCAATGCACCACCGAGGCGTGTGGCTGGTCAGTGCGCGCCGAATTCGAAATGACCCATGAACTCTCCCCCAGCGGCATGCCCAATCCGGAAGTGTACCTGCCTTCGGCCAATGGTGATTTGCGCAAGGCCGCCTTGCCGGGCGCAGGCCAGGGCTGCCCGAGTGAGTGAGGCACCATTGGGCGCAGGTAGCAAAACGTGCAGATAAAAAAACACCCCGCCTAGGCGGGGTGTTTTCTGTTACCGGGGCTGCCGGGGTGATCAACCGATCAGTTGCAGGCCCGCTTGCTGAACCATTTCCAGCAGGGGCTGCGGGTACACACCCAGTACGAAAGCGAGAATGGCGATAGCCAGCAGCATGACACCGCCGGTGCGCTGTTCCCACTTCAGCGGGGCGTCGTGACGACGCAGGTTCGGCTCGACCAGGTACAGGGTAACCATGACGCGCAGGTAATAGTACACGCCGATGGCGCTACCGATCACCAGCGCACCGACCAACCACCACAGGTGCGATTCGACGCCGGTAGCGATGATGTAGAACTTGCCGATGAAGCCGGCGGTCAGCGGGATACCCGCCAGCGACAGCATCATCACGGTCAGTACCGC
Source organism: Pseudomonas sp. 22515 (assembly GCF_052044625.1). Lineage (NCBI taxonomy): Bacteria > Pseudomonadati > Pseudomonadota > Gammaproteobacteria > Pseudomonadales > Pseudomonadaceae > Pseudomonas > Pseudomonas sp. 22515. Next base: position 65,267 of record NZ_JBQENN010000002.1, read on the forward strand.
TGTCAGGTACGGGCGGCGCCAGAACAGGCCGCGGTACTCGTACAGGGCATCGGCGTCACGGCCGCCGTATGGCGAGGACATCAGGGTGATGACGCCGAAGGCGCCCAGGCTGGTGATCACGTAGGTGACCAGGTAAACGCCCATGGCTTCCAGGGCCAGGCCCTTGCTGGCGACCAACGCGATGACCAGGTAACCGAAGTGGGCGATGGACGAGTAACCCAGCAGACGCTTGAGGTTGCTCTGGGTCAGTGCCAGCAGGTTACCAATCAGGATCGAGGCTACGGCAATCACCGCCAGTACGGTGCTGAGCACGCCGCTGCTGGCAGCAGGGGAGAGCATGAACAGGCGCACGACAACGGCGAATACTGCCACCTTGCTGGCGGTTGCCAGGAACGCGGCGACCGGCGCCGGAGCGCCTTCGTACACGTCCGGGGTCCACAGATGGAACGGTACCAGCGACAGCTTGAAGGCCAGGCCGACCAGCATCATGCCCAGGCCCAGCTGGGCCACCAGGCTTGGCATGCTGGTGGTAGCCAGGGCTTTGCCGATCTGGTCGAAGCTCAGGCTGCCGGCGTCGGCGTACAGCAGGGCCATGCCGAACAGCAGGAAAGCCGAGCCTGCGGCCGACAGCACCATGTACTTGATGCCGGCTTCCAGCGATCGCTTGTTGAAGAAGGCATACGCCACCAGGCCGTAGACGGGTACCGACAGCAGCTCCAGGCCGATGAACAGGCCGGCCAGGTGGTTGGCGCTGACCAGCACCAGGCCACCGAGGGCCGACATCAGCAGCAACAGGTACAGTTCTTCACGGTTGCCCGGGAAACCCTTGGAGCCCTCGCCGAGGTAGGCGTGGGCGAGGGTGACGCAGGCCAGTGTCGCCACGAGGATGATCGCCATGTACAGGCAGGCGAATTTGTCGATGGTGATCAGCGAGGTGACCGCCAGCGGCGCGACCTTCAGTGCCGGCAGGAGCGACAGCAGGGCCAGGTTCAGGCCCACGGTGGACAGCAGGAAGGTTTGCGAGTGGTTGCGCTTCCAGGCGATCGCCAGCATCACCACCACCGTGGTGATGGTGGTGATCAGCATCGGCGCCAATGCGATGAAGTGTTGAGTGGTGAATTCCATAGCGCTCTTACCGGGCCGAAGCGAGTTGAGTGAAAGCGGATCCGAGCCACTGCTGCACACCACTCATGGTGGCGGCAGAGGTGTCGAGGAACGGCTGCGGATACACGCCCAGCAGGATCAGCAATACCGCCAGACCCAGAACCATGATCAGTTCGCGACCGTCCATGCCGGCCAGCACGGTGTCGGTCTTGGCCGGGCCGAAGTAGGCGCGGTGGATCATGATCAGCGAGTACACCGAACCGAACACCAGGCCGGTGGTGGCAATCACGGTGATCCACGGTACATGCACGAAGCTGCCGATCAGGATCAGGAACTCGCCGACGAAGTTGCCGGTGCCTGGCAGGCCCAGCGATGCCGCTGCGAAGAACAGGCTGATGGCCGGCAGGTAAGCGATGCGGTGCCACAGGCCACCCATCTGGCGCATGTCACGGGTGTGCAGGCGCTCGTACAGCTGGCCGGACAGGATGAACAGCGCCGCAGCCGACAGGCCGTGGGCCAGCATCTGGATCACCGCACCTTGCAGGGCCTGCTGGCTGCCGGAGTAGATACCGATCAGCACGAAGCCCATGTGCGAGACGCTGGAGAAGGCGATCAGGCGCTTGATGTCGGTTTGTGCGAAGGCCAGGAAGGCACCGTAGAAGATACCGATCAGGCCCAGGGTCATGGCGATCGGCGCGAACTCGGCCGAGGCGTTCGGAAACAGCGGCAGGGCGAAGCGCAGCAGGCCGTAGGCCGCGGTCTTCAGCAAGATACCCGCCAGGTCCACCGAGCCTGCGGTCGGTGCCTGGGCGTGAGCGTCAGGCAGCCAGGAGTGGAACGGCACTACCGGCAGCTTCACCGCGAAGGCGATGAAGAAGCCCAGCATCAGCACGTACTCGACACCGGCTGGCAACTCGGCCTTGAGCAGGTCGCTGTAGTTGAAGGTGAGCACGCCAGTGGTGTTGTAGTTGACCAGCACCAGGCCCAGGATCGCCACCAGCATGATCAGGCCGCTGGCCTGGGTGAAGATGAAGAACTTGGTCGCCGCGTAGATCCGGGTCTTCTTGCCATCTGCCGAGCTGTGACCCCAGAGCGCGATGAGGAAATACATCGGCACCAGCATCATTTCCCAGAAGAAGAAGAACAGGAACAGGTCCAGGGCCAGGAACACACCGACCACGCCGCCGAGGATCCACATCAGGTTGAGGTGGAAGAAGCCGACGTGGCGCTGGATCTCTTTCCAGGAACACAGTACCGACAGCACACCGAGCAGGCCGGTGAGCAGGATCATCAGCAGCGACAGGCCATCAAGGGCCAGATGGATGCTGATGCCGAAGCGCTGGATCCACTGGACTTTGTATTCCAGGGCCCAGGCCGGTTCGGCGCCCGGGGCGGGAGCAAGGGTGTAGTCGCCGGTACCCCACAGCCACAGGCCGATGCCAAGCAGCAGGGACATGGTAAGCAGCGCGATCCAGCGCGGCAGGGTGGCGCCGAAGCGCTCACCCAGCCAGCACAGGAAGCCGCCGATGAAGGGGATCAGGATCAGCCAAGGCAAAATCATGACGGGTTGGTTTCCTTTGGCAAAGTCGCAAGATTCATAGTCATACCGCAGCCACTACCACGGCACCGAGCACCAGCACGGCACCCACGGCGATAGAGGCGGTGTACCAGCGCAGTTGGCCAGTCTCGGTCTTGCTCATGGCCACGTGGCCACCACGCGCCATCCGAGGAATCAGGCCGATGGTGCGGTCAACCGGGTCCTTGCGCAGGATGTGGCTGATCAGCAGGTACGGTTTGACGAAAAGCTTGTCGTAGATCCAGTCGAAGCCCCAGGCAGCGAACCACCAGGCCGACAGGACGCGACCGATGCCACTGTTGGCGACGGCGCTGACGAAGCGGCGCTTGCCCAGGAACAGCAGGGCGGCCAGCAGGATACCGGCGATGGCGATGGCACCCGAGGTGATCTCCAGCGCGTGCTTGGCTTCGCCACCGGCATGGCCGGCGCTTTCTGGCAGCACACCGGCCAGCGGCGGGGTGATCCAGGCGCCGACGAAGGTCGACAGCACGATCAGCACGCCCAGCGGCAGCCAGTGGCTGATGCCGTGGCCCGCGTGGGCTTCGGTCTTGGCTTCGCCATGGAAGGCGATGAAGATCAGGCGGAAGGTGTACAGCGAGGTCATGAACGCGCCTACCAGGCCGGCATACAGCAGGCCGGTGTTGCCGCTGGCGAAGGCTTCCCAGAGGATCTCGTCTTTGGAGTAGAAGCCGACGGTCACGATCGGCAGGGCCGCCAGTGCCGCACCACCGACCACGAAGCTGGCGTAGGCCAGCGGCAGCTTCTTCCACAGGCCGCCCATCTTGAAGATGTTCTGCTCGTGGTGGCAGGCAACGATCACCGCACCGGAGGCAAGGAACAGCAGGGCCTTGAAGAAGGCGTGGGTCATCAGGTGGAAGATCGCCGCGTCCCAGGCACCCACGCCCAGGGCCAGGAACATGTAGCCGATCTGGCTCATGGTCGAGTAGGCGAGGATACGCTTGATATCGGTCTGTACCAGCGCAGCGAAGCCTGCCAGTACCAGGGTAACGCCACCGACCACACCTACAAGGTGCAGGATGTCCGGCGCCAGCAGGAACAGGCCGTTGGTACGGGCGATCAGGTACACGCCCGCGGTCACCATGGTTGCGGCGTGGATCAGTGCCGAAACCGGAGTCGGGCCCGCCATGGCGTCGGCCAGCCAGGTCTGCAGTGGCAGCTGTGCCGATTTACCGACCGCACCACCCAGCAGCATCAGCGTGGCCAGCACCATCCAGGTGTCGCCAGCCTGGAACTTCTGCGGTGCCAGCACCAGCAGTTCCTGCACGTTCAGGGTGCCCAGCTGGGCAAACAGGATGAACAGGCCGATGGCCATGAACACGTCGCCGATACGGGTGACGATGAATGCCTTGAGTGCCGCGTTACCGTTGTTGCGGTTGCTGTAGTAGAAACCGATCAACAGGTACGAGCACAGGCCCACGCCTTCCCAGCCGAAGTAGATGAACAGCAGGTTATCGCCAAGGATCAGGAACAGCATGCTGGCGATGAACAGGTTGGTGTACGAGAAGAAGCGCGAGTAGCCGGCTTCGCCACGCATGTACCAGGATGCGAACAGGTGGATCAGGAAGCCGACACCGGTCACCACACCGAGCATGGTGACCGACAGGCCGTCCAGGTACAGGGTGAAGTTCGGCGCGAAGCCGTCCACCGACATCCACTGCCACAGCAGCTGGCTGTACGCGCCGCCCTCAGGCGGGGCGACGTTGAACTGCCAGATGACGTAAGCGGCCGTGGCGGCCGACAGGCCTACCGAGCCGACGCCGATCAGGGCGGACAGGTTCTCCGAGAACCGTCCGCGCGAGAACGACAGCAGCAGGAAGCCGATGAGGGGAAAGACGAAAGTCAGGAAGAGAAGGTTCATCCGCGCATCTCACTGGCAGCATCGATGTCGAGAGTGTGGAAGCGGCGATACAGCTGCAGCAGGATGGCCAGGCCAATGCTGGCCTCGGCGGCTGCCAGGCTGATCACCAGAATGAACATCACCTGGCCGTCGGGCTGGACCCAACGGGCACCGGCGACGACGAACGCCAGGGCAGAGGCGTTCATCATGACTTCCAGGCTCATGAGCACGAAGAGGATGTTGCGGCGGACCATCAGGCCAACCAGACCTAAGCAGAACAGGATGCCGGCGACCGCCAGACCATGCTCGAGAGGGATAGCACCCATGATTTACTCCTTCGCCTCGTTGCGGCCCAGGTGGAAGGCGGTGACGGCTGCAGCCAGCAGTAGCATCGACGCCAGTTCGACCACCAGCAGGTACGGGCCGAACAGGCTGATGCCCACGGCTTTCGGGCCCACGGTGGTACCGCTGATGCCGGCGCCGCTCGGGGCGACGAACAGGACGTACAGCAGCTCCGCCAGCAGCAGGGTGCCGAGGATCACTGGCCCTGCCCAGATACCGGGCTTGAGCCAGCCCCGTTCCTGGGCGACCGAAGCCGGCCCGAGGTTGAGCATCATCACCACGAACACGAACAGCACCATGATGGCGCCGGCGTAGGCGATCACTTCCAGGGCGCCGGCAAACGGCGCACCCAGGGCAAAGAAGATCATGGCCACGGAAATCAGCGAAATGATCAGGTAAAGCAAGGCGTGCACGGGGTTGGTGCCAGTTACCACCCGAAGGGTGGAGACCACGGCGATCCCGGATGCGAAGTAGAAAGCGAATTCCATCTTTCTGTCCTTATGGGAGCAAGCTCTTCACGTTGATCGGCTCGGCTTCGTTCTGTGCAGAGCCCTTCGGCTTGCCAGCGATTGCCATACCCGCAACACGGTAGAAGTTGTAGTCAGGGTTCTTGCCGGGGCCGGAGATCAGCAGATCTTCTTTCTCGTACACCAGGTCCTGACGCTTGAACTCGGCCATTTCGAAATCCGGAGTCAGCTGGATCGCGGTGGTCGGGCACGCTTCTTCACACAGGCCGCAGAAAATGCAACGCGAGAAGTTGATGCGGAAGAACTCCGGGTACCAGCGGCCGTCCTCTGTCTCGGCCTTCTGCAGCGAAATGCAGCCAACCGGGCAGGCCACCGCGCAGAGGTTGCACGCTACGCAGCGCTCCTCGCCATCGGGGTCGCGGGTGAGGACGATGCGGCCGCGGTAGCGCGGCGGCAGGTACACGGGTTCTTCGGGGTACTGCAGGGTGTCGCGCTTGCGGAACCCGTGGGAGAACACCATTGCCAGGCTGCGCAGCTGGGTGCCGGTGCCCTTAACGATGTCGCCGATATACTTGAACATGGGTCAAATCCTCACTGGGCCGCGACGGCTGGCGTGTTGTAGAGCACGATCGCAGCGGTCACCAGCAAATTGATCAGGGTCAGCGGCAGGCAGAACTTCCAGCTGAAGTCCATCACCTGGTCATAGCGTGGGCGCGGGATCGAGGCGCGCAGCAGGATGAACAGCATGATGAAGAACGCGGTCTTCAGGGCGAACCACAGGAACGACAGTTGCGGCAGGATGCCGAACGGGCCGTGCCAGCCACCGAAGAACAGGGTTACCAGCAGCGCCGAGATGAGGATGATGCCGATGTACTCACCGACGAAGAACATGCCCCACTTCATGCCGGCATACTCGATGTGGTAGCCGTCGGCCAGTTCCTGTTCTGCTTCCGGCTGGTCGAACGGGTGACGGTGAGTCACGGCGACGCCAGCGATGAAGAAGGTACAGAAGCCGAAGAACTGCGGAATGATGAACCACAGGTTCTGCGCCTGGTACTCAACGATGTCGCGCATGTTGAACGAGCCCACCTGCACCACCACGCCCATCAGCGCCAGGCCCAGGAACACCTCGTACGACACGGTCTGTGCCGAAGCACGCAAGCTGCCCAGCAGGGCGTACTTGTTGTTCGACGACCAGCCGGCGAACAGCACCGCGTAGACCGACAGGCCGGCCATGGCGAAGAAGAACAGCAGGCCGATGTTCAGGTCGGCAACGCCCCAGGTCGGGGTGATCGGGATGACCACGAAGGCGATCAGCAGGGCGCTCATGGCCACTACCGGTGCCAGGGTGAAGATCACGCGGTCGACGAAGGGTGGGTTCCAGTCTTCCTTGAAGAACATCTTCAGCATGTCGGCAGCGATCTGGAACATGCCGAACGGGCCGACGCGGTTCGGACCGTAGCGGTCCTGCCACCAGCCCAGCAGGCGGCGCTCGACGAAGCTGAGCAGCGCACCGCAGACCACCACGGCCAGCAGGACCACGATGGCCCGCAGCACGGTGAGGATCACATCGATCACTTCGGGGGTGAACCAGCTCATTGTGCTGCCTCCTGCAGACCTTCGACGGATGCACCGAAGATGGCAGGCGGAATGCCAGCCAGGCCTTTCGGCAGCGCGACCAGGCCAGCGCCCAGCTCTTCATTGATACGCAGCGGCAGGCGCAGGGCCACACCGGCGACGTTCAGGCTCAGCAGGGCACCCTCGTTGACGCCCAGGCGGTCGGCTTCGGACTTGGCCAGGGCCACGTAGGCAGCCGGGATGCGTTCTTGAACCGGGGCGGCGCGCGAGGAGCTTTCTTCGCTGCCGAACAGGTGGAAGAACGGTACGGCAGTCCAGGTACCACGGGCCGGGTTGAAGGCCCCCGGAATGGCGTTGAACCAGTTCAGGCGGTCGCCTTGCGATTCGATCAGGCGTACGCCTGGGTCACCGGCACGCAGGTGGCCACCGACCTCGTCCTGAAACTTGTTCCAGGCTTGTGGGGAGTTCCAGCCCGGCGACCAGGCGAACGGCACCTGCTGGCGCGGTTCGGCCGAACCCGAGTAGCCTTCCATGGAGAAGGCGAACGCGGTGTCCTTGTCTTGCGGGGTGCGCGGCTCGTGCACGCTGATGTTGGCACGCATGGCGGTACGGCCGGAGTAGCGCAGCGGCTCACGGGCCAGCTTCATGCCCTTGATGCGGAACGCGGCGCTTGGCGCGGCGTTGACGATGCCGGCCAGTTGCGGGGCGGCTTCGGCGCAGGCGCTGGTGACGTGGTCCAGCTGGGTCCAGTCGACCGGCTTGTTCAGCAGGGTGGCACGCAGGGCGTGCATCCAGCGCCAGCCTTCGTGGATCTGGATGCTGCTGTCCAGGTACTGCGGGTCGAACACCTGGAAGAAGCGCTGGGCACGGCCTTCCTGGCTGACCAGGGTACCGTCACCCTCGGCGAACGAGGCGGCCGGCAGCACCAGGTGGGCGCGGTCGACGGTGGCGGTTTTGGAGTGGTCGGCAACGATCACCACCTTGGCTGCAGCCAGGGCTGCATCGACCTTGGCGGCCGGTACGCGGGCGTACAGGTCGTTTTCCAGCACGACGATGGCGTCAGCTTTGCCGCTGATGACTGCGTCCAGTGCGGCATCGACCGACTCGCCACCGAGCATGGCCAGGCCGAGGCTGTTGGCCTCAGGTACCACCAGGCTCAGCGAGCCGTTTTTCTCGCGCAGCTTCAGGGCCTTGGCGATGTTAGCGGCGGCTTCGATCAGCGCTGGGTCGGCCAGCGACGTACCGGCAACGACCAGTGGGCGCTTGGCGGCAACCAGGGCGTCGGCGATGCGCTGGGCCAGGGCCTTGGCTTCGTCGTCCAGGCCGGCGACGGCAGGGGCGCTCGGGTCGATGGCGTGGGCCACGGCGAAACCGATGCGGGCCAGGTCGGCCGGCGCGGCGTGTACGCACTCTTCGGCGACGTCGTCCAGCTTGGTTTCCGCCAGGGACGCGATGAACAGCGGGTACAGCGCGTGCTGGCCGATGTTCTTCACGGCTGCGTCGAGCCAAGGCTGCACTTTCATTGCTTCGGCCATGGCCTCGGCCTTGCCTTTGGTGGCCTGGCGCACGGCCAGGGCAACGCGGGCAGCGGTCTGGGTCAGGTCTTCACCGAGCACGAACACGGCGTCGTGGTCTTCGATGTCGCGCAGGGTCGGCACGGGCAGCGGGCTGTTGTTCAGCACGTTCAGGGCCAGGCGTACGCGGGCCAGTTCGCCCGCTTCCATGCCCGAGTAGAAGTACTCGGCGCCGACCAGCTCACGCAGGCCGTAGTTGCTTTCGAGGCTGGCGCGTGGCGAGCCAATACCGACGATGGTACGGCCGCGCAGCAGGTCGGCGGCCTTGTCCAGGGCAGCGTCCAGGCCTAGTTTGGTACCGTCGGCCAGTTGTGGCTGGCGTGGGCGGTCCTTGCGGTTGACGTAGCCGTAGCCGAAGCGGCCGCGGTCGCACAGGAAGTACTGGTTGACCGAACCGTTGAAGCGGTTTTCGATACGGCGCAGTTCGCCGTAGCGCTCGCCCGGGCTGATGTTGCAGCCGCTGGAGCAGCCATGGCAGATGCTCGGGGCAAACTGCATGTCCCACTTGCGGTTGTAGCGCTCGGAGTGGGTCTTGTCGGTGAATACGCCGGTCGGGCAGACCTCGGTCAGGTTGCCGGAGAACTCGCTTTCCAGCACACCGTCTTCGACGCGGCCGAAGTACACGTTGTCGTGGGCGCCGTAGACGCCCAGGTCGGTACCACCGGCGTAGTCCTTGTAATAGCGCACGCAGCGGTAGCAGGCGATGCAGCGGTTCATCTCATGGGCGATGAACGGGCCGAGGTCCTGGTTCTGGTGGGTACGCTTGGTGAAACGGTAGCGGCGCTCGTTGTGGCCGGTCATTACCGTCATGTCCTGCAGGTGGCAGTGACCGCCTTCCTCGCACACCGGGCAGTCGTGCGGGTGGTTGGTCATCAGCCATTCGACGACGCTGGCGCGGAACGCCTTCGACTCTTCATCGTCGATGGAAATCCAGGTGCCGTCGGAAGCAGGGGTCATGCAGGACATGACGATACGACCACGGGTGTCGTTCTCGTCGGTGTACTGCTTGACTGCGCATTGCCGGCAGGCGCCAACGCTACCAAGCGCCGGGTGCCAGCAGAAATAAGGGATGTCGAGGCCGAGCGACAGACATGCCTGTAACAGGTTGTCTGCACCGTTGACTTCGAGCGCTTTGCCGTCTACGTGGATAGTGGCCATTGTTCAAAGTTCTTCGTTGGCCCGCGTGAGCGGGCGTGGCTAATGGAAATCGGTGAGCTTGCGACACGCCTCGATTGCTCGGGCCTGCCGGTAAGCTGGCGAGTGGCACGGACCACCCGCCTAATCATCTTGTTATGCGCCGACCACGATCGGCTTCGCCAGGTCGGGGCGCAGGGTGGCAGCGCTTTCTGGCGCCACACCGGCCTCGAACTCCGAGCGGAAGTATTTGATGGCACTGCCCAGCGGCTCGACGGCACCCGGTGCGTGAGCACAGAAGGTACGGCCCGGGCCGAGGAAGTTGACCAGCCCCAGCAGCGTCTCGATGTCCTCGGCGCGGCCTTGGCCGTTTTCCAGCGCGCGCAGCATCTTCACGCTCCACGGCAGGCCGTCACGGCATGGGGTGCACCAGCCGCAAGATTCGCGGGCAAAGAACTCTTCCATGTTGCGCAGCAGCGACACCATGTTGATGCTGTCGTCGACCGCCATGGCCAGGCCAGTACCCATACGGGTGCCGACCTTGGCGATGCCACCGGCGTACATTTGCGCATCGAGGTGCTCAGGCAGCAGGAAGCCGGTACCGGCGCCGCCTGGCTGCCAGCACTTGAGCTTGAAGCCATCACGCATGCCACCGGCGTAGTCTTCGAACAATTCGCGCGCGGTAACGCCAAATGGCAGTTCCCACAGGCCTGGGTTCTTTACCTTGCCGGAGAAGCCCATCAGCTTGGTGCCATGGTCTTCGCTGCCTTCGCGGGCCAGCGACTTGTACCAGTCGTTGCCGTTGGCGACGATGGCCGGGACGTTGCACAGGGTCTCGACGTTGTTCACGCACGTCGGCTTGCCCCACACGCCAACGGCGGCAGGGAAGGGCGGCTTGGAGCGCGGGTTGGCGCGGCGGCCTTCCAGCGAGTTGATCAGCGCGGTTTCTTCACCGCAGATGTAGCGGCCGGCACCGGTGTGCACGAACAGCTCGAAATCGAAACCGCTGCCCAGGATGTTCTTGCCCAGCAGGCCGGCGGCCTTGGCTTCATCGATGGCGCGGTTGAGGTTTTTCGCTGCGGTGGTGTACTCGCCACGCAGGAAGATGTAGCCGCGGTAGGCCTTCAGGGCGCGGGCGCTGATCAGCATGCCCTCGACCAGCAGATGGGGCTGTTGCTCCATCAGCATGCGGTCCTTCCAGGTGTTCGGCTCCATTTCGTCCGCGTTGCACAGCAGGTAGCGGATGTTCATGGATTCGTCTTTGGGCATCAGGCCCCACTTCACGCCAGTGGGGAAGCCTGCGCCGCCACGGCCTTTGAGGCCGGAGTCCTTGACGCTCTGCACGATGTCGTCGGCGGACATTTGCGCCAGCGCCTTGCGGGCTGCGGCGTAGCCGTTCTTCGATTCGTACTCGGCCAGCCAGACCGGCTCGCCGTCGTCACGCAGGCGCCAGGTCAGCGGGTGGGTTTCGGCCGAGCGCGCGATGCGGTTGGCCGGGCCGAAGGAAGTAATGGTCATACGTAACCCTCCAGCAGTTTGGAAACGCCAGCCGGCTGCACGTCACCGAAGGTGTCGTCGTCGATCATCAGTGCCGGGGCCTTGTCGCAGTTGCCCAGGCAGCACACGGGCAGCAGGGTGAAACGGCCGTCGGCGGTGGTCTGGCCGAGGCCGATGCCCAGCTCGCTCTGGATCTGGCTGACGACCGACTCATGGCCGCCGATGTAGCAGACCATGCTGTCGCACACGCGGATGATGTGGCGGCCGACCGGTTGGCGGAAGATCTGACTGTAGAAGGTGGCGACACCCTCGACGTCGCTGGCCGGAATGCCCAGCACTTCGCCGATGGCGTGAATGGCGCCGTCCGGCACCCAGCCACGCTCCTTCTGGACGATCTTCAGGGCTTCGATGGACGCCGCGCGCGGGTCCTCGTAGTGATGCATTTCGTGCTCGATGGCCGAGCGCTCGGTTTCGCTCAGGGCGAAACGGTCTGTCTGGATAAGCGTGCTGTTCATGCTTAGCGGTCCACGTCAGCCATAACGAAGTCGATACTGCCCAGGTACGCAATGAGGTCGGCAACCATGCTGCCTTTGATCACCGAAGGGATCTGCTGCAGGTGCGGGTAGCTCGGGGTGCGGATCCGGGTGCGGTAGCTCATGGTGCCGCCATCGCTCGTCAGGTAGTAACTGTTGATGCCCTTGGTCGCTTCGATCATCTGGAACGACTCGTTGGCCGGCATGACCGGGCCCCACGAGACTTGCAGGAAGTGCGTGATCAGGGTTTCGATGTGCTGCAGGGTGCGCTCTTTCGGCGGCGGCGTGGTCAGCGGGTGATCCGCCTTGTACGGGCCTTCCGGCATGTTGCGCAGGCACTGGTCGATGATGCGGATACTCTGACGCATCTCCTCGACACGGACCATGCAGCGATCGTAGGCATCGCCGTTGTGGGCCAGCGGTACTTCGAACTCGAAGTTTTCGTAGCCGGAGTAAGGACGGGCTTTACGCAGGTCGAAGTTGCAACCGGTGGCACGCAAGCCGGCACCGGTGGTGCCCCATTCCAGCGCTTCCTTGGTGTTGTACGCGGCAACGCCGATGGTACGGCCCTTGAGGATGCTGTTTTGCAGGGCGGCCTTGGTGTATTCGTCGAGGCGCTTGGGCAGCCACTCGACAAAGTCCTTGACCAGCTTGTCCCAGCCACGTGGCAGGTCGTGGGCGACGCCACCGATGCGGTACCAGGCCGGGTGCAGGCGGAAACCGGTGATCGCTTCGATCACGGTGTAGGCGCGCTGGCGGTCGGTGAAGGTGAAGAACACCGGGGTCATGGCGCCGACGTCCTGGATGTAGGTACCCAGGAACAGCAGGTGGCTGGTGATGCGGAAGAACTCGGCCAGCATGATGCGAATCACGTCGACCTTCTGCGGCACCTTGATGCCGGCCAGCTTCTCTACCGCAAGCACGTACGGCAGGTTGTTCATCACCCCGCCGAGGTAATCGATACGGTCGGTATAGGGGATGAAGCTGTGCCAGGACTGGCGCTCGGCCATTTTTTCGGCGCCACGGTGGTGGTAGCCGATGTCCGGTACGCAGTCGACGATTTCTTCACCGTCCAGCTGCAGGACGATACGGAACGCACCGTGCGCCGAAGGGTGGTTGGGGCCGAGGTTGAGGAACATGTAGTCCTCGTTGGCGCCCTGACGTTTCATGCCCCAGGCTTCCGGGTTGAAGCGTGCCGATTCCTCTTCAAGCTGCTGCTTGGCCAGGGTCAGGCTGTAGGGGTCGAACTCGGTCGCGCGGGCAGGGTAGTCCTTGCGCAGCGGGTGACCTTCCCAGGTCGGTGGCATCATGATGCGGCTGAGGTGCGGGTGGCCGGCAAAGTCGATGCCGAACATGTCCCAGACTTCGCGCTCGTACCAGTTGGCGTTTGGCCAGATGCCCGTCACGGTCGGCAGGTTCAGATCGCCTTCGCTGAGCGACACCTTGATCATCACATCGCTGTTACGCTCAATCGACAACAGGTGGTAGAACACGCTGAAATCGGCGGCTGGCAGACCACGGCGCTGGGTGCGCAGGCGCTCGTCGACGCCATGCAGGTCGTACAGCATGCTGTAAGGCTTGGCGACGCCGCGCAGGAAGCTGAGCACCTCTTTGAGCTGGGCGCGTTTTACCCACAGCACGGGCATGCCGGTGCGGGTCTCCTGGGCGACGAATGCTTCGGCGCCAAAACGGTTGTTCAGTTCGACGACCACATCCTGGTCGTCAGCCTTGTAGGGCGGAATGAAAATAGCGTTGTCCGCTGTCATGGTCTCGGTCGCTTTGGGTCAACGTTAAGAATGAAGCCAGGCCGCCGGCTCCTTCGGGAGCGGGCGGCAGGTCGCTGGATCAGACTTCGTCGGGGCTGCGCAGGTTGGTTACTGCAATGCGCTGCTCACGACGCAGGTCTTTCTGGGCTGGCATCTCGGCACGGTAAATACCTTGATCACCAACAACCCAGGAAAGCGGGCGTCGTTCTTGGCCGATCGACTCCTGCAACAGCATCAAGCCTTGCAGGAAAGCCTCAGGGCGTGGCGGGCAGCCAGGCACATAGACGTCCACGGGGAGGAACTTGTCGACCCCCTGAACGACCGAGTAGATGTCGTACATGCCACCGGAGTTGGCGCACGAACCCATGGAGATGACCCATTTCGGTTCGAGCATCTGCTCGTACAGGCGCTGGATGATCGGCGCCATCTTCACGAAGCAGGTACCGGCAATGACCATGAAGTCGGCCTGACGCGGCGAGGCCCGGATGACTTCGGCGCCGAAGCGGGCGATGTCGTGGGGTGCCGTGAAGGCCGTGGTCATTTCCACGTAGCAGCAGGACAGGCCGAAGTTGTACGGCCAGAGGGAGTTCTTGCGGCCCCAATTGACCGCGCCACGCAGCACATCTTCAAGTTTGCCCATGAAGATGTTCTTGTGGACCTGGTCCTCTAGCAGTTGATCGGTGACGGTTTCCCGTTCACCGACCGGGTACTGCTCGTTGGGCGCATCCGGATCGATTCTGGTGAGATTGTATTGCATGCCAAAGCCTCATTGTTTCAGCTTCGCTTGCCGCTTGCGGCGACCTTCGGGAGCCCAATCAAGTGCCCCGACGCGCCATAGGTAGACAAGACCTGCCAACAGAATTGCTATGAAAACGAGTGCTTCGACGAATCCGGTCCAGCCGCTTTCGCGGACGGACACAGACCATGCAAAGAGAAAGAGGGCTTCGATATCGAAGATCACGAACAGCATCGCGACCAGATAGAATTTGGCGGACAGGCGCAGGCGAGCGCTGCCGACGGGCAGCATGCCGGATTCGAAGGGTTCGTTCTTGGCGCGGCCCCAAGCCTTGCTACCGAGCAGGCTGGACAGGCCGAGCATGAAGGCACACAGGCCGACGACACCCAGGAGGAAGATGGCAAAGCCCCAGTTGTGGGCGATGAGTCCTGCCGAATCGGACATGCTAGAAATCCTTATACAGAGACCCAGCTCTGCAGTCTGAAATAAGTGTAGAGCGGCGACTTGGCGTCGCACATGCAGTGACCAAATGTCGCAGCCGGATCAATCGCGCTGATTTTATGGGTAAACCTGGTGCAAGTAAAATTTCTGTCGCAAATTTATTCGTAGGATTAAGTACAAAAACCGTTCGTAACTGGCTGAGAGCCTTGAAATTCGGGCATTACGCGCGGTTTTGATAATTATGTTTCTTGCTGCAGGTAACGAATTGCAACTCCTGTAATGATAATTAATATCATTTGAGCTGCTGCCGTTGAATTTGGCTCTTCTGTGCCTTGTAAAGTTCATCGGGCGATTCCCCCTACTTGCAATTGCAAAAAACCCTTGTTCTAGCAGCTCTCGGTCCTGCGTGCACCGCTCTGGGTCAATACTTTATCGGTTGAGCGATGACTGACTGATGAAGTGATGGCCCATTGGCCGAGCCAGTAGGCGAGGATGATCAGGTACGGTGCGGCGGCGAACGGGCTGACGAAGCGGTCGATGCCGATCAGGCTGTCGGAGAACACGAACAGGCCGGCACCCAGTGCTGCAACTCCCCCGCAGGCCAGTGCGCGCCAGAGCATGGCGCTGATGGCCAGGGCGTAGAGCGCTACCGGGATCAGCAACGGGCCGAGGCCGTGGCTGGCCAGTACACCGAGCAGCGCGATGCCTGTGATTGCGCTGAAGATCAGTGCGGGCAGGGCGGGGCGCAGGGTAATGCCGCAATAGCCGCGCAGGTAAGCAAGGTGGGCACAAAGGAAAGCAGCCAAGCCGAACACGAACAGGTCGGCGGGGATGGCCAGCAGGATGTCGCCGAGTACCGAGAAGGCCAGGCCGATCGAGATCCATGTGCGATAAGGCGAAACCGGGGTGCTGCGCAGCCAGGCAATCAAGGCCAGCACCGGGATGGGTTTGGTCATGAGGGCGAGCAGGGTGTTGTCGCTGGCCAGTGCATATAGATAGAGGGCAGCGGCGGTCAGGGCGAGAATCATCAGGTGGCTTGGACGAGGCATGGGCGGTCCTTGCTGCTGGGCTGCCACAAGCATAGCTCTGATCCGGGGTTTTGCTGCGGCCTGTGCCGGCCCTTTCGGGGGTAAACCCGTTCCTGCAGCGGCCTGCGCCCAATCGCCGATGTGTGTCTCCTTCCGATTAGTGTAGGAGCGGGTTTACCCGCGAATACGGTAGCGGCGGCAACGGTGAACGGCTGGTAAAAATTGGCCAGCAGGCCCGGCCCTTTCTCGGGTAAAAACAAAGGCCCGGAGCTTTCACAAGCCCCGGGCCTTAGTTCAACCGCAACCCACTATCAGTGGAACTGCTCTTCCTCGGTAGAGCCGGTCAGTGCAGTCACCGACGAAGCGCCACCCTGGATCACGGTGGTCATGTCGTCGAAGTAGCCAGTGCCCACTTCCTGCTGGTGCGCCACGAAGGTGTAGCCCTTGCTGGCGTCAGCGAATTCCTGCTCCTGCAGCTTCACGTAGGCGGTCATGTCGTTGCGGGCGTAGTCGTGCGCCAGGTTGAACATGCCGTGCCACATGTTGTGGATGCCGGCCAGGGTGATGAACTGATGCTTGTAACCCATGGCCGACAGTTCGCGCTGGAACTTGGCGATGGTGGCGTCGTCCAGGTTTTTCTTCCAGTTGAAGGAAGGCGAGCAGTTGTACGACAGGATCTGGTCCGGGTACTCCTTCTTGATCGCCTCGGCGAAGCGACGGGCTTCGTCCAGGTCCGGCTTGGCGGTTTCACACCAGATCAGGTCGGCGTACGGGGCATAGGCCAGGCCGCGGGCAATGGCCTGATCGAGGCCGGCACGGACCTTGTAGAAGCCTTCGCGGGTGCGCTCGCCAACCACGAACGGCTGGTCGTACGGGTCGCAGTCGCTGGTCAGCAGGTCGGCGGCGTTGGCGTCGGTGCGGGCCAGAATGATGGTCGGTACACCCGACACGTCAGCGGCCAGGCGAGCGGCCACCAGCTTCTGTACGGCTTCCTGAGTCGGCACCAGCACCTTGCCGCCCATGTGGCCGCATTTTTTAACCGAGGCCAGCTGGTCTTCGAAGTGCACGCCGGCGGCGCCTGCTTCGATCATGTTCTTCATCAGCTCGTAGGCGTTCAGTACGCCACCGAAACCGGCTTCGGCGTCGGCCACGATGGGCGCGAAGTAGTCGATGTACCCTTCGTCGCCCGGGTTCTTGCCGGCTTTCCACTGGATCTGGTCGGCGCGGCGGAACGCGTTGTTGATGCGTTTGACCACGGTCGGTACCGAGTCGACCGGGTACAGCGACTGGTCAGGGTACATCGACTCGGCCGAGTTGTTGTCGGCGGCAACCTGCCAGCCGGACAGGTAGATGGCCTGGATGCCGGCCTTGACCTGCTGTACAGCCTGGCCGCCCGTCAGGGCGCCCATGCAGTTGACGAAATCTTTTTCGGGGCGGAAGGACGGGTGGGCACCTTCGGTGACCAGCTTCCACAGTTTTTCTGCGCCCTGACGCGCAAAGGTGTGCTCAGGTTGCACGGAGCCACGCAGGCGAACGACATCAGCGGCGGTGTAGGTACGGGTCACGCCTTTCCAGCGCGGGTTTTCGGCCCAGTCTTTCTCGAGGGCTGCAATTTGCTGTTCGCGTGTCAGTGCCATGGAAATAAACCTCGTCGCATCGATCTTGGGTTAATTGTGCTGATGCTCGGAGCAGATCAGGTGCCTGGCGGCTGTCCTGTTCGCAGGAATGCGGCGGCGAACGCGAAGGCTCGAAGGGGAAGGGTGGGCAGACCAGGCGAAGGTGTGCTCCGGCAGGTCGGCTCGTGGTTGCCTTGCTGCGGTGCGACGCGATTGCCAGTACTGCGGTGATGCGCTTCCGTCCCTCGGGACAACTTCTTCGTTGCAGTCGCAATCCCGTCGAACCGCCTTGTGGGCCGTATAGACACGAGGCGCCTCCAGGGGTGGGAGGAGCACGCCTCGAAGGCCCTTGCCAGGGCCCCTGATTAGCGGGAGCGAGGCCATCATGCCCTTGGGAAAAAGACCCTGTCAAATGTTTTGTAGTGCTTTTTTGTACTTACTACATCTTTGGTCTAATGCGACTTGGCAGTCAGTTTCAAGGCCTTTGGTCGAAGCCTTGAATTGCCTGGTATCAGTCAACAAGGTCGACTTTGACCCGCAATGTCATGTTTTCACCCCGTTGGGTGCTGTACGTATGGCTTGATGCGCTGCGATCGGCTTGGCTCTGCTGGTTGAACCCCGCCAGGGTGATCCACTCGCCGAGCTTGCCCGTGACTGTCGTGTCGGTACTTTGTACTTTCACTACATCTGCACGTTCATGGCTGATACGGTCATTATTGCTGCTTATTTGCAGACGAACCGTTTCGCCGCTCAGGCTGGGGGTCACGTAGAAGCCTTGGGTCACGTTGCGGTATTCGGTGTTGCTTTGAATGCGCCCATAGCCGTCTGTGCTGGTGCTGGTAATGGGGATGCTCTGGCCCACCTGGATCAGTGCCGGTTGCCCTTCGCTGGCTTGTACCTGTTGCATGCCGCCGTCGCGGTTGCTGGTGCCGTAGTGAATGACGCGTGCGTTGCCGCGGTTGTCCTGGAAGTTGCTGTCGTTGTTGTCGACGCTGATCAGCAGGCGCTTGGGCGCCGTATCCAGCTGTTGCAGCAGGGCGCGCAGGTCGTCGATGCGCTCGGGGCTGGCGTTGACGATCAGTTTGTTCTCGAAGGCGCTGACCGTGCCGTCCTTGCCGATGAACGCCTGCAGGGCGGGCAGCAGTTCGGCGCTGCTGCGATGCTGAAGTGGCACCACCTCGGTGGCGGCATGGGCGGTGAGGCTGGCGACCAGCAACAGGGAGGTGAAAAGGGGGCGTAGCGGCATGTCCATGATCTCCGCAGGTGGAATCAACATGATGGCAAATTTGCTGACTTTTTGCCGGATCTGGATCACGCCGGCACTGTTGCGGACGGTCGTATTATCCTGGTTTATCTTGTAGGCTATAAATTATAGTAGGCAAGATAATTGAGGTTAATTGCATGTCTCCCGTTCGCCCGCTCCTACGCCGTCATCAGTTGGCCACCGCACTGGCCCAAGACCTGGCCGGCGAGTCGTTGGTCGATTACAGCTCGGGCATGTTTCTGGCCGCGCCCCGGCGTACGGGCAAGAGCACCTTCCTCAACAACGACTTCATACCGGAATGTGTACAGCGCGGCTGGCTACCGGTTTACGTCGATCTGTGGTCGGATCGCGACGCCGCCCCTGCGCAGCTCATCAGCGGCGCCATCGGTACTGCGCTGGCCAGATTCGAAGGCGCGCTGGCCAGGACCGCGAAAAAGGCCGGTATCGACAAGATCAACCTGCTGCGCACCCTGAGCTGGGATTTCACCCGCCCGCAACTGCCTGCGGGTACTACCCTGGCCCAGGCGCTTGCCGTGTTGCATCAAGTGTCAGGGCAGTTGGTAGTACTGATCATCGACGAGGCTCAGCACGCCCTTAACAGCGAAGATGGCCTTAATGCGATGTTCGCGCTGAAAGCCGCGCGTGACCACCTTAACCGTGGCGACCGTCCGGACGGCTTGCGCCTGGTGTTCACGGGCTCTAGTCGCGACAAGCTGGCCAACCTGGTACTCAAGAGCAAGCAGCCATTCTTTGGTGCAAGCATCACGCCATTTCCGTTGCTGGGGCGTGAATATGTCGAATTCATCACCGCCTTGTGGAACCGTCGCCTGGCCGACAGTAACCAGTTCAAGGTAGAGGACCTGGCATACGCGTTCGAATTGGTCGGCCGGCGCCCGGAAATGCTCAACAAACTGTTGGCCGAAGTCAGTGTCGGCCTGGGTGAGGCGGGCAACCTGGGTGAACTGCTGCGCAATGGGGCGCTGAACCATCAAGCCGGGGTGTGGAGTGACTACGAAAGCGCTTGGAACGAACTTACGCCGTTGCAGCAGGCCGTGCTAGAGGTCATGGCCGAGCGCACGCTGGGCCGGCAGTCGTTTTCCCCGTTTACCGAGCAAACCCTGGTTGAGGTCAGCCGCAAGCTGGAGCAGGCCCAGGCGGTAGCCAACGTCAACACGGCAAACGTACAGAAGGCCCTCGATGCCCTGCGCGACAAGGAGCTGGTATGGAAGGCCAATCGTGGCGAGTACGCGTTGGAGGATACTTCCATGGCCGAATGGCTCGCCCGCGACCAGGCAGTTGTCAGCCACAGGTGAACCTTTGAGGTGCCCCGTAAGTCGCACTCACAGGGAGCGCGTGGGGTGATTGCATGAACGGTGTCCTGATCTTGCTGTTATGGCTTTGCAGTCTGGGTGCACAGGCTGCAGCGGACACGCTGCGCATCAAGCAGTTGCAGCGTTGCGGCGACTTGTTCAGCGATAGCCAGCAGCAATGGTGCCTGCGTGCCGAGGGGCTCGGGGCAAACCTGCCAACGGTATGGTTGGGCGGTGTGCGGCTGTCAGAAGCCAATGTCGGGCGGCAAGGTGACCGGCTGACGCTGAAACTGGCGAGAGAAGCCCAGCGCAGCGCCCCGCTCTGGCTGGCCGATGGCGGCCGCACCAGCAACCCGGTATGGCTGACCCGCCAGCGCAGTCATGTGATCGCCGCAGGGCCTGATGAAGTGGCGAAGAACATGGACGGCCTGACCACTTATGTCGATCTGGTCAGCCTGTTGATCGAAGAAAAATACGACGGCCTCGGCGAGGCCCGGCGCATCGCCGGTAAATACGGCGCCCAGGTTGTCGGT
This sequence comes from Pseudomonas sp. 22515, assembly GCF_052044625.1. Classification (NCBI taxonomy): domain Bacteria; kingdom Pseudomonadati; phylum Pseudomonadota; class Gammaproteobacteria; order Pseudomonadales; family Pseudomonadaceae; genus Pseudomonas; species Pseudomonas sp. 22515. The sequence goes on from NZ_JBQENN010000002.1 coordinate 85,624, forward strand.
GCCATACCGCCGCTGAATGTCTACCAGTTGCGCTTGCCGGTAAAGAACCTGGTGCAGCGCGATGCGATGGTCCTGCGCATGGGCAGTGAAGTCAGCGTGGATGCCGTGATTGTCGAAGAGTCCGCCCCCGAGCGCGGGGAGGAGGGCAATGGGCGCGGCACCCGGGCCATCGACCAGGCGGACGAATGGGCGGCCAATCGCTTCATGGACGCGCTGTATTTCTACCGGCGCCGGATTGCCGCCTCTGGCTTGCCGGTGAAGCCCGTGCGGGTCGGGGTAATCGAGCGTGAAGTGGACTTTGACGCCCCAGGGTTCGGCGATTATCGAGGGGGCTGCGAACGAGGCCAGACATGCCTCTTCGCTCGCGACGGTGATCGCCCGGCCAGCCACGGCAGCCATGTTGCGGGCATTCTCGCTGCGCAGGGTGAGGGCTTTTTGCCGGGGCTGGGCAAGCACAGCCCTGGCTTCGAGGTGGTGGTAGAGCGCAACTCGGATGCCGGTATCACCGCCAACATCGCTGCCTCGGTGAACCTGGTCGAAGATGGCGTGCGGGTGCTGAACTGGAGCTGGGGCATCCACCGGGTCGGCGCGCGCGATGTCAACGGTGATGAGGTCGATTCGCTGGTGCGTTCCGGGCTGGCAATGAGTGGCTACGAGGAGTTGCTTGAGGAGTTTTTCCTCTGGCTGCGCAAGGAGCACCCTGATGTGGTGGTGGTGAATTCGGCGGGCAATGGTGCGTCCTGGTCGGGGACCGATGAATATCGCCTGCCTTCGTCATTCATCACCGAACAATTGCTGGTGGTGGGCGGGCATCAGCGCAGTGGCAAGGCTACGGCAGTTGAAGCCCACGATCATGTGCGCAAGCGTCACAGTTCCAACATCGACATGCGCGTGGATGTCAGTGCTGCTGCCTGCATACGCCCGGTGTCTGCCGAGGCTGCGCATTGCGGCACGTCGTACGCAACACCCTTGGTGACTGCCACTGTGGCGACGATGCTGTCGATCAACCCGGCACTTACCCCGGAACAGGTGCGCATGCTGTTGCGGCGCAGTGCCTTGACCCTGGGCGCCGAACAGGATTTCGAAGCGATGGATGCCGAAGACCTGACGGCGCCGATCCTGCCCTCAGAGCGTGGCGGCCGCCTGAACGACCCGGACCTGGGCCGTTCGGCGCGCCTGGACATGCAGCGTGCGCTGGACCTGGCCGTGCAGAGCCTGGAACGGGTGCGTTGAGCGGTGGCCGCTGTCAGACAAATTCCGTAACATCGCGCCCCTCGTTTTTCTAACGTCCGTCAGGACTGCACCACAGGAAGCCCATGAAGCCCGCCCGACTACGCGCCGACCTGCTCGCCGGCCTTACCACCTCGTTTGCCTTGGTCCCCGAGTGCATCGCCTTTGCCCTGGTGGCCCATCTCAACCCGCTGATGGGCCTGTATGGCGCGTTCATCATTTGTACCCTGACGGCGCTGTTCGGCGGGCGGCCGGGGATGATCTCAGGCGCTGCCGGCTCGATGGCGGTGGTGATCGTCGCCTTGGTGGTGCAGCACGGCGTGCAGTACCTGCTGGCCACGGTGCTGCTGGGCGGTGTGGTGATGATCCTGTTCGGCCTGCTGCGCCTGGGCAAACTGGTGCGCCTGGTGCCCTACCCGGTCATGCTTGGCTTCGTAAACGGCCTGGCCATCGTCATCGCCATGGCTCAGCTGGAGCATTTCAAGGACGGCGAACACTGGCTCAGTGGCACGCCGCTGTACCTGATGATCGGCCTGGTCGTGCTGACCATGGCGGTGGTTTATGTGCTGCCGAAACTGACCCGTGCAGTGCCGCCGGCCTTGGTGGCGATCCTCGGTGTTGGCCTGCTGGTGTACGTGCTCGGGCTGCCTACCCGCACCCTGGGCGACATGGCGCACATCGCCGGCGGCCTGCCAGGGCTGGCGCTGCCGGAGGTGCCCTGGAATCTGGAAACCCTGAAGATCATCGCCCCCTACGCGGTGCTGATGGCCATGGTCGGCCTGCTGGAAACCCTGCTCACCCTCAACCTGACCGATGAGATCACCGAGAGCCGTGGCTTCCCGGACCGCGAGTGTGTGGCATTGGGCGCTGCGAACATGGTGTCGGGCCTGTGCGGCGGCATGGGCGGCTGCGCGATGATCGGGCAGACGGTGATCAACCTCAGCTCCAATGGCCGGGGCCGGTTGTCGGGGGTAGTGGCCGGGGTAATGATTCTGCTGTTCGTGCTGTTCCTGTCGCCGCTGATCGAGCGCATTCCCCTGGCGGCGCTGGTTGGGGTGATGTTCGTGGTGGCCCAGCAGACCTTTGCCTGGGCGTCGTTGCGGGTGTTGCACAAGGTGCCGGTGAATGATGTGCTGGCGATCGTGGCGGTGACCGTGGTCACGGTGCTCACCGACCTGGCCATGGCAGTGCTGTTCGGTATCATCATCGCGGCGCTCAACTTTGCCTGGCAGCATGCGCGGGAGCTGTATGCCGACACCCATGAGGACGCGGAGGGCGGCAAGCGTTATCAGCTGCATGGCACGCTGTTCTTTGCCTCGACCACCTCGTTCCTCAACCAGTTCGACACGGCCGGGGACCCGGCCCAGGTCACGCTGGATTGCCAGCATTTGAGCTTTGTCGACTATTCGGCGGTTGCGGCGCTGAAAACCCTGCGCGAGCGCTATGCCAAGGCGGGCAAGCATTTGCGCGTGGTGCATTTGTCCGAGCGGTGCAAGAAGCTGTTGAAGCGGGCGGGCGAGCAGCACTGAAAACTGTTGGTGTCTGTGTCGGTTTCTTCGCGGGTAAACCCGCGCCTACGGGGGATCGCATACCCCTGTAGGCGCGGGTTTACCCGCGAAGAGGCCGGCACAGGAGAACTGCTTACTCTCCGCGGCTCTTCTTGACGATGCCATCGGCAATGCTCGCCGGGGCCTCGGCATAGCGGGTGAACTCCATCGAGAAGCTGGCCCGGCCCTGGGTCATCGAGCGCATCGAGGTGGCGTAGCCGAACATTTCACCCAACGGCACTTCGGCACGTATCACCTTGCCAGCCGGTGTTTCATCACCGTCCTGGATCATGCCGCGACGTCGGCTCAAGTCGCCGAGGATGTCGCCCTGATATTCCTCGGGCGTCACCACCTCTACCTTCATCACCGGCTCCAGCAACACTGCGCCGCCTTTCTGCGACAACTGCTTGGTGGCCATTGACGCGGCGATCTTGTAGGCCATCTCGTTGGAGTCGACATCGTGGTACGAGCCGTCGAACACGGCGGCCTTGAGGTTGATCAGGGGGTAGCCGGCAAGCACGCCGTTCTTCATTTGCTCTTCGATACCCTTCTGGATTGCCGGGATGTACTCGCGGGGTACCACGCCGCCGACGATCTCGTTGATGAACTCCAGGCCTTCTTTGCCTTCATCACCGGGGGCGAAACGGATCCAGCAATGGCCGTATTGGCCACGGCCACCGGACTGGCGCACGAAACGCCCCTCGATCTCGCAGGTATTGCGGATTTTTTCCCGGTAGGCCACCTGCGGCTTGCCGATGTTGGCCTCGACGTTGAACTCGCGGCGCATGCGGTCGACGATGATGTCCAGGTGCAACTCGCCCATGCCCGAGATGATGGTCTGCCCGGTCTCTTCGTCGGTACGCACGCGGAATGACGGATCCTCCTGGGCCAGCTTGCCAAGGGCGATGCCCATTTTTTCCTGGTCGGCTTTGGTCTTCGGCTCCACGGCCACGGAAATTACCGGGTCAGGGAAGTCCATGCGTTCGAGGATGATCGGTTTGTCCATGTCGCACAGGGTATCGCCGGTGGTCACGTCCTTCATGCCGATCAGTGCGGCGATGTCGCCTGCGCACACGTCCTTGATTTCGGCACGCTGGTTGGCATGCATCTGCACCATGCGGCCGATGCGTTCCTTCTTGCCTTTGACCGAGTTGAGTACCGCATTGCCTGAACTGAGCACGCCGGAATAAACGCGGGCGAAGGTGAGGGTGCCGACGAACGGGTCGGTGGCGATCTTGAAAGCCAGTGCCGAGAACGGCTCTTTGTCGTCGGCGTGCCGTTCCAGGTGCTTTTCTTCATCGTCCGGGTCGGTGCCGCGGATGGCAGGAATTTCCGAGGGGGCGGGCAGGTAATCGATTACCGCATCGAGCATCAGCGGCACGCCCTTGTTCTTGAAAGAGGAGCCGAGGATGGTCGGCACGATTTCGTTGGCGATGGTGCGCTGGCGCAACCCGGCCTTGATCTCTTCGACGCTCAGCTCCTCGCCATCGAGAAACTTCATGGTCAGCTCGTCATTGGCCTCGGCCGCAGCTTCGATCATGTGCGCGCGCCATTCGTCGGCCAGAGCCTTCAGTTCGGCGGGGATTTCTTCTTCGCGGTAGCTGGTGCCCTGGTCGGCATCGTTCCAGTAGATGGCCTTCATCTTCACCAGGTCGATCTGGCCCATGAAGTTTTCTTCGCTGCCGATGGCCAGCTGGATGGGCACCGGGTGGTGCCCCAGGCGCTGATCGATCTGCTTGACCACGCGCAGGAAGTCGGCCCCCTGGCGGTCCATCTTGTTGATGTAGGCCAAGCGTGGCACGTGATACTTGTTGGCCTGGCGCCAGACTGTCTCGGACTGCGGCTCGACGCCGTCCGCGCCGCTGAATACCACGACCGCGCCATCGAGCACGCGCAATGAGCGCTCCACCTCGATGGTGAAATCGACGTGGCCTGGGGTGTCGATGATGTTGAAACGGTACTTGTGGGCGAACTGCTTGGTCGAGCCTTGCCAGAACGCTGTGGTCGCCGCCGAGGTGATGGTGATGCCGCGTTCCTGCTCCTGGGCCATCCAGTCCATGGTCGCCGCGCCATCGTGCACTTCGCCCATCTTGTGGTTGACCCCGGTGTAGAACAGGATCCGCTCGGTGGTCGTGGTCTTGCCGGCATCCACGTGGGCGACGATGCCGATATTGCGGTACAGCTCGATGGGCGTTGTGCGGGCCATGGCGGACTACCTGTGGGTGGACGGATTCCACCAAGTTAGCAGACCGGTGGAATCCTGCCCTGCCACCGGGCCGTCAGTCGGCCTGGGCTTGCAGCATCCACTGGCCATCTACTTCACGGGCCAGGCCGCTGGCCGGCAGCAAGGCCAGCAGGCGCGTGTGCAGGGCGGCCTCGGTGAAGGTCTTGAGGGTGGTCAGGTCCAGCGCGCCGACCAGGTTGAGATCAGCCTTGGTGTACGACAGCCAGGCTTTTTTCAACACCTGGGCGACGTCGCTGCCGGCGGTGGTGGCGAACCGGCGGTGCCACTGGCGGCCTTCGAAGGTGAAGTTGTGCGCGTGGCTGTAGGTGCTTTGGTCGGCGCCTTCTACGCAGCGGTGGCAGCGGCATGGGCCCTCGCCGAAGGCATTGCGCAGGTAGCTGTTGAAGTCCACGACGGGCTTGAGGGACAGGCGTTTGTCGACTTCGAACAGGTCGGCGATCAGGGGTTCTTCGGCGCTCACTCGGGATCCTCGTGTGGTGTGGCGTGCATCGGCGGGCACCCTAACAGATCGGGGCATTCAGATCACCTGTTGCAGGCCCGGCTCTTCCCAGGCAGACCCGCCCCGCACAGGTGCCCTGCATACCCCAAGCAACATGCGATCCCTGTGGGAGCGGGCGTGCCCGCGAAGAGGCCAGTAGAGACAACAGAGACGGCCTGCCGTACTCTACGCGCCCGTACGCCTATACACCCACCGAGGTAACCCCGTTTGAGCATCAAGTACCCGTACATCGCCACCGTGACCATCAGCGCTGAAGACCGTGGCGGAGATACCGAGGCTTCGGAAAACCCCAAGATGCGCGTGGGCCTGGAAGCGGTGACCGAAACCCTGAAGAAGGTGCATTTCGTCGGTACGCTCGCGGCCCCTGAGAAACCGGCCACGCACATTTGCGTGACCCTGGAGAACGGCCTGACCTATTACGGCCCGATCGTCAACGGCCATGCCGAACTGGAAGGCGGCTGGATCGCCTTCGAGTCCGACATGCTTACCCCGGAAGAACTCGGCCTGTAAGCCTCAGTTCAGTTCTGCCAGGCACTGCTCGAGGATATCCAGCCCTTCCTCGAGTACCTCGGCCTCGATGGTCAGCGGTGCCAGCAGGCGAATGATGTGCCGCGCCTTGCCGCTGGGCATCAGCAGCAGGCCCTTGGCGCGGGCCGCTTCCATCACCTTGGCCAGTTGTGCCGGTGCCGGGCTGCCATCGGTATTGGCGAACTCGATCCCTCGCATGGCGCCCACGCCGGTCAGGCGGCCGATGTACGGGCTCAGGCCCGAAGCCTTCCAGCGCTCATAACGGCTGACGATGGCCTGTTCCTGCCGTTCACCCCAGGTTGCTAGGTTTTCGTCGGTCATCTGCGCCAGGCTGGCCAAGGCCGCCGCACAGGCAATCGGGTTGCCTGAATAGGTGCCACCCAGGCCGCCCTTGGGCAGCGCCGCCATCAATTCCTTGCGCCCGACCACTGCACCCAGCGGCATACCGCCAGCGATGCTCTTGGCCAGCAGCAGCAGGTCGGGCTCGATACCCAGGCGCGGAAACGCGAAGCGCTGGCCGGTGCGGCCGAAGCCCGACTGGATCTCGTCGATGATGATCAGGATGCCACGCTCGTCGCAGAAGCGGCGCAGGGCCTGGGCGAAGGCCGGGTCCAGGGCAAGGAAGCCGCCTTCACCCTGCACCGGCTCGAAGATGAACGCCGCGACGTCCTCCACGGCCAGCTCGACGCTGAACAGGCGATCCATGGCCTTGAGTGCCTGTTCGCAGGTAACCCCGGTATCCGCGCCCGGGTAGGGCAGGTGGTACACCGGCCCGGGCAGTTCGCCGACCCGCTGCTTGTAGGGGGCGACCTTGCCATTGAGGTTCAGGGTGGCCAGGGTGCGGCCATGGAAGCCGCCGTCGAACGCGATGATGGCGCGTTTGCCGGTGGCGCCGCGGGCCACTTTCAGGGCGTTTTCCGCCGCTTCCGCGCCGCTGTTGGTGAGCATGCCGGCCAGTGGGTAGCTGACTGGCACAAACTGGCTCAGTTGCTCCATCAGGGCCAGGTACGGGCCGTGAGGGGCCGCGTTGAAGGCGTAGTGGGTCAGGCGGGTGGCCTGAGCCTGGATGGCCTCGACTACAGCGGGGTTGCAGTGGCCCAGGTTGAGCACGCCGATACCGCCGACGAAGTCGATGTAACGTTTGCCGTCAGTGTCCCAGACTTCGGCATTACGGCCATGGGAAAGTGTGATCGGGTGAACGATGGCAATGGATTGGCTGATACTTTCCTGGTTCATGGGGGCACGCGGACCTTGTTCGAGTTTCTTATTATCCAAGCGTGTCGGCGGGTTATTCCGCAAACGAATTATTCGATTGCGATCATTCCATGGATTCGTGATCTGGCCGGTTTTTTGGGTTGGCTGTGCCGGCCTCTTCGCGGGCAAGCCCGCTCCTACCAGAGGCCAGGGCAGGTCAAATCAATCGCCTTCAGCCACCCGCTCCCGGATCCACTGCACGAAGGCCCTGATCTTGGGCACTTCGGCCGCATGCTCGGCATGCGCAATGAAGTGCCTCCCGTTGCTTGCCACAGGGTGGTCCCAGGCCACCACCAGCTTGCCTTCGCTCAGCTCTTCGGCCACCAGATAGCGGGGAATCAGGGCTATGCCGCAGCCGGAGATGGCCGCGCGGATACACAGGTAGAACGTGTCGAAGCGCGGCCCGTGGTAGCTGTTCTGGCTATGCAACCCAAGCCCCAGGAACCACTCATGCCAGGCCTCCGGCCGCGACACGCATTGCAACAGGCGGTGCTCAGTCAATGCCTGGGCGCTGTCGAAACGGTGGCTGGCCAGCAGCTGCGGGCTGCACACCGGCACCACTTCTTCGCTGAACAACTCGATGCAGGTCGCCCCGGGCCAGGTGCCCTGGCCGAAGAAAAAGGCGACGTCAGCCTTGGCCTGTACCAGGTCGAATGGCTCCAGCTCGTTGCGCACATCCAGGTGAATGCGTGGGTAGCGGTCACCAAAACCCTTGAGCCGGGGCACCAGCCAGCGCGCGCCGAAGGTCGGCTGGGTGGCGATGCGCAGCACTTCGGTTTCGTCGCCGTAGCTGAGGATATAGCGGCTGGATATGTCGATCTGGGTGAGGATCTTGTTCACTTCGGTGAGGTACAGCGCGCCGGCCGGGGTCAGGTGCAGGCGCCGGCGAATGCGCTGGAACAGCGAGTGCGAGAGCATGTCTTCAAGCTGCGCGACCTGCTTGCTGACGGCGCTCTGGGTCAGGTGCAGTTCCTGGGCCGCGCGGGTGAAGCTGAGGTGGCGAGCGGCCGCTTCGAAGCACTGAAGGGCGGTGGTCGAAGGCATCAGGCGTTTGGACATGACGGGCAAATACCGAGCAAAAAAAGAAGGAGTTCATTCCATAAAGGAATTATGTGGTTCGAAAAGGTCGTTTGTTGACCCCGGCCTATAGATTAATACTGACCTGGATCAACGATTACAACCGGTCATGCGAAGAGGAGGTCAATACCCGCTTCGGTCATCTGCAAAAAACAACAACAACACACATCAGAAATTTATAAGAATTCTGCTCAGACCTTCAGCCGCTTTGCTGCGGCCGACCCATTCGAGGGTTCTCCATGGCTTCGCAAGACAACAAGAAACAGCGCTCACTGCAGCACGGCCTGACTTCCCGTCAGGTTTCCATGATCTCCATTGCCGGCATCATCGGCGCCGGGCTGTTCATCGGGTCCTCCAACGCCATTGCCACCGCCGGCCCGGCCATCCTCATCTCCTACGCCATGACTGGCCTGCTGGTCTTGCTGGTGATGCGCATGCTGGGTGAAATGGCCATCGCAAACCCCAACAGCGGCTCTTTTTCCACCTACGCCTCGGAGGCCATCGGGCCTTGGGCGGGCTTTACCATTGGCTGGCTGTACTGGTGGTTCTGGGTGTTGATCATTCCGGTGGAAGCCATTGCCGGTGCTGACATCCTGCATGCCTACTTCCCTGGCGTGCCGTCCTGGCTGTTCGCCTTCCTGATCATGCTGGTGCTGTCGGGCACCAACCTGGTCAGCGTGAAGAACTTCGGTGCTTTCGAGTACTGGTTCGCGTTGGTCAAGGTGGTCGCGATCATTGGCTTCATCGGGGTGTGCACCTTGGCGGTGTTCGGTTTCTGGCCGCTGGCCGAGGTCTCCGGGGTCAGCCGGCTGTGGGACAGCGGTGGTTTCATGCCCAATGGGTTCGGGACGGTGCTTGGGGGCGTGCTGATCACCATCTTCTCGTTCTTCGGTGCCGAAATCGTCACCATCGCGGCGGACGAAACCGCCAACCCGAAAGACAAGATTCGCCGCGCCACCAACCTGGTGGTGTACCGCATCGCCATTTTCTACCTGGCGTCGATCTTCCTGGTGGTGTCGCTGGTGGCCTGGAACGACCCCGGGCTGAAAGCCGTAGGGTCGTTCCAGCGTGTACTGGAAGTGCTGAACGTGCCGGGCGCCAAGTTGCTGGTTGACCTGGTGGTGCTGGTGGCGGTGACAAGTTGCATGAACTCGGGGCTGTACACGGCGTCGCGCATGCTCTATTCGCTTGGCGCGCGTGGCCAGGCGCTGAGCGTGACCAAGCGCATCTCCGGTTCCGGCGTGCCGACCGTGGCAGTGATCTTCTCGACCCTGGCGGGTTTCGCTGGCTGCCTCGTCAACTATGTGTTCCCGGGCAAGGTGTTTGGCTTCCTGCTGTCGACCACTGGCGCCATCGCTTTGCTGGTGTACCTGGTCATTGCCGTGTCGCAGCTGCGCATGCGTGCCCGTGCCGAGCGTGAAGGGCGCCCGCTGGAACTGAAGATGTGGCTGTTCCCATGGCTGACCTGGCTGGTGATCGGCACCATCGTCATGGTGCTGGGCTACATGCTGTTCAGCGATGCCTACCGCTATGAGACGCTGATGACTGCCGGGGTGACCGCGTTCATCCTGCTGGTTTCGCTGACCCAGCGGCGTGCGAAGATGGTTGCCCAGACGGTCTGATGTTTCTGCTTTAATGGGGGCGTTGCGCGCCCCCATTCCAACAAGCACAGGAAGCGTATGACTGATCACACACTTTCCCTTCAAGCCCTCGCGGCCCCTGAGGGTACTTGCTATGGCTGCGGCTGTTCCCACCCCAGCGGCCTGCACCTGCAAAGCCACTGGGACGCCGACGGTGTTCACCTGGTGTGCCGGCACTCGCCCGACAGCACCTTCATTGGCTGGCCTGGCCTGGTTTACGGTGGCCTGCTGGCGATGCTGGTCGACTGCCACTCCAACTGGACGGCGATGGCCTACCACTACCGTAACGAAGGCCGAGAACCGGGCAGCCTGCCGCGTATCGACTGCGTTACCGGCACGCTCAACCTGACCTACCTGAAACCTACGCCGATGGGTGTCGAGCTGTTGCTCAAGGCGCGTGTCGAAGGCGAAGTGGGGCGCAAGAGCCGGGTCATCTGCGAAGTCTGGGCAGAGGATGTACTGACGGTGACGGCCGACTCCGTGTTTGTCCGCGTCGATACCGAAAAGCTCAAGCTCAAGGCCCACGGCCAGGCCTGAGCTGCCAACGCTGATGAGTGGTCGGTGATGGTCAGCGGCTGGGGATGTCTCTAGAGTGACAGGCTCATTCCCTTGGCAAGGTTGATCATGACCGAACTCAGTGCTTTCCCCATTACCCGCAAATGGCCCGCCAAACATCCCGAACGCCTGCAGTTGTACTCGCTGCCGACGCCCAACGGGGTGAAGGTGTCGATCATGCTCGAAGAGATCGGCTTGGCTTACGAGGCGCACAAGGTCAGCTTCGACAACGATGACCAATTGAGCCCCGAGTTCATCTCGCTCAGCGCGAACAACAAGATCCCCGCCATCCTCGACCCGAACGGGCCGGGCGGTCAGCCGCTGCCGCTGTTCGAGTCGGGGGCGATCTTGCAGTACCTGGCGGAGAAGAGCGGTCAGCTGCTCAGCCAGGACCCCGCCCAGCGCTACCAGACCCTGCAGTGGCTGATGTTCCAGATGGGCGGCATCGGGCCGATGTTCGGCCAGGTCGGGTTCTTCCATTTCTTTGCGGGCAAGGAATATGAGGACAAGCGCCCGCGCGACCGCTATGTCAACGAGTCCAAGCGGCTGCTGGGCGTGCTGGATCGGCATTTGAAAGGTCGGCAGTGGATGGCTGAGGAATACAGCATTGCCGACATCGCCATCTTCCCTTGGGTGCGCAACCTGGTGGAGCGCTACAACGCCCGTGACCTGGTGGGCTTCGACCAGTTCAGGGAAGTGCAGCGCGTGCTGGCGAATTTCCTCGAACGGCCAGCCGTGCAGCGTGGCCTGAAAATCCCGGGCTGATCAACCTGTGTAGGGACAACTGCCTTGTGCAAACGTTGAAAGGCCTGCGCGGTCGCCCGTAGGCGCGGGTTCGCCCGCGAAAGGGCCGGGCCTGCTGGCCAATCTCCACCCGCCGTTCACCGTTGCCGCCGCTACCGTATTCGCGGGTAAACCCGCTCCTACAGAAGGCGGCGTACGGGTTCAGAAGATGTGGTTCAGCAGCCAGTACAGGCTGCCAGCCAACAGCATTGCCGCTGGCAGGGTCAGTACCCAGGCCATCAGCAGATTGAACAACGTGCGTTTCTGAATCCCCGACCCATTGGCGACCATGGCGCCGGCCACCCCCGAACTCAGCACATGCGTGGTCGACACCGGCAACCCGAACATATCCGCCGCGCCAATGGTGCACATCGCCACCACTTCAGCCGATGCGCCTTGGGCATAGCTGAGGTGGGTCTTGCCGATCTTCTCGCCAACGGTGACCACAATACGCCGCCAGCCAACCATGGTCCCCAGCCCGAGCGCGATGGCTACAGCCACCTTCACCCACAACGGAATATAGCGGGTGGCGTCGTCCAGCTGGGCCTTGAACAACAGCACTTGGCTGCGGGTGTCGGCATCGAATGTCACCAGGTGGTTTTTCTCCATGAGGCGGATGGCTTCACTGGTCAGGTACATGTCGTTGCGCACGTTGGCCATGGCTTCAGCCGGTACGCGTTTGAGCGAGCCATAGCCTTTGACCTCTTCGCCGATCATCCCGGTCAGCGCCGCCAATGCCGGTACCAGGTGCGGGCTGGCCTTGGGCTGGGCAATGAACAGGGTAAGCACCTGGCGCGGGTCATCCGGGGCCGCTTGCGGGTTGCTGCGTACCAGTGCCTGGCGGGTCACCTCGGCGACGGCGGAAAACTGCAGGGCCTGCGCGTTGGGCATGGTCTTGTTCAGCGCATAGGCCATCGGCAGGGTGCCGACCAGAATCAGCATGATCAGCCCCATGCCTTTCTGGCCATCGTTGGAGCCGTGGGCAAAAGAGACCCCGGTGCAGGTCAGAATCAGTAGGCTGCGGATCCACCACGGTGGCGGTGTTTGGCCTTCCGGTGCCTGGTAAAGCGCCTTGCGTTTGACCAGCGCGCGCAGGGCCAGCAGCAGCAGGGCTGCACAAGCAAAACCGATCAGCGGTGAGAACAGCAGGGCATAACCCACCTTGCTGGCCTGGGCCCAGTCCACGCCGCTGGTGCCGTCACGCCCATGCATCAGCGCATTGGCCACGCCCACGCCGATGATCGAGCCAATCAGGGTGTGCGAGGACGATGCCGGCAGGCCCAGCCACCAAGTGCCAAGGTTCCAGATGATCGCCGCCAGCAGCAGGGCGAAGACCATGGCGAAGCCGGCCGAAGAACCCACCTGTAGAATCAGTTCTACCGGTAGCAAGGCGATGATGCCGAAGGCCACCGCGCCACTGGAAAAAAGCACGCCCAGGAAATTGCACAGCCCAGACCACACCACCGCGACCGGCGCCGGCAATGAATGGGTGTATATCACGGTGGCTACCGCGTTGGCGGTGTCGTGGAAGCCGTTGACGAACTCGAAGCCCAGGGCAATCACCAGCGCCAGGCCCAGCAGAAGGAACGGTGTGGCCGTGGTGATGACCGTACCGCTTGCGGTCACATCCTGCTTGAGGCTCCAGGCGGTGTAGGCGATACCCGCCAGCAGCAGGCTGAAGAACAACGTTAAGGTGGCACGCCCAGGTTTGTGGGAGAGCTGCGGGCGAGCGTCGTGTTTGGCCAGTAGTGGGCCGCTGGCCACTGACGGGGTTGCCATGGGGGCTCCGGTTGGCGTTGGGCGAAAGTGCCGAAGGCCTTGAGCATAGAAACAATTCGTAACCCGGCCGTGACCTCGATCAATGAATTATCTAGGCTCAAGACGGACGGTAATGGCAGGAGACGCCCATGATTCGCTGCAAACGTGTCTATGATGCGGTTGAGGATGAAGATGGCCAGCGTGTACTGGTCGACCGCCTGTGGCCGCGCAACAAACGCAAGGAAGACCTCCATGGGCAGTGGTTGCGCGAAGTGGCACCTTCGAACGAATTGCGTAAGGCGTTCCACCAGGGAGACGTAGATTTCGCCGGTTTTACCCAGCGTTACCAGCAAGCGCTGGCGGCCCACCCCGAACACTGGTATCCGCTGCTGGACATGGCCAGGAAGGGGACGCTGACATTGCTTTATGCCGGCAAGGACAGCGAGCACAACAATGCCCGGGTGCTGGCCGACTGGTTGGAAAACGAACTGGACAGGTGTGGCCCTGGCAGTTCGCCAGTGTGTTATGCCCAATGAGCGCGATGCGATGCCCTTACAGTTGATTCCCGCCCAAGACATCCACTGCACCTTCGCCCGCAACCTTACGCGCCGCGCCATGTTGCCCTACTACCGTGAATTCGACCTGCTGTGGATCGAGGACGCCTTCGACGCGGCCTGGGGCTGGCGCGAGCAGTGGCTGGTGATCGAAGGCGACACGCTGTTGGGTTTTTGCAGCCTCAGCCAGGACCGCCAGGCGCTGTTCATCCGCGAGTTGCACCTGTTGCCTGAGTACCGTGGGCGAGGGGTCGGTAGCTGGGTGCTGGAAGAACTGGCGCTGTGGGCCAGGCAGCGGCGCCTTCCCCTGTTGCGGCTGATGGTGTTCCGCAGCAACCCGGCCCGCCTGCTGTACCAGCGCCATGGCTTCATCGAAATGGGTGAAGACGAATGCTTTGTGCGGATGCAGCGGGATATCAACGTAGTAGCTAAATGATGGCTTGTCGCGACCGCAGAGCATGGGCATAGTGGATCCGCACCTTTACGGCTGCCTGCAGGCGGGCAGGCGGTACTTGAGAGGATAAGGGAAAAGGAGAAGCCCCTATGAACGGAATCGGTCCACGGCTGCGGGAAGAGCGTGAGCGGCTGGGTATGACCCAGCGTGTATTTGGCGATATCGGTGGGGTCGAGCCCAACGCTCAGGGTAAGTACGAAAGCGGTGAGCGCACGCCGCGGCTAGATTACCTGGCGGCATTGGCGACCCGGGGCGTCGATGCGTTGTATGTCCTCAGCGGCCTGCGCACCCCGGCAGCGCTCGAAGGTTTGAACACGGATGAGTCCGGTTTGCTGGGGGCTTTTCGGAAATTGCGGTCGGAAGATCAGGCCGCGCTCTTGCACCTTTTGGGGCGGTTGGCCAACGACGCCACGCCCCGGCAAATAGTGAGGCCTCTCACAGTCCAACGTCAGTCGTTTCTGACGGAAGCAATGCGTTAGGCCCACCGTGAAAAATTTTGTTAAGGTGGCGGGATCCAATCGCCCTGCTGACGAGGTGTGTGCTTGATTAGGGTCTTAGTGGTCGATGATCACGATCTGGTACGAACCGGTATTACACGCATGTTGGCCGACATCGACGGCCTGCAGGTGGTGGGTGAGGGAGATTCCGGCGAGTCGGCGCTGAAACTGGCCCGGGAGCTGAAACCGGACGTTGTGCTGATGGATGTGAAAATGCCCGGCATCGGCGGCCTGGAGGCCACCCGCAAGCTGCTGCGCAGCCACCCTGACATCAAGGTAGTGGCGGTGACGGTGTGCGAGGAGGACCCGTTCCCCACACGCTTGTTGCAGGCCGGCGCTGCCGGCTACCTGACCAAGGGTGCAGGCCTTGACGAAATGGTTCAGGCCATTCGTCTGGCCTTTGCCGGCCAGCGCTATATCAGCCCACAGATCGCCCAGCAGTTGGCGCTGAAACCGTTCCAGCCGCAGGGCTCGCCGTTCGACGCGCTGTCCGAGCGGGAAATCCAGATTGCCCTGATGATTGTCGGCTGCCAGAAAGTGCAGATCATCTCCGACAAGTTGTGCCTCTCGCCCAAGACCGTCAATACTTACCGTTATCGGATCTTTGAAAAACTCTCGGTCACCAGCGACGTCGAATTGACCTTGCTGGCCGTTCGCCACGGTATGGTTGACGCAAGCCTGTAAAACCTCATGTCCCAAGTCTTTGATGCCAGCGCATTCCTGGCGACCTGCAGCGGTCGCCCGGGCGTTTACCGGATGTTCGACGGCGAAGCCCGGCTGCTTTACGTGGGCAAGGCCAAGAACCTGAAGAAACGCCTGGCCAGCTATTTCCGCAAGGCTGGCCTTGCGCCCAAGACCGCCGCGCTGGTTGCGCGCATCGCCCAGGTTGAAACCACCATCACCGCCAACGAAACCGAGGCGTTGCTGCTGGAGCAGAACCTGATCAAGGAGTGGCGGCCGCCTTACAACATCCTGCTGCGCGACGATAAGTCCTACCCCTACGTGTTTCTGTCCGATGGCGAGTTCCCGCGCCTGGGCATTCACCGTGGGGCGAAAAAGGCCAAGGGCCGTTACTTTGGCCCGTACCCCAGCGCCGGGGCCATTCGCGAAAGCCTCAGCCTGCTGCAAAAGGCCTTTTCTGTGCGTCAGTGCGAAGACAGCTACTACGCCAACCGCACCCGGCCATGCCTGCAGTACCAGATAAAGCGCTGCAAAGGGCCCTGCACCGACCTGGTGACTGCCGAGGAATACGCAGAAGACGTGCGCCATTCGGTGATGTTTCTGGAAGGGCGTAGCCAGCAACTGGGCAATGAGTTGAACGCCGAGATGGAGAAGGCCGCCATGGCCCTCGATTTCGAAAAAGCCGCCGAGCTGCGCGACCAGATCGCCTTGTTGCGCCGCGTGCAGGACCAGCAGTACATCGAGGGCGGCAGCGGCGATGTCGACGTCATCGCCGCCTTCGTCAACCCGGGTGGTGCCTGTGTGCACCTGATCAGCGTGCGCGGCGGGCGAGTACTGGGCAGCAAGAACTTCTTCCCGCAGGTGGGCATCGAGGAGGAGGTGGCCGAGGTCATGGCCGCATTCCTGTCCCAGTACTATCTGGGCAACGCAGAGCGCGAGCTGCCCGGTGAGTTGATCGTCAACGTTGTTCACGAAGACTTCAACGCCATCACCGAAGCGCTGCACACGCTGCGTGGCCGCGAACTGACCATCAGCCACCGGGTGCGCGGCACCCGCGCCCGCTGGCAGCAACTGGCCGTGACCAATGCCGAGCAGGCGCTGAATGCCCGCCTGGCCAACCGCCAGCACATGGCTGCGCGCTTCGAAGCCCTGGCCGAAGTGCTGGGCCTGGATGAAGTGCCGCAACGCCTGGAATGCTACGACATCAGCCACTCCAGTGGTGAAGCGACCGTGGCCAGTTGCGTGGTGTTCGGCCCCGAAGGGCCGATCAAGTCCGACTACCGCCGCTTCAACATCGAAGGTGTCACTGCAGGTGACGATTACGCAGCCATGCATCAGGCCCTGACCCGTCGCTATGGGCGCATCAAGGACGGCGAGGGCAAGCTGCCCGACGTGCTGCTGGTGGACGGCGGCAAGGGCCAGCTGAACATGGCCCGCGATGTGATGCAGGCGCTGGGCTTCACCGACCTGACCCTGTTGGGTGTGGCCAAGGGCGTCACACGCAAGGCGGGTTTCGAAACCCTGTACCTGAACGATGTGCATCACGAATTCACCCTCAAGGGCGATTCATCGGCGTTGCACCTGATCCAACAGATCCGCGACGAAGCCCACCGCTTCGCTATCACCGGCCACCGCGCCCGCCGTGGCAAGGCCCGTCGAGTCTCCAGCCTTGAAGATGTGGCCGGGGTAGGGCCCAAGCGCCGCCGCGACCTGCTGAAACATTTCGGCGGCCTGCAGGAGCTCAACCGCGCCAGTATCGATGAAATCGCCAAAGCCCCCGGCATCAGTAAAAAGCTTGCCGAGTCGATTTATGCCAGCCTGCATAGCGAGTAGAATGCCGGGCTCAACTTGCAGCCAGTCGTACCGATGAATATTCCAAACCTGCTCACCGTTCTACGCGTCCTGCTCATTCCGTGCTTCATTCTGCTGTTCTACATGCCCTATCAGTGGAGTTACATGGCCGCCAGCAGTGTATTCGCCGTTGCCGCCGCCACCGATTGGCTGGACGGCTACCTGGCGCGTCGACTGCAGCAGAGCACGCCGTTCGGCGCCTTCCTCGACCCGGTGGCCGACAAGCTGATGGTGGCAGTGGCCTTGGTGCTGCTGGTGCAGACCCACGCCAACTTCTGGCTGACCCTGCCCGCCGCGGTCATCATCGGCCGCGAGATCGTGGTGTCTGCGCTGCGCGAGTGGATGGCTGAGCTAGGCGCGCGGGCGCATGTGGCGGTGTCCAACCTCGGTAAGTGGAAGACTGCGGCGCAGATGCTGGCGCTGGTGATCCTGCTGGGCAACCCACCGGCGGTGACCTTCTGGGTGATCCTGGGCTACGGGCTGCTGCTGGTGGCAGCGGGGCTGACGCTGTGGTCGATGGTGCACTACCTGCTGGCCGCCTGGCCGCACCTGCGCGAAGGCTCGGAAAAAAAATAAAAGTTTTTTGAATCAAGGGGTTGACGCTGTTTTAGAAATCGCTAGAATGGCACCCATCACGACGCGGGAATAGCTCAGTTGGTAGAGCACGACCTTGCCAAGGTCGGGGTCGCGAGTTCGAGTCTCGTTTCCCGCTCCAAATAAAGATCTACAGGTTTCAGTCGAAGTCTGTAAGTCGTTGAAAAAAGGCCCTTCGGGGCCTTTTTTCGTTCCAGCGAAAATCACCGAAAACCGGTAGTAGCCGGGCATTTTAAGGCCAGATTTGAGGCCAGAATGGGATAGACCCCAATTCGGTTTTTCGATGGAGCAGGATCGGTGACGAGATGAGCATTTGGCTTCCAGCAGCTTCAGGAGGTCACCATGGCTCTTTCGGAAATGACGATTCGGCATGCCCGAGTCACCGGCAAGGACTATACGCTCGCCGACAGTGATGGACTGATTCTGCACGTCACCGCCCAGGGCGCAAAGCTCTGGCATTTTCGTTTCTACTGGGAAGGCAGGCAGAAGCGTATGTCGTTCGGCAGCTATCCGCAGGTGGGCCTGCGTGATGCGCGGATACGGCGGGATGAAGCGCGCACACTGCTTGCTCAAGGCACTAATCCCAGCGAGCAGCGCAAGCAGCAGCGACTCGCGGTGCGCCTTTCCACTGATCAGACCTTCGACGCAGTGTTCAATCAGTGGATTGCCTTTCGCCGGCTCAGCCTGAAAGAAGGCCGGCAGAGCACGCTGTCGCAGATCTTGCGCATTTTCGCCAAAGACATTCAGCCTTACATCGGCGAACAATCGATCCATGAGATCAACCGGCATGTGCTCATGGATCTGCTCGGCCGTATCGAATGTAGGAAGGCCTTCACTACTGCGGAGAAGTGCCGGACCTGGCTTAATCAGTTGTTCCGTTATGCGCTCGTACGCATAGCGGGCCTTGAGCACAATCCTGCCGCAGATCTCGATGTGGTGGCGGTGCCCAAGCCGCCGGTGGAGCACAATCCCTTCCTGCGCATGGAGGAGCTTCCACACTTCCTGGGTAAGCTGCGTGCGTTCCGCGGCTCGCAACAGACGCAGCTCGGTATACGCCTATTATTGCTTACCGGAGTCCGCACTGGTGAGTTGCGTCTGGCGACTCCCGATCAGTTCGATCTGGAGCGCCGGCTTTGGATTATCCCGCCTGAAGTGGTCAAGCAGCTCCAGCTCAAGATGCGCAAAACGCGGCGTCAAACCGCCAAGGTGCCGCCCTACATCGTTCCACTGTCTATCCAGGCGGCCGAAGTCGTGCGGCTGTTGCTGGATCAGGTGGTCCCGGCACAACGGCACTTGCTCGCTCATCGAAGTGATCTGAGTAAACGCATCAGCGAGAACACGCTGAACAGTGCGTTGCGACGTATGGGCTTTGCTGACCGACTGACCGGGCATGGCATGAGGGCGACGATCTCAACGGCACTGAACGAAATCGGTTACCCGAAAATCTGGATCGACGCGCAGCTTTCACATGCTGATCCTGACAAGGTGAGTTCGGCGTATAACCATGCGGAGTACGTCGAGCAACGCCGTACGATGATGCAGGATTGGGCCAATCGATTAGACCTCTGGACGCAAGGGCATACCAAAGCGGCGAGCTCATCACTGACCATTAGGTTGGAGGGGGCGTCCCAGATGTCGGTGGGGCAGATAAGCTTACCACCAGCGCCAGCGCATCAGTTGACGGTTGGTGGAAAGGTTGCGTCTGGTGTCGACAGAAAATGTGTCACGGATGTAGCCTGGTCGGTTGAGCCTCAGGGTGACTGGCAGCTTTCTGATATTCAGAGAGAGAGATCGCAAATGCTGGAGATCTTCGAAGCCCCGACCAACTTGCCGCTGCTTTCATTTGCGCGGTGACCGTGGGCGGTGCTACCCGTACAGGTTCGAACGAAAACCGTGGCGACTATGTGATTGCCTACGCGCTGCCGGATGTAACCAGGTAACCTCCACCTCAGGCGGCAGGTCGATGACCTGTCGCCCTTCGAGCACCACCCATATTGAACAGAATTCCCACTGATAACGGTCATGTCACGTTTGCTGAACTGGAACTGGAACTGGATCGCTCACGTCGTGAGCTGAGGTGCGGCCGCAATCCGCGATCATCAAAGCCACATCATGCAGGCTGTTGGAGACGTTGATGCGGAACCGTGAGCTAATAGTGTCGAGATCCGAATTGTTGGGTGCCGTATGGGGTGTTCACTTCGATCCTGGAACAAAGATACTGGAAGTACAGCTCAACTATCTGCGCAAGGTCCTCCTCGCCCTTGGCTGTAATGTACGCATTCATACCCATCGTGGGCTCGGGCTCAGGCTTTGTGCGCCATCCTGAGAAGCCCGTGTGCCGCTCCTCGAGAGCTGAGATTTCCAGAGACGTCATCACGAGTTCGCGTCAGGTCGTCTGGGTTTTCATTGCCTCTCATGACCGGCAAACGCACAAAAGCCCCCGGCGTTAACAGGGCCTGCTGCAGCTGCAGGAGCCTGCCCCTACGCCGCCGAAGAGAGCGTCCCGCGCATCTGCGCCACCAGTTCCAACAAAATGGCCTTTACTGCCTGTGCCGGCACCGACAAGGGTAGGTGCGCGGACAGGCACAGTGTCAGTGGCGCCTCGATCATCGGTTCGACGATACGGCTCAAATGCACGCCGCTCTGGGTACCCACTGCCCGCGCCGCCGATTCCGGCAGAATGGTCGCTGCAAAACGGTCGGCCACGGCGCTGCGCAGGGTACTGGCCGACTCCACCTCGGCGATTACTCTGGGGGCCAGTGCCAGGCGGGCGAAGGCCTCGTCCACCAGCCGGCGCACTACATTGTATTGCCGTGGCAACAGCAGATCCATCTGGGCAACACGTGCCAGCGGAAGTTGAGCACGGTTGGCCAGTTCATCGTCGGCGCTGACCAGGTACAGTATCTCGCGCAGCAGCGGGATGAAGTTCAACCCGTGGATTTCGCGCCCGCCGTAAAGCACAGCCATGTCCATGCGCCCGCTCATGATCAGCTCGCTGAGGGTGACGCCGTAGTTTTCGTTCAGGTAGAGGGTGATGCCAGGGTGAAGCTCGCGGACCCGCTTGAGCAAGGGCACCGCCAGGCTCGACGCGGCCGTGCCGGGGGCCAGGCCCACCGACACGCTACCGGTCAGCGCCTGGCTGCTGGAAGTGACATCGCTCAACGCCTGGTCGCATTGGCGCAGGATCAACTGGGCGTGGGCGTAGAGCACTTTGCCGGCCTCGGTAGGAGTTACCCCACGCTTGGTGCGGATCAGCAACTGCTGCTGCATTTCTGCCTCCAGCGTCACCAACTGCTGGCTCAGCGCCGGCTGGGCGATGTGCAGCACATCGGCGGCTTGGGTCATGCTGCCGATATCGACAATCTTCACGAAGTACTTGAGGCGGCGCAGGTTCATTGGCGGGTGCTCGGTCAATCAGTGTAGGCCTAGCTTTGCAAACACCGCGCCAAATGCACGCGGGGCCATAAGTACAGCCTATGACCGGAGTTTCGCTGGCGGCGAGGGGCGCGCATCGGCACTCCAAGCGTGCGCCTGCGCCAATCTGGTGCGGGGTCATAAGTCGGGCTTATTCGTACAGAGCGAAGTCGTCTTGGTCACACCTGGCCTGCGCCTTTACCTTGACACACAGCCTTCCCGTCCACCCCGTGAGTGCCCAGATGACCGCCCAACCCGCTGCATTGAGCTTCCGCCAGGCCTTGTTGGCCATGCTGGGTATTTCGCTGGTGCTGATGCTTTCGGCACTGGATCAGACAGTGATCGGCAACGCGCTGCCGAGCATTGTCGCGCAGTTGCATGGCTTTGACCTGTACGCCTGGGTGGCCACGGGCTACCTGCTGTCGTCCATCGTCACCATCCCGGTGTTTGGGCGCCTGGGCGACTATTACGGGCGCAAGCCGTTCGTGCTGGTGGCCACGGTAATTTTCATGCTCGCGTCGCTGACCTGCGCGCTGGCCCAGAGCATGCCCTGGCTGGTGGCCGGGCGGGTGCTGCAAGGTTTTGGTGGCGGCATGCTGGTCGGCACCGCGTTCGCCTGCGTACCGGAGTTGTTTCCCAACACCCGGCAACGCCTGCGCTGGCAGTTGTTGCTGAGTGCCATGTTCAGCGTGGTCAATGCCATTGGCCCAGGCCTGGGCGGTTACCTGACTGGCCAGTTTGGCTGGCGTTCGGTGTTCTGGCTTAACCTGCCGCTAGGGCTGCTGGCGTTGTTCTTCGCCTGGCGCTACCTGCCGTGGTACCGACCGCAGGTGCATGTGCCCGCCCGTCTGGACTGGCTGGGTGCGGCCCTGATCGTGCTGGCCCTTGGCGGGCTGCAACTTTTTGTCGAGGGCCTGGGGCGCAGCGCCCAGGGCGTGAGCGTGGGGCTTGGCCTGTCGTCACTGCTGGCATTGCTGGCACTGATCTACCAGGAGCGCCGCTGCAGCGCGCCATTGTTGCCTGGGGCACTGTTCACCCAGCGCAGCATGCGCCTGTTGTTCACCCTGGCGTTGCTGGCAGGCGGGGTGATGTTCACCTTGCTGTTCTACCTGCCGCTGCTGCTGCAAGGCGGGTACGGTTTTTCGCCGGAGCAGGCCGGCATGCTGATTACGCCGCTGGCGCTAAGCATCACGCTGGGAGCGATGGTCAACAGCCGGCTGATGACCCGCCTGGCCAACCCCAACTGGCTGCCCCTGGCCGGCTTCACCAGCTTGTGCTGCGCCTGCGCTGCGCTGGCGGCGGTGGGGCTGGGCAGCCGCATGCCGGCACTGGCAGCACTCATCCTGCTGGCCGGGCTGGGGCTTGGCTTCGTCTTGCTCAACCTGAGCGTGTTCACCCAGACCCTCGCTGAACGCCAGCACCTGGGCATCGCCACCGCCTTGCAGCAGTCGTTGCGCCTGGTGGGCGGGCTGGTCGGCACTGCGTTGATGGGCTCGCTGGTCAATGTGTTGTACGCCCAGCGCATGCGCCTTGCGCTGGATGCCGCTGGCCAGTCTGCGGCATTCGAGCGCCTGCGCGACCCGCAGGTGCTGATGAGTGGCGCCGCTTCGCTGCCGGCGGATTGGCTGGCGCTGGCCCGCACTGCATTGGCCCAGGCCATCGGCGCGGGGCTGCTGCTCTGCGCGCTGGCGGCGCTGCTGGCGATGTGGCTGACCTGGCGCCTGCCGCAGGTCGACCTGCAAGCCCGCCGCTGACCCTTACACCCTGTGACAGGAATTGCCAATGAACCAACCCTTGCAAGCGATGGAGCCGTTCACCGTTCACCTTGCCGAACCGGCGGCCCGCGTCTCGCTGATCGGCGCACGCGCCTACCTGCTAGAAGCCCCGGGCGAACTTACCCTTGAGGCGCAGCGGCGGATCTGGGCGCTGTCGCAGGCCCTGCTTGCACGCCCCGAGGTGGAAAGCGTTGTGCCGGGCATGACCAACCTGCTGGTGCTGTTCCGCCAGATTCCGCCCGAACCCGCGCCGGTCATCGAGCAACTGCAACACCTGTGGCGCACGGCCGACCCGCTGCATCGAGCCGGGCGCACCCACGAGATCGCCGTGCATTACGGCGGCGAGCACGCCATCGACCTGCCGGCGCTGTGTGACTACGCCGGGCTCAGCGACCAAGAAGTGGTGCGCCGTCATCACCAGTCGCGCTACAGCGTGTTTGCCGTGGCCAGTGCACCTGGCTTCGGCTACCTGGGTGGCCTCGACCCCGCCTTGTACATGCCGCGCAAGCAGGTGCCGTCGCTGCATATGCTCAAGGGCATGGTCACCATTGGCGGCATGCAGTCGGGCATCGCCGTGCTCGATGGGCCGAACGGCTGGAACTCGATCGGCTTTGCCGACACCGTGATGTTCGATGCCAGCGCTGCGCAACCTGCCTTGCTTGCCCCTGGCGATACCGTCTGTTTCCTGCCTGAGAGGATCGAATTGTGATTGAAGTCATCGCTACCGGCCCGCAGAACACCGTTCAGGACCTGGGCCGCGAAGGCCATCGGCACATTGGCGTGGCCACCGCTGGGGCCATGGACAGCTTGGCTTTGCGGACCGGCAACTTGATGCTGGCCAACGCCCCTGGTAGCGCTGCCGTGGAAGTGCAAACCTTCCCGCTGAAGGTGCGCTTCAGCGCTGACGGGGTGATCGCCCTGACCGGCTCCGATGGACGTGCCACCCTCGATGGCAGGGAGTTGTTGCCGTGGTGGGCATTGCCGGTCAAGGCCGGGCAGGTGCTGGAAATACGCCATCCGCGCCAAGGCGCCAGGGTGTATCTGTGCGTGGCCGGTGGTATCGATGTGCCGCAGTTGATGGGTTCGCGCAGCACGGCACTGCGTGGCGGCTTCGGTGGCCTCGAAGGCCGGGCGTTGCAGGCAGGGGATGAACTGGCGGTCGGGCAAGCCAACGCCTTGTCGATTGGCGCCGAAGGCTTCGGCGTTCGCCCACCGTCCTGCGCCATGGCCCAGGCCTTGCCGGTGCAAGCTGACGGTGCGCTTGCGTTACGCGCGATCCCTGCGGGGGAGGCGCACTGGTTCGGCAATGACCTGACACGGTTCTGGGCGCAGTCCTGGAAGATCTCGGCGCAGAGCAACCGTACCGGTTACCGTCTGGCAGGCGAACCGATCCAGGCAGAGCAAAGCCGCGAGATGCGCTCCTACGGCTTAGTGCCGGGGGTGGTGCAGGTGCCGCCGGGTGGCGAGCCGATCGTGCAGTTGAGCGATGCCAATACCGCCGGGGGTTATCCCAAGGTTGCCGGGGTGATCGAGGCAGACTTGTGGCGCCTGGGGCAGGCGGCGATTGGTAGCCGCATTCGCTTCGTCGAAGCGTCGCCGCGTGAGGCGATTGCCGCCGACGCAGCGATCGAGTGCTACCTGGCTGGGGTTGGCCGCGTGATCGAGATGCGCGGTTGAATCACTAGCCGGCATAGGCAAAAAAAAATGGGCTGCAATGCAGCCCATTTTGCTTTCTGGCAATCAGCGCATCGTCGCGCAGAACTCTGCGATGCGATCACAACCTTGCTCCAGCGTCGCAAGGCTGGTGGCATAGGAAAGGCGCACGAACGGGCTCAGGCCATACGCGGCACCCTGCACGGTCGCGACGTGATGTTCTTCCATCAGCGCCATGCAGAAGTCGGTGTCGCTGCTGATCTTGCGGCCCTTGGCTGTGGTGCGGCCGATAAAGGCGGCCACGTTCGGGAACAGGTAGAACGCACCTTCCGGCTTGTGGCAGGTCAGCCCCTGGATATCGGCCAGGCGGCCGAGCACGAAGTCGCGGCGTTCCTGGTAGATCGCTGCGCGCTCGCCGAGCAATTGCTGGGGGCCGTTGAGCACTGCCGTGGCAGCAGCCTGGGTCAGCGTGCAGACGCCCCCGCTGTTTTGCGTGTTGACGTTGCTCACGGCCTTGATCAGGTCCTTGGGGCCGCCGCAGTAACCCATGCGCCAGCCGGTCATGGCATAGGCCTTGGAGACGCCGTTGACCGTCAGCACGCGGTCATACAGGCGCGGCTCCACTTCGGCAATGGTGCAGAATTCGAACCCGTCGTAGATCAGGTGCTCGTACATGTCATCGGTCATGATCCAGACGTGTGGGTATTGCAGCATCACTTCGGCGATGGCGACCATTTCCTGGCGTGAGCAGGCCGAACCGGTGGGGTTGCTAGGGTAGTTGAGCAGCAGCCACTTGGTCCTGGGGGTGATGGCTGCGTCAAGGTCCTGGGCACCGAGCTTGAAGTTGTTGGCCTGGCTGCAGGGCACCGGTACCGGCACACCACCTGCGAACCTGACTATGTCGGCGTAGCTGATCCAGGCCGGGGTGGGGATGACCACTTCGTCACCGGGGTTGAGGGTGGCGAGCATGGCGTTGAAGATCACCTGCTTGCCACCGCCGGCCACGAGAATCTGCGAGGGCTCGTAATCGAGGTTGTTGTCGCGTTTGAACTTGCGCTGAATGGCAAGCTTCAGGGCTGGGGTACCCTCGATGGCCGGGTACTTGGTATCGCCGGCCAGGGCGGCGGCATGGGCAGCTTCGATGGCATGGGAAGGGGTTGGGAAGTCCGGTTCGCCGGAAGACAGGCTGATCACCTGGATGCCCTGTGCGGTGAGCTCGCGGGCTTTCTGGGTCATGGCGACGGAGGCGGAAACGGACACGTTGTTCAGGCGTTCGGCGATACTGGGCATGGCGTTGGCTTCACGGTAGGGAACACTGCCTACAGCTTAAAAGTGCACCTGCTGGCTGCCCAAATAGCGCTTTGCTGTGGAGTCATAAGGGAATCGGATGGATAGGCTCCAGACGAAAAAAGCCCGGCTGATGGGCAGCCGGGCCAAGGAGCAAAGGGCTTATTCGAGGGCTTCGAACTTCATGTCAGTCAGCTTCTGCACACGCTCTTCCCGTACCAAATTGTATTCGGTCTGCGGGCCGATCCACTTGTTCCAGATTTGGTCGATCTGGCCGCTCTGGTCCATCGCGTAGAGTGCCTGGTTGACCTTGGCGAGCAATGCCGGCTGGTCCAGCTTCATGCCCACGCCAATGGGTTCGAGCGCCATCGGTTCGGCGGTAATGCCCAGGTCGACGCCGCCGGCCTTGGCCTGGCTGACGAGTTTGGTGGCAGACATGGTATTGGTCACCACCCCCAGCACCTTGTTTTGCTGCACCGCCAGGTAGGCGGAACCTGTGTCCTGGAACGTTACCGGGGTGGCCTTGGCCATGCGGATGGATTGCTCGGAGGTCGACCCTTTGGTGGCGCTGATGCGTTTGCCTTCGAAGAACGCGCGCGGTTTGTCGACCAGCGGTTTTTTCACCACCAGCACTTCCTTGGCCACGTAGTAGGGGTCGGAGAATTGGATTTGCTGGGCACGGGTCTTGGTGTACGCCAGGTTGGCCACCACCACGTCGACCCGGCCCATCTTCACCTCGGCGATACGCGCTTCACCGGACAGCGGTTTAAGTTCGAGCTTAACCCCCAGTTGCTGGGCCAGCGCCGTGCACAGGTCGACGTCCATGCCTTCGAGCTGGCGGGTCTGGGGGTTGGGGGAAGAAAACGGCGGCACGTCGGAGTAAACCCCGCAGCCCAGGGTCTGCCGGGCTTGTATGTCGGCCCATTGGTCGGCTTGGGCCGTGGCGGCCATCAGGGGGAACAGCATCAGTGCCAGACTGGCGTGCGCAATACGCATGGGAGTGATCCTCGAAAAATGGACGGTTTGGGCAAAATGGGTATCCGCAGGCCTCAATGGGCCCTCAGATCGCTGATGAACCGCTGGGCACGCGGATGCTGCGGTGTGCTGAAGAACTGCTCGGGGGTGGCCCGTTCGAGAATTTCGCCGGCATCCATGAACCAGATCGTGTCGGCCACTTCGCGGGCGAAGTTCATCTCGTGGGTCACGCACATCATGGTCATGCCGTCGCGCGCCAGGCTGCGCATTACCTGCAGCACCTCACCGACCATTTCCGGGTCCAGGGCGCTGGTCGGCTCATCGAACAGCATCACCGGCGGCTCCATCGCCAATGCCCGGGCAATCGCCACACGCTGCTGCTGGCCGCCGGACAGCTGGCCTGGGTAGGCGCCGGCCTTGTGCGCCATGCCGACACGGTCGAGCAGCTCCATGGCCTGCTTCCTTGCCGCGCCCTGGCGCAGACCACGCAGCTTTGTGGGGGACAGGGTGATGTTGTCCAGCACCGACATGTGCGGGAACAGGTTGAAACTCTGGAACACGAAACCGATGCGCGACCGCAGGCGGTTGAGGTTGGCGTCGGTGCCGTGGATGTCGTGGCCCTCGAACAGGATCTGGCCGCCCTGGATCGCTTCCAGACGGTTGACCGTGCGGATCAGGGTGGATTTGCCCGAGCCGGAGGGCCCGCACACCACCACCACTTCACCCTGGCGGATTTCGGCGTTGATGGTGGTCAGGGCGCGATACTCGCCGTACCACTTGTCGACATTGGCAAACATGATCATGGGCTTCATGGCGGTCATCTCGAAGGTTCGGAAGCAGTCAGGGTAGGGCCGGTGGGGGAGCTGGGCGTGCTGGCGCGGTCACCCTGGCGCTTGCGCTCGATGCGATGCTCCACGGCGGTGGCCACGCGGGTGAGGCCGTAGCACAGCAGGTAGTAGGTGATTGCAAGGATCGCGTAAACTTGGAACGGCTGGGTCAGCAACTGGTTGTTGACCTGGTTGGCGGCGAAAGTCATCTCCTGCACGTTGATCATGTAGCCCAGGGTGGTTTCCTTGATGATGGAAATGAACTGGCTGATCAGGCTCGGCAGGGCGTTGAACAGCGCCTGGGGCAGGATCACCCACCCGAACGTACGGAAGTAGCCCAGCCCAAGGGCGCGGGCGGCTTCAGCCTGGCCGGCGGGCAAGCCCTGGATGCCGGCGCGCACGATCTCCGACAGGTAGGCGCTCTGGTAGATCACCAGGGTACAGAGCATGGTGGTGAAACCACTGATGTTGCGGCCGATGAGCAGCGGCACCAGGAAGTAGGTCCAGAAGATCACCATGATCAGCGGCACGCCGCGCAGCACATAGACCCATACCGTGGCCGGCCAGCGTACCCAGGCGAACGGTGAGATACGCGCCATGACCACCAGCAGCGACAGTGGAAAGGCAATCAGCAGTGCCAGCGCCGACAGGATCAGGGTGTTGACCAGCCCACCCAATGGGCCGTGGGGGTACTGCCCAAGCAGGAACAGTTCCCAGTTGTCGCGGATAATCACGAATACATCCAACATTGCTGTTTACCTCGCCCGCGCCTGGTTGAAATGACGCGCCAGCAATGCGCCGGCACCCATGAGCAGCAACGACACCGCCAGGTAACCCAAGGTCGCCACCAGGTAGCACTCGAACGTGCGGAAGGTGTAGTTCTCGAGTTCGCGGGCCGCGTAGGTCAGTTCGACCACGCCGATGGCCATGGCCAGGCTGGTGTTCTTGAACAGCAGCACCGTGTGGTTGATCAGTGAGGGCAGGGCGTTGCGTACCCCTTGCGGCAGGATCACGTAGCGCATCGAGCGGATGTAGCCCAGCCCAAGTGCCCGCGCCGCTTCGGTCTGGCCGGTGGGGATGGCGCGCAGGCCTGCCCGCAGGTCTTCGCAGAAGTACGCCGCCTGGCACAGGCCCAGGGCGATGACCGCGAAGATGAACTCGGTGCTGAAGTTGGCCAGCCACAGTTGCGTGCTTTCCGGCAGCAAGGTAGGCACGCCGAAGTACCAGAGCATCAGTTGCACCAGCGTTGGCACATTGCGGTGGTACGACACATAGCCCGCCACCAGGCGCTCGGCCATCGGCTTGCCGGTCAGGCGGACCACCACCAGTAACAGCGCCAAGGTCATGGCCAGGCTCCAGGCGTACAGCATCAACTGCGCGGTCAGGCCGGCGCCACGCAGCAACAGATCGGCGTATTCGCCGCTCAGGATCGGCCCCAGATCGAAGTCTTTGAACATGGGAATCACCCTATCGGGTCAAGGGGCAGCAAGTCGTTCGCAACCGGTGTGGGGGGCGGCTGGGTCATGGCCCGCCGCTCTTGTCCGGTGTAGGGTCAGTCGGTTTGCGGGCGGGTGGTCTGCAGCCCGCCGGGTACCTGCAGGGTGGGGGTGATTTCCATATGGCCGATGTTCATTGCTACCGGTGCGGCAATGGCAAAGGCAATTGCATCGGCGATGTCGCCTGCAACGGGCAGTTCGAACCCGTCGATGAATTTGGCCCGGGTTTCGGCAGCGTTGCCATGCACGTGTTCGAAGATGTCGGTGGCCACCCGGCCCGGGCAAATCTCGGTCACCCGCACGCGCTTGCCGAACACGTCGATGCGCAGGTTGCGGGAGAGCATGCTCACTGCGGCCTTGGTGGCGTGATAGGTGCTATTGCCGCCGAAGTTGTAGGCACCGGCGATGGAGCTGATGTTGACCACGTGGCCACGGTCGCGGGCCACCATGCCCGGTACCAGCAGGCGGGTGAGGTGCAGCACGGCGCGCAGGTTGACGTCGATCAGCGCATCAATGCCTTCGGCGGTGGCATTGAGGATCGAGCCGGGGCGGTCGACACCGGCGTTGTTGATCAGGATATCGATGTCCAGGCCTTCGACTACCTGGGTGACTGCGGCCAGGTCGGCGACGTCCACGGCGTGCACGATGCAGCCGGTGCGCGCGGCCAGTTCGCCGAGCTTGTCGGCGCTGCGCGCCAGTGCATGAACGGTGATGCCTTCACGGCTCAGGCGCTCGACAGTGGCGGCGCCGATGCCGGAGGAAGCGCCGGTGACCAGCGCGGTTTTGTAATCGGAAAATGGCATGTGGCCGTCCCTCATCGAATGACACCCCCTGCAGCAGGTAGGCGTTGAATTGACTCTAAAGCCCCGGGCCGATTGTCGAACAAGACGGTTTGGCTCTCGGGTAATAAGCGTTTCTTATCTGTGCGCTGTTTTGGGGCGCGATTTAATCGACAAGCTTGGAAAGCGGCACGATCTGCCCACCTCCCTGCTCGATTTCGCGGCGGATGGCCCAGGCCAGCTCCAGCGCATTGGCGTTGTCGCCGTGCAGCAGGATCGAACAGGCTGGTACTGCAATAACCTCGCCCGTGTAACAAGTGACCGTTCCGTCATCTAAAAACTGGCGAACCCGCTCGCGTACCAGCTCAGGGGCCTTGATCACCGAATCGGGCAGGGCGCGGGGCACCAGCAGGCCGTCCTTGTCGTAGGCGCGGTCGGCCAGGAAGGTGGTGGCAATGCGCAGCCTGTGCTTGTCGGCTGCGCGCTCCATGGCCTGGCTGGTGGAGGAACTGACAATCATCTGTGGGTCGAAGGCTTTCACCGCGCCAAGCAGCGCGTCGGCGAGTTCTGCGTCGGCGGCGACCCGGTTACCCAAGGCCCCGTGGAAACTCATGTGGGTCAGCCGGTGGCCATTGACCCTGGCAATGGCGGCCAGCGCACCGAGCTGGTAGGTGACGTAGGTCTGTAGCTCACGGGTATCCACTTGCATGGGGCGGCGCCCGAAACCGAGCAGGTCGGGGTAGCCCACGTGCCCGCCCAGGTCGATGCCCCTGGCCAGCGCCATGCGGGCGGTGTTGTCCATGATCAACGGGTCGCCGGCATGGAAGCCGCAGGCCACGTTGGCGGATGAGATGATATCCATCAGGGCTTCGTCTTCGCCCATTTTCCACGGGCCGAAGCCCTCGCCCAGGTCGGCGTTCAGGTCGATGCGCATGGGGTCAAGCTCCTGTTCCGGTCATTGCCAACAGCGGTTTGCCGTAGTCCACCAGTTGCCCTTCGGCGACCAGGTAGTCGCCGGCGGTGCCTTCGATATCCGCTGTCACCACCAACAACTGCTCGCCCACTGCCAGCACTCCGATCACGTCACCGGCGCGTACCGCCTGGCCAGGGCTGACCTGGGGCGTGTCGCGGCTGGGGTGGCGGGCGTGAAAGAATCCGCAGCCCTTGGCTGTGATGCTGGCCGCAGGCACGGCCGCTGGCGGCTGTGGCGCGATGGCCGCAGGTGGCGCGGGGGGCGGCGCGCCAACGCTGCGTTGCAGGCGGATTTCGAATGCCGGAGCCTTGAGCTCGATGCGGGCCAGCCCGGCCGCGCTCATCCAGCCGATCAACTGGCGGAGTTTGTCGATGTGCATGTTCAGTTCCCTGCCTGGCGGGTTTTGAGCCAGTGCTCCAGGTGATGGATGTCCACCGCACCCTCGATGAAGGCCGGGTCTTGCAGAATGTTGCGGTGCAACGGCAGGTTGCTGGCGATGCCTTCGATGCGAAACTGGGCCAACGCGGTGCGCATGCGCGCCATGGCCTGCTCGCGGGTGGCGCCATGGGTGATCAGCTTTGCGATCATCGAGTCGTAGTACGGCGGCACGCGGTAGCCGGTGGTGACGTGGGTGTCGACCCGCACTCCGATGCCGCCGGGTATGTCCCAACGGCTGACGGTGCCCGGTGTGGGGATGAAGGTGTGCGGGTCTTCGGCGTTGATCCGGCACTCCAGGGAGTGGCCGTGGGTGATGATCTGCTCCTGGCGCAGCTCCAGAACTTCGCCTCGGGCCACGCGTAGCTGCTGCTCGACGATGTCGATACCGGTGGTCAGCTCGGTGACCGGGTGCTCGACCTGCAGGCGCGTGTTCATCTCGATGAAGTAGAACTCACCGTCCTCGAAGAGGAATTCGAAGGTGCCCACGCCTTGATAGCCGATATGCCTGCAGGCCTGGACGCAGCGTTCACCCACCCGGGCCAGTACGTCAGGCTCGATCCCCGGCGCTGGCGCTTCTTCCAGCACCTTCTGGTGCCGGCGTTGCAGCGAGCAGTCGCGGCTGCCCAGCCACACACCGTTGCCGTGGCGGTCACACAGCACCTGTATTTCCACATGGCGCGGGTGGCCGAGGAACTTCTCCATGTACAGCTCGGGGTTGCCGAAGGCGCGGCGTGCCTCCTCGCGGGTGACGCTGACGGCCTGGCCCAGCTCCTGCTCGCTGTGCACCACGCGCATGCCACGCCCGCCACCTCCGCCGGCAGCCTTGATGATGACCGGGTAGCCGATTTCGGCGGCGATGCTGCAAACCGTATCGAGCTCCGCAGGCAATGCCCCCTCTGGCCCCGGCACGCAAGGGACGCCTGCTTCACGCATGGCGCGCTTGGCGGCAACCTTGTCGCCCATGCGGCGGATGCATTCGGCATCGGGCCCGATAAAGGTCAGGCCGGCGGCGCTGACGGCCTCGCTGAAGGCGGCATTTTCCGAAAGAAAGCCATAGCCTGGATGCACTGCCTGTGCGCCCGACGCCTGCGCAGCTTGCAGCAGCGCCGTGGCGTCCAGATAGCTTTGCGCCGGTGCGGCAGGGCCGATACACAGCGCCAGGTCGGCCTGCTCCAGGTATGCCGCGCCAGCATCTCCCTGGGAGTAGACCATGACCGTCTCAAGGCCTAGTTGATGGCAGGCGCGCTGGATGCGCAGGGCGATTTCGCCGCGGTTGGCGATCAATACGCGTTTGAACATACCTTCAGCCTCCAATGCGCACGACGGGCTGGCCCGCGTCGACTTCGCTGCCAGCTTCTGCCAGCAGGGCCTCGACCACCCCAGCGCGGGGAGCCTGGATCTGATGGAACATTTTCATGGCCTCGACGATGCACAGCACTGCGCCGGCTTCGACCTGTTGGCCGACTGTGACGAAGGACGCCTCTCCGGGGGCTGGAGTCAGGTGCAAGATGCCGTACAGCGGTGAGGGAATGTCCTGGCTGAGTGCGGCTGCCGGTGCTGGCGGTTTGGCCTGGGCCAGAGTCGTAGCTACGGTTAGCCCAGCGAGTGCCGGCGACGGGGTGTTCTGGACCATGTCCGCCTGGCGCGCCAGGGTCAGGGTGCTGCCTGCTTCGCTCAGGGTGAGCTCACTCAGGTCGCTGGCCTGAAGCAGATCTATCAAAGATTTGATGCGCTGTTGTTCCATTCGCAGGGCCTCTCACGGCAGGGCGTCGATTGCGTCTGGGCAAACTGTAAGAGCAGGCCGTGGTACTGCACCAAGAGGGTTTGTGAGTGGGGTAATAAGGGCGACTTATGACGCCTCGGTCATAAGGGAAAGTTATCCAGCCAGAACGAAGTTGTCTTGGCGACGCCGATTCCCGATTGCGTAGCGTGTATTGGCCGTCTGACAACAACGCCCGGGCCTCGATTAGAACGGGACGGCACCTTTGCTTCGCTTCTGCCTGCCGACATCCGATCAATTTGGGCTTGGGGAATTTGCTGATGATGAAGTACCCGTTGGGCGTACTTGGGCTGGTTGTGGCCCAAGGCGGCTATGCCGCCGGTTTTATCGACGACAGTCACGCGACGTTGCTGCTGCGCAACTTCTTCAGCCAGGCGGACAACCGCGACGGCGCCGCTGACCCGAACTACACCCAGGAGTGGGGCCAGGGGTTCGTGCTCAACTACAGCTCCGGTTTTACCGAAGGGCCAGTGGGCGTCGGCGTCGATGCGGTGGGCATGCTCGGCGTTCGCCTGGACTCGGGCAAGGGCCGGCACTACAACCCCACCAGCACCGCCAGCAACGGCAACATCTTCCCCACCGACAGCGACGGGCGCGCCGTCAGCGAGTTTTCCAGCCTGGGGCCGACGCTAAAGGCGCGGGTGGGCAATACCGTGTTGCGCTACGGGACATTGCAGCCGCAACTGCCGGTACTGTTCGCCAGCGATCGTTTGGTGTTCCAGACTTTCCGTGGTGTTCAGGTCGAGTCCAAGGACATCGACAACCTGACCCTCACCGCCGGACGTATCGACCGCGTCAAGGAGCGTGGGTCGACTGATTGGGAAGGCTTGTCTATCGCTGGTGCCAACGCCACTGCCGACCCGGTCAACCCGACCGTCAACACCACGCGCAGCACCCATGTGAACGAGTTCTGGTTTGGCGGTGGTCGCTACAAGGTTTCCGATGACCTGATGCTGCAGTACTACTACGCCAACCTTACGGACTTCTACAAACAGCACTTCCTGGGCGGGGTGTACGGCGTGAACCTCGGCCCCGGCCGGCTGACCACCGACGTCCGTTTCTGGGACAACCGTTCGGACGGGCGCAACAGCCACGATCCTGAATACTTCAGTAGCGGCTACTACGGTGATGGCCGTACCCGTGGCAAAGTCGACAGTCGCCTGAGCAGTGTGCTGTTCACCTATGCCGTAGGCGCCCACACGATTGCCACCGGCTACCAGCAGGTAGATGGCGACAGTGATGCGGTGTGGGTCAATGAAGGGGCCGGGACCACCAGTTATTTCTTCACCGAGACCATGTCGGGCAAGTTCCAGCGTTCGGGTGAACGCACCTGGCAGCTCCGCTACCAGTACAACCTCGCTGCCCTCGGTGTCCCCGGCGGGACCTTTAAGACCAATTTCTACAAGGGCGGCAACATCCAGACGGCCAGCGGCGACAAGCAGGAATGGGCCCGTGACATGACCCTCGGCTATGTCGTGCAGAGCGGGCCGGCCAAGGACTTGAGTGTGCAGCTGCGTTATGGCGTATTTCGAACCGACATGCAGCGTGATACCGACGAATATCGTGTGATTGTGGATTATCCGGTCGATCTGTTCTGATTATGCGGTTCAGCGAATGCTGACCAGCAGGCGTTCGAGGAGCATTGAGCTCGATAGGTAAGGCGGTTGCCTTGCGGCTGTGCCTATCTTGCCATCAGGCAGCAATGAGTCCAGAATCAAGGCTGTCCCTGTCTCAGGGATAGCTGAAAACCTATAGATTTCAACAGCTCGCAAGCCCGATGCGAGTCTCGTTTCCCGCTCCAAATAAAGATCTACAGGTTTCACTCGAAGTCTGTAAGTCGTTGAAAAAAGGCCCTTCGGGGCCTTTTTTCGTTCGAATGCATTCTGCCTCAATCCCCTCCCTCCACGAAATTCAAGTACAAACACCACAACGCGGCGCCCTGGCCGTGACGCCGTGGGCTACCTGGACATATCGCTGATCACGTCAGCGGGCATTTCAAAAATCTCGGGTGCGCTCAACAGGTCCACTGCGGACAGCAAGGCATCGGGATCGATTGGGTCTTCCAGGATCAGGGTGTGCTGGGTGTGATTGTCGGTCAGGCGCAGCGTGGGGGTGGCGTTGAATCCGTTCTCCAAGGCTTGCGCTTTTTGCGTGTCCACGACTTGGGCAGCCCGTTCGCCGGCCAGGCAGCGTTGCAGGGACGGGCCGATGTCCGGATAGTCGTGTCCAGCAGCCAACCCACGGCCGTTGCCTTGGGTATGCAGGTAGACCCAGAGCATCGCCCCCCAAACGCCTTCGCGACCCTCTCGCTGGCCCATGCATTCGATCAGTCGCGCTTCCCGACTGGCGGCCGGTTCATGCTGGGGGAGGGGCAGGTGATGCCAGGCCAGGTTGACGTGATCGTTGGTGACGATCCAGCGCTGCAATTGCGGCAGGTAGGCCTGGCAGTGCGGGCATTCAAGTTCGGCGTAGAGGGTGAGGGTGAAGCGCGCTTCGGGGTTGCCGTAGATCCGCGGCGGGCCATCATCGGCGGTGGAGCGAAAAGGTAGCGGCAGCCACCAGCACAGTGCCAAAACCGCGGCTGCGAGCCAGCCGCAGGCCCACTTTAGGTTGGTTGCACTCATCCGTTTGCGCATGTTGTTGCTCCTGGCAATTCCAGATCGAACGGCTCGAAACCGGTGCGCCGTCTCCATCCTGAGTCATGCGGATGGCGGCATCGAGTCCACTGATGCCGAGTTGCTGCATGAGGCTATGACGCTGGCTTGCTCTTCAGGTTCCGTCATCGCCAGTGCCAGAT
Organism: Pseudomonas sp. 22515; assembly: GCF_052044625.1. NCBI lineage: Bacteria > Pseudomonadati > Pseudomonadota > Gammaproteobacteria > Pseudomonadales > Pseudomonadaceae > Pseudomonas > Pseudomonas sp. 22515. The sequence continues at coordinate 121,565 of NZ_JBQENN010000002.1, forward strand.
ATGAACGGGTGGCACGGTGCGGAACAACGGCTCCACCTTTGTTTCAACGATGGACGCCGCGGGGTTAAACGCTTTCGATCGAAGTGGCGCCGCGGCGGTTTGGAAGTAAATTCACACAATCTCCCTCTACCCCTTGAAACGCATAGCCTGCAGGCAGCATGCGTCAGCGCAGGTGCAAGCCTGAACCTGGGAAGCCCTGCTCAATCAGCCAGCTTTTCTGAGCTTCGGTTTTGCTGGCGAGGGGATTCGCGGTTTGATTCCTCAGGTAGGCCAAGGCGAATCGGGCAAGCGGCTGAAGCGTTACTCTCTGGTCCTGGGCCCTTGTCTTGCGTATCTGGATTGACGCACGAATCAACGGATTTTCCAGGCGATGACGGCGAGCAGATGATTGTGCAGGTTCTTAAGGAGCATGGCATTCTCGCTGATGTTTGCCATTTCCACTTTGGACCGCCCCCTATCCTGAGCGAGTTTACTGGGTGCAGTACGGACAGTCCGACTTGCCTAAGCGCTGATCAAGCCCAGAACCCAACCAGCACCAACGCCGCCAAGCCCAGCCCGACCGCAACCGAGCAGCCGCCCAGCGACAGCGCCGCCCGGCCTTGCCGATACCAGCCGTCATGGCCCAGTTGCCGTGCCGGCACCAGCAGGCTGCGCCACCGCAGTTCCGTATCGTGAAACGCTTGCAAGTTTGCCGTATCGGCATCCAGCCAGCGGCGGAAGTCGATACGCTCGCACGCCGTCACCTGCGGGCTCTGCAAGCGCACATACCATTGCCCGGCCACGCTCGCCAGCACATCCCGGCGCGAGCGGCCAGCCTGCAGCGCCTGGCCCATGTTGCGCTCGATAGTCGCCAGTGGCAGGTCAAGGCGCGCAGCGATGCTGGCGAAGTCCAGCTGATCGAGGCGGTTGAGCAGAAATACTTGCTGTACGCGCCGTGGTAGCCGCTTCAGTGCATGCAGCAGGGCATCGTCGGCATCGTGCTCGGCAGCAGGAGTGGGGTGCTCAAGGGGCAGCAGCAGACGGGTCATGGACAGCTCCTTGCTCTGTAAAGGGGAGGAGGGGGCATCTTCCTTGATGCGGAAACAGCGTAGGTGAAACGAGATTGATTCTCAAGTGCTGATTCCGCAAAGTTTTGTAACGAGCGTTCACGCCCTGAAACACCTTTGCTATCATGCGCGCCATCACGATCTTCATTAGCCTGAAGAGCCAAAAAAAAGACCCGGCAAAAAAGCCGGGTCAAAAACCGTGATTAGCCTGATGAGGAGATAATCTGAGAGCGACCTAAGCTTTCAGGTTATCCAGCGGATCTCGCGATCAGCTGAGTGCAATAATAATCGTTATCATTTGCCAGTCAAATGAATTTTCGCTAATCCGGTAAAAAAGTTTTACCGGCGCGCTTCCTTGTCCCGGCAATCGGGGCCTTTGCCGTTACCTGGCCATCACGTTCTCTCCCTTCTTTTTTATCTATAAACCCGCTCACTCGGTGCGTTTGTGCTCCAGCAGTGCGCGAGCCATGTCCATCATGTGCATCAACGCGAACGTCAGTTCTCGCTGGCTGCCGTGCTGGTGAGTGGCGGTTTCCTGGGCGGTGGCCGCAGCGCAGCGCAGCAGGGCGATGGCGTGTTCCTGGGCCTGGTCGCCGGTTACGCCTTCGTGCAGGGTCCAGATTCTGTTGTCCAGGGTGGGCCGCGGTGGGTTGGGGTTGAGGTAATAGTCGAGCGCGCGGCGTGCGGCTTCGCTGTCGAGATCTGTTTCGTCGTTTTTCGATGGTTTCATGGCAATACCTGCTGATTTCCCTTCAAGCACACTGGAATCACAGAATAGGTCAAGCTGTACTATGTAGTGCCAAATAAATAATTCAGATTGTGTATTGCAGCGGTTAATACAGTCCGTATTGTTGCCGCTCATGGAAAACTGGAACGCATTTCTCAAGCGCTACAAGCGCGAACATAACCTCAGTCAGCTCCAACTGGCCGAGCGCCTGGGCATGACGCAGGGGGGCGTGGGGCATTGGCTGCGTGGCACGCGTCGGCCGACACTGGAAACCATCAATGAAAAGCTGGAGAAGCTTGGGCTGGTGTTTCTGGAAGCCCAGGTCATGGTGGTCGAGCGCGACATCGTGCGTGAAGCGCAAGGGCTCTATACGGCCGAGCAGCCGGTTTCAGCCGAGGCGCTGCTCTATGCCAGCTTCCGCTTCCCGGTGCTGAGTTGGGCTGACCTGCAGGGGCCATTGCCTGAAACGAGCACGTCCCATGAGCAGACGGACTATATGCCCGCCGGCAATGCGTTCTGGCTGGTGGTGGAAAACGACTCGATGAACGCGGCCAGTGGTAAGAGCGTGCCCGAGGGCATGCGCGTGCTGGTGGATACCGGGCTGGAGGCACAGCCCGGCAGGTTGGTCATTGCACGGCAGCCGGGGCGCCCGGCGGTATTGCGGCAGTTGGTCGAAGAGGGTGGAGACAAGATGCTCAGGCCACTGAATACGCGCTATCCGACGGTTTTGTGTGAAGAAGGCTGCGCGTTTCTGGGAGTGGTGGTGCGGGTACATGGGGCCTTCTAGGCTGCCGGATTGCTGCGAAGCTGTGTCACGCCACAAGGCCGCTATACGTGAGGGGCATGCCAGCCATGAACATGGATAAGTGGATTGCCCTCGTTCGCGACCGGATGGAGGAATTAGGGCTTACCCAAGAGCAGCTTGCCGAGCGCGTAGGCGTGTCGCAAGGCAGTGTAGGACATTGGGTGAACAAGCGGCGCCAACCGAAGCTCGAGTCGATGAACCGCACTTTGGTTGAGATTGGCATGCCCCACTACTGCGTCCGCTTGCAATTGCGTATTCACGGGCAGGCTGATGGCGAACGTTGTGTTTCTGGGGTGGATGACGATGATGACGAACCCGACCTCATGCGATACATCGTCTGCTTCCGTTACCCGGTGCTGGGTTGGAGTGAGTTAGAGGCTGCAACGGCTGTAGAGCCTGCTGTTTTCGAGCAGACTGACTACCTGGCACAGGGCAAGGCGTTCTGGCTAACCGTGGAAAACGATGCCATGAGCGCTGTCAGTGGCCGCAGTGTGCCGCAGGGCATGCGGATGCTGGTGGACCCAGGTGTAGAGGCTGAGGCGGGGCGTTTGGTTATCGCTCGTCAGCCCGGCAAACCGGCGATTTTCCGCGAGCTGGCCGAGGAAGGTGGGCAGCGTTATCTGAAGGCATTGAACAGTAACTACCCGGCGCTGTTGTGCGAAGAGGGTTGCGAATTTCTTGGGGTGGTCGTGCGGGTGCATGGGGCCTTTTGAAAGGGTTTGAGTAGCGGCGGCAACGGTAAACGGCGGATGGAGATTGGCCAGCAGGCACGGCCTCTTCGCGGGTGAACCCGCTCCTACGGGCTGTTGCAGTGGCAGCCTTGTGTTGCGTTAGGGCCGCAAAGCGGCCCTCCGGCACCGTTATTCCACCAGTTCGACCAGCACAGTCCCTTCGCTGACCATGTCCCCCTCCAGGCAGAACAGCGCCTTCACTGTGCCGGCATGCGGCGCACGAATGCTGTGCTCCATCTTCATGGCCTCCAGTACCACCAGCGCAGTACCGGCTTCCACCACCTGCCCAGGTTCGACCAGCACCCGCACGATACTGCCGTTCATGGGCGCACCCAGCCCACCCTGATGGCTGTGGCTGGCTTCGGCCTCGGCAATCGGGTCGAAGGCTTCGATGGCATGCATTTCGCCATCCCAGTGCAGGTACAGCGTGCCACCCCGACGGATTGCCAGATGTTGGCGACGCACGCCGTTCTGGTCATGCACCAACTGCTCACCTTGCAGCTGCCAGGTAGAAGCAGCGCTGCGTTCCAGGGCCACGGCCTGATCGTGCCCAGCACTCACCAGATGCAAGCTGCTGCGTGCCGGCAGGCCCAAGCGCAGTCCATTACGCCCGCTCCACGGCGAATGGCGATCGTCTTCGCGCTGATGCCCCGCCTGGCCCTGCAGCCAGGCTTCGGCTGCCGCCTCCCAAAAGCCAGCCGGCAGCGCACGTGGCGCCGGCAGCAGCACATCCTGGTGGCGGGGAATGAAGCCGGTGTCCAGCTCTGCCGCCGCGAACGCAGGGTGCGCGAGAATGCGGCGCAGGAAGGCGATGTTGGTCTTCAATCCGCCAATGGCAAACTCGTCGAGCATGGCCAGCAAGCGCAGGCGTGCCTGTTCGCGGTTTTCACCCCAAGCAATCAGCTTGCCCAGCATCGGGTCGTAGAACGGCGACACCACATCGCCTTCGCTGACCCCGCTGTCCACCCGCCGGCCTTCGCCAGGTGCCGATTCACGGTACAGCGCCAATTTGCCGGTCGCGGGTAAAAAATCGTTGGCCGGGTCTTCGGCATACAGGCGCACTTCGATGGCATGGCCGAACAGCGGCACCTGTTCCTGTGTGATCGGCAGGGCTTCGCCGCAGGCCACGCGAATTTGCCAGGCAACAAGGTCCAGGCCGGTGATGGCCTCGGTGACCGGGTGTTCCACCTGCAGGCGGGTGTTCATCTCCATGAAGAAGAATTCGCCACGTGCATCAAGCAGAAACTCCACGGTGCCAGCACCCACGTAACCGATAGCCTGGGCGGCACGCACCGCCGCTTCGCCCATGGCCCGGCGCAGTTCGGGCGACAGGCCGGGGGCAGGGGCCTCTTCCACCACCTTCTGATGGCGACGCTGAATGGAACAGTCGCGTTCGTTAAGGTACAGGCAGTTGCCGTGCTGGTCGGCAAACACCTGGATTTCGACATGGCGCGGCTTGAGCACGTACTTTTCCACCAGCATGCGCGCATCGCCGAACGATGACTGTGCCTCACGCTGGGCCGACGCCAGGGCGTCGGCCAACTGGCTTTCTTCCTCGACCACTTTCATGCCCTTGCCACCGCCGCCAGCGCTGGCCTTGAGCAGCACCGGGTAGCCGATGCGTTCGGCCGCGGCGCGGAAGGTGTCCAGGTCTTGGGCCTCGCCATGGTAGCCCGGTACCAACGGCACGCCGGCGGCCTCCATCAGCGCCTTGGCTGCCGATTTGCTGCCCATGGCGTCGATGGCGCTGGCCGGTGGGCCGAGGAAGATCAGCCCGGCCTGCTCGATGGCGCGGGCGAAACCTGCGTTCTCGGACAGAAAGCCATAACCTGGGTGGATGGCCTGGGCGCCGCTGGCCTTGGCGGCGGCCAGCAGCTTGTCGACCAGCAGGTAGCTTTCGGCAGCCTTGCTGCCGCCCAGGTCGACGCGGATGTCGGCTTCGCGGCTGTGACGGGCGTCACGGTCGGTGGCGCTGTGCACGGCGACAGTGGTCAGGCCCATGGCCTTGGCGGTGCGCATCACCCGGCAAGCGATTTCGCCGCGGTTGGCGACCAGCAGGGTGGTCAAAGCGGGGCGGCTCATGGGCGCGGCTCCTTCTTGTCAACGGTTTGCCAGGCAGGGCGGCGTTTTTCCAGGAAAGCGCGCAGGCCCTCCTGGCCTTCGGCGCTGACGCGGATACGGGCGATGGTGTTTTCGCAGTAACGGCGCAGGGCCGGGCTGAGTTCGCCGTCGTCCACTTCGCGCAGCAAGTCCTTGGTGGCGCGCAATGCTTGTGGGCTGTTCTGCAGCAGGTTGCTTACCCAGGCTTCGACGTGGTCGTCCAGTTCGCTGGCGGGGTACACCTCGGCCAGCAGGCCCAGCTCGCGGGCGCGCACGCCAGTGAAACGCTCGGCGGTGAGGGCGTAGCGGCGCGCGGCGCGTTCGCCAATGGCCTTGACCACGAACGGGCTGATGACCGCCGGTGCCAAGCCGATGCGCACTTCCGACAGGCACAGCTGGGCGTCTTCGGCGCCGATGGCCATGTCGCAGCAGCTGATCAGGCCCAGCGCGCCGCCAAAGACTGCGCCTTGCACCACGGCCAGGGTCGGGGCCTTGAGGCGATGCAGGGCGTACATCAGCTCGCCCAGTTCGTGGGCATCATCCAGGTTGGTGTTGAAGTCCAGTTGCGCCGACTGCTGCATCCAGGCCAGGTCGGCACCGGCGCTGAAATGCCGGCCACGGCCACGCAGCAGCACAAAGCGCAGGCTGGCGTCTTCGGCCAACTGGTCGATGGCCACGATCAGCTCGCGGATCATCTGCGCGTTGAAGGCGTTGTTCTTGTCCTCGCGGCTTAACCACAGGGTGGCAAAGCCGCGCGGGTCGCGGATCACTTCAAGGGTGCTGAAATCGCTCATGGGTCACATCCGGAAAATGCCGAAGCGGCTCTGTTCGATCGGCGCGTTCAGCGCGGCAGACAACGCCAGGCCGAGGACGTCGCGGGTCTGTGCCGGGTCGATGACGCCGTCGTCCCACAGGCGGGCGCTGGAATAATAGGGGTGGCCCTGACGCTCGTACTGGTCGAGGATCGGCTGCTTGAGCCTGGCTTCGTCTTCGGCACTGAATGGCTGGCCGGTGCGTTCGCTCTGCTCGCGCTTGACCTGTGCCAGCACCCCGGCGGCCTGTTCGGCGCCCATCACGCCAATCCGTGCGTTGGGCCACATCCACAGGAAGCGCGGGTCGTAGGCGCGGCCGCACATGCCGTAGTTGCCGGCGCCAAAGCTGCCGCCGATGATCACCGTGAACTTCGGCACCTGGGCGCAGGCCACGGCGGTGACCAGTTTGGCGCCGTGCTTGGCGATGCCGCCTTCTTCGTATTTCTTGCCGACCATGAAACCGGTGATGTTCTGCAGGAACAGCAAAGGGATGCCGCGCTGGCAGGCCAGTTCGATGAAGTGCGCGCCTTTTTGCGCGGCTTCGGCGAACAGGATGCCGTTGTTGGCCAGGATGGCCACCGGGTAGCCGTGCAGGTGGGCGAAGCCGCACACCAGGGTGGTGCCGAACAGCGCCTTGAATTCATCGAACACCGAGCCATCGACCAAGCGGGCGATCACTTCGCGCACGTCGAACGGTTGCTTGGCATCCGCCGGTACCACGCCGTACAGCTCGTCGGCTGCATACAGCGGCGCCACTGGGGCCAATCGCTGCAGCTTGCCGAGCTTGTGCCAGTTGAGGTTGGCTACACTGCGTCGCGCGATGGCCAGGGCGTGTTCGTCGTTGTCGGCATAATGGTCGGCGACGCCGCTGGTGCGGCAATGCACATCGGCGCCCCCCAGGTCTTCGGCGCTCACCACTTCGCCGGTAGCGGCTTTTACCAGCGGCGGGCCGGCGAGGAAGATGGTCGCCTGCTGGCGCACCATGATCGCTTCGTCGGCCATAGCCGGCACGTAGGCGCCGCCAGCGGTGCACGAGCCCATCACCACGGCGATCTGCGGGATGCCTTGCGCGCTCATGTTGGCCTGGTTGAAGAAGATGCGCCCGAAATGCTCGCGGTCGGGGAACACTTCGTCCTGGCGTGGCAAGTTGGCGCCGCCGGAGTCCACCAGATAGATGCACGGCAGGCGGTTCTGCAGGGCGATGGTTTGTGCACGCAGGTGCTTCTTCACCGTCAGCGGGTAGTACGAACCGCCTTTTACCGTGGCGTCGTTGGCCACGATCATGCATTCCACGCCTTCCACGCGGCCGATGCCGGCAATCACGCCCGCCGCTGGCACGTCTTCGCCGTACACCTCATGGGCGGCCAACTGGCCGATTTCGAGGAACGGCGAGCCCGGGTCCAGCAGGCGGTCGATACGCTCGCGCGGCAGCAGTTTGCCACGCGAGGTATGCCGTTCCTGGGCCTTGGGCCCGCCGCCCTGGGCAACCTGGGCGAGCAAGCCGCGCAGGGCCTGGACCTGTTCGAGCATGGCCGCGCTGTTGACGGCAAATTCTGCCGAACGCGGGTTGATCTGGGTGTGCAAGGTAGCCATGTGCGCCCGTCCCTTATGTTCAGCGGGTTTCGTTGAACAGTTCGCGGCCGATCAGCATCCGGCGGATTTCGCTGGTGCCGGCACCGATTTCGTACAGCTTGGCGTCGCGCAACAGGCGGCCAGCCGGGAATTCGTTGATATAGCCGTTGCCGCCAAGAATCTGGATCGCCTCCAGGGCCATTTGCGTGGCGCGCTCGGCGGTGTACAGGATCACCCCGGCAGCATCCTTGCGGGTGGTCTCGCCACGGTCGCAGGCCTGGGCCACGGCATACAGGTAGGCGCGGCTGGCGTTCAGCTGGGTGTACATGTCGGCAATCTTGCCCTGGATCAGCTGGAACTCGCCGATGCTCTGGCCGAATTGCTTGCGGTCGTGGATATACGGCACCACCAGGTCCATGCAGCTTTGCATGATGCCGGTCGGGCCGCCGGACAGCACCACACGTTCGTAGTCCAGGCCGCTCATCAGGACGCGCACGCCGCCGTTAAGCTGGCCCAGAATGTTCTCTGCCGGCACTTCCACACCGTCGAAGAACAACTCGCAGGTGTTGGACCCGCGCATGCCCAGCTTGTCGAACTTGTTGCTGCGGCTGAAGCCTTTCCAGTCACGCTCGACGATGAACGCGGTGATGCCGTGCGCACCCTTGTCCAGGTCGGTCTTGGCGTAAATCACGTAGGTGTTGGCGTCGGGACCGTTGGTGATCCAGGTCTTGCTGCCGTTGAGCACGTAGTGATCGCCGCGTTTTTCTGCGCGCAGTTTCATCGACACCACGTCGGAGCCGGCATTGGGCTCGCTCATGGCCAAGGCGCCGATGTGCTCGCCGCTGATCAGCTTGGGCAGGTACTTGAGCTTCTGCTCATGGGTGCCGTTGCGGTTGATCTGGTTGACGCACAGGTTGGAATGGGCGCCGTAGGACAGCGCCACCGAGGCGGAGCCACGGCTGATTTCTTCCATCGACACCACATGGGCCAGGTAGCCCAGGCCAGCGCCACTGTACTCTTCCGGTACGGTGATGCCCAGCAGGCCCATGTCACCGAACTTGCGCCACATGTCGGCGGGGAACAGGTTGTCGTGGTCGATCTGCGCGGCCCTTGGGGCCAGTTCAGCGGCGACGAAGGTGCGCACCTGGTCGCGGAGCATGTCGATGGTCTCGCCCAGGGCGAAGTTCAGGGAGGGGTAATGCATGCTGGGGCACCTTCTTGTTCTTGAAATTGGGTTACACCATAGCTTGGGATCCAGCCCCGCCCCCTGTGGGAGCGGGCATGCCCGCGAATACGTCNGCAGGGTCACCGTCATTACCTGATCGGTCGCATTCGCGGGCAAGCCCGCTCCCACAGGGGTCGGCGTGGCGCCTCAAGTGGGTGTCGTTCATCACCTTTACGTTAACGTAAACCTGCGTAAGGTCACTGTCAATCCACTCGTCACCTTTACGTAAACGTAAATCTGCGCCAGAGTATTCCCGCTTGCTTCAGCCGTGCCCAAAACAACCACAAGAAGGGACACCCATGAGTCAACCGAGCTATACCCGCGGTCGCCAGGACCGACCCTTGCTGACCCAGACCATCGGCCAGGCCTTCGATGCCACCGTGGCCCGCTGTTGCAACAGCGAGGCCCTGGTGTCCCGCCACCAGGGCCTGCGTTACAGCTGGCGGCAGTTGGCCGAACAGGTCGAAATACACGCCCGCGCGCTGATCGCACTGGGCGTGAACACCGGCGACCGTGTTGGCATCTGGTCGCCTAACTGCGCCCAGTGGTGCATCTTGCAGCTGGCCAGTGCCAAGGTCGGTGCCATCCTGGTCAACATCAACCCGGCCTACCGTGTGGGCGAACTGGAATACGTGTTGCGTCAGTCCGGCTGCCGCTGGCTGGTCTGCGCTGAAGCCTTCAAGACGTCTGATTACCACGCCATGGTGCAGGCGCTGGTACCTGAGCTTACCAGCGCCCGGCCTGGTGAGCTGGCCAGTGAATGCCTGCCCCAGTTGCGTGGCGTCATCAGCCTGGCCGCCAACCCGCCTGCCGGCTTCCTGCCCTGGCACGCATTGGCCGAGCGGGCAGGGCAGACGTCTGCCGAAGCCTTCACCGCCCGTCAGCAAAGCCTGCAATTCGACCAGCCGGTGAACATCCAGTACACCTCAGGCACCACCGGTGCGCCCAAAGGTGCCACGCTCAGTCACTACAACATCCTCAACAACGGTTTCATGGTGGGTGAAAGCCTAGGCCTGACGGCCCGCGACCGTATGGTGATCCCGGTGCCGCTGTACCATTGCTTCGGCATGGTCATGGCCAACCTCGGCTGCATCACCCACGGCAGCACCATGATCTACCCCAACGACGCCTTCGACGCCGAGCTCACCCTGCGCGCCGTGGCCGAGGAGCGTGCCAGCATCCTGTACGGCGTGCCGACCATGTTCATCGCCATGCTCGATCACCCATCGCGTGCGCAGATGGACCTGTCGACCCTGCGCAGCGGCATCATGGCCGGCGCCACCTGCCCGATCGAGGTGATGCGCCGGGTCATCGACCAGATGCACATGGCTGAAGTGCAGATCGCCTACGGCATGACCGAAACCAGCCCGGTGTCACTGCAGACCGGCCCGGACGACGACCTGGAGCTGCGCGTGACCACCGTCGGGCGCACCCAGCCGCAGCTGGAAAACAAATTGGTGGACGCCGATGGCTGCATCGTCGCCCGCGGTGAGATCGGCGAGCTGTGCACCCGCGGCTATAGCGTGATGCTGGGCTACTGGGACAACCCCCAGGCCACGGCGGATGCCATCGACCCGGCCGGCTGGATGCATTCGGGTGACCTGGCGGTGATGGACGTGCAGGGCTATGTGCGCATCGTCGGGCGCAACAAGGACATGATCATTCGCGGCGGCGAGAACATTTACCCGCGTGAGCTGGAAGAGTTTTTCTACACCCACCCGGCGGTGGCCGATGCGCAGGTGATCGGCATTCCGTGCAGCCGCTATGGCGAAGAGATCGTCGCCTGGATCAAGCTGCACCCTGGGCACAGCGCCACGGCCGAGGAGCTGCAGGGCTGGTGCAAGGCGCGCATTGCCCACTTCAAGGTGCCGCGGTATATCCGTTTCGTTGACGAATACCCGATGACGGTGACAGGCAAGGTGCAAAAATTCAGGATGCGTGAGATCAGTGTCGCAGAAATTTCGGCTGTTTCTGCAGGTTGATGCACTGGGTTATCCGGCCTCTTCGCGGGTGAACCCACGATGAGGCCAAGCCACGCCAGCATCAGATTCCGGATCTATTACATTGGCTCGATATTGAGGTCACTGCATGCCAGGAAAATGGCGATGTTGCGCGTGCACCTGATGTAGAACTGGTTCGGTTACAGCGATCCTGCGATGGAGGAAGCGCCGTACGAAACCCCCATCCTCAACTTCCGTCGTCTGCTGGAGAACCATAAGTTGGCGTACGTAATTCTGGCCGTGATCAACGGCCACCTGGGGGATCGCGGCGAGGATTGTCAGAGAATGCGGCGCAGATGGTGACGCTGTTTGCCCTGTCGAATCTGTGGATGGCCCGCCGACATTTGCTGGCCAACGCAGCAGAGGTGTGCCTGGCGCTTTTGAAATCGGCAGATACTGCAGTCAGCCAGAAATGTATGACTACTTCAGACTATCCTTAACTCCGCGGTAAAGTGGTGAATCACCGACATCGAGCAATAATTTAGCGTCCCTTATTGCCCATTGTGCCAGCAACAGGGGTGTATCCCTTATCCCCTCAATATGGTACCCAGGATGGTACCAGTGGCTCTGATGTTCCCGGTACGGAGCGTAGGCACGTATCAATGCTGAATCGAGGGTGCTCAGGTATTTTCTATGCGCATCGGTTAAAATAACATCATCAGCATACCGTCGCTTCTGGCCGACTAATACATTCTTCATATGGTCTGTAAACGCCTCAGTACTAGCCTTGATGAGCTTTTCCCGGACGAAGGGGTTTCTACGAACGGCGGTATTATCCAATTTTTTCAGATCCTTTGTCACGGCATTGAATAGATCAACTTCATGATTTAAGAGGCCCAGAGCGATATCGACTCCCTGCACCTTCTCATTCTCCCGCATTGCGTTCCTATAGGATTTTACTTGATGCGATGTGTTGCCAATACCAAATTGGCCTTTCGCGGTGACCCTCCCAGGACGAGGGGTGTTCCCAGTCCGCCCAATCGGCACTCCGGCTGTGCCCTGGGGGTCGCCGTAGTTAACAGGGTCGCCATTACAATAGGCATACGCGTTCAGTCCACCGAGCCCAAACGGGCTCAGGCTATCGGGGCTGGAGAATCGCATTAACCCGGGAAAGAATGCCCGATAGCCCTGGCCTAAGTGGTAGCAATTGGCGTGAATATCAAACGGAACACCATTGAAACCAGTGGCGATGGCCGCGTCGCCGATCCCCCCACTGTGGCCATAGGGGGTAAAGCATATCGGCAGAGGGCTTTGAGTGTGTGGCGTTGATGGGGGCATTCATGACTCCTTTGCTTCGCGCAGTTGTCGGCTTGCTTCTTGAAAGTGCTGTGATTTCGCCTCGGTCTATGTACGGCCAAGCCAAGCCGCTTTTAGTAGGGTAATCACGGGAAGCATACTCTAAAGTAGAGCACCTGTGCTGCTGGCAGAAATGTCAGTTGTATTGAACTCTGTGTAAATCCTAGGCTAATGGATTTAATAGCTGTCGCGACTCAGTGATCCAGTAACGGTCACTCGTAGCGGCGAGCACAGTTAAACCGCGTCAACATGGATGATGTGCTGGGCTGTCCGGCCCCTATTTCGCGGTTAAACGTGCACACAATGATCGCGCTCGACCCAGGCCACCGCGGACGCTATCGACCCGGCCGGCTGGATGCATTCGGGTGACTTGGCGGTGATGGACGAGCAGGGCTATGTGCGCATCGTCGGGCGCAACAAGGACATGATCATTCGCGGCGGCGAGAACATTTACCCGCGTGAGCTGGAAGAGTTTTTCTACACCCACCCGGCGGTTGCCGATGCGCAGGTGATCGGCATTCCGTGCAGCCGCTATGGCGAAGAGATCGTCGCCTGGATCAAGCTGCACCCGGGGCACAGCGCCACGGTCGAGGAGCTGCAGGGCTGGTGCAAGGCACGCATTGCCCACTTCAAGGTACCGCGGTTTATCCGTTTCGTTGACGAATACCCGATGACGGTGACAGGGAGGGTGCAAAAGTTCCGGATGCGTGAGATCAGTGTCGCGGAGTTTATGGTGGGATCGACCGAGTAACGGTGTAGCGGTGCCGGTCCGCAGGGCAAGACTCGCGAATGGCCGGCACAGCTAGCCCGTTTTGGTCAAGCCATCCTAACTAAGACCAGGGTTCCCGATGCTGCAAGGAACTACGAACAAAACTTAGATGTTCCATTAACTTTCTATGTTGCTCCTGGGGGCTGTAAGAGGCGTCGCCGAAGTAACTAGGGTTTTGAATTTTTCTTACCTCTGCTTCTATTCTGTCAAGGTTGGATATATCTGCTTTGGTTAGCAAGCTATCGTTTCGATAATCGGTAGCTTTTCCATCCATGATGTTTTCAGCCTGTTCCAAATATCTTTCTGTTGTGATGCGTTTGACGATTCTGGGCGTTACACCGGTTTTGAAGGGGTCTGAGGCTGCTGCTGCTGCGGTTAAATCCCCAGGTGCTAAATATTGGCCTACTTTTTCTACTAGATCGGGCTTCTTGTCTAAAAGACCCTCCATTACGCGTAGGCCGTTTTTCATAGCTATCAATCTGAGCCGTGCAGTTTCTTCAGGGCTTTGGCCGGGGAGCTGTACATTCTGCTTGTTAAAATTAACGTTTATATTTGGTTTTTTGAAAAAGATTTTGTATGCCCAATTCAGGGGGCGTAAAGCGAGATGAGCGAGTCGAGCGAAAGCAACGGCTCCACTTGGGTCTGTGCGGTTGACTGGATCGCCATTGCAATAGGCGTAGCTATTAATTCCTCCACGTCCAAAGGGGCTAATACGATCCGGGGAGATGAATCTCATTAGTGTAGGGCTGAAGGCGCGATAGCCTTGTCCCAAATGGTAGTAATGTGCGTGAGGGTCAAAATGTGCGCCATTAAAGCCGGTTAGGCGAGGTTTCAGGGTCAGCGCTTTGCTGTACCCGTAAACGCAGTAGCTGACATGGGTGTCAGGGGTGATAGTGTTGGCTGGCATGGTATTACCCCGTGTGAAAATCAATATTGTCGAAAACTTCAGTCTAGTAATGAGGCGTCTGACAAATTTTATTGGCGCTGAATAGGTGGTGTTCATCGGTTCGGCGAGTTCACGAGTTTGAGCAACAAGGCGGTGGTCGTTCTCCTGACGGGTGTTGTGTGGTTTATATAACGCAAGCAGCGATCTTACGAAACTGGTAAAAATAACAGTTATAAAAGGGGGCTGCAGATCCCGCGTTGCGCGGGCCTCGAGAATAATTGCCCTGATTGGGCGAAGTGCATACCGCCGCACACTAAGCGTATAGCGTAATTCAAGCAGCGATAACGTATAGTCCAGATTGCCCGGGATGAACCTGCGGCGCCAAACTGCGAAAGTTGGCCCCTCACGTCATCCCGTGCTACCTGATGTAATCGCGCGCTTCTGACATGACTCAACCACCTCCGGTTTGAGGAGGCCCGATGATCATGCGAGCTCCAGTTGAACGCAACTGACAGACATATCAGTTTCGTGGTCTACCCTTAAGCCTTCACCGGTGGCTCCTGACTCGGCGGGTCACCAACCGTCGGCGGCACGGTCGGCTTGATCGGCAGCTCGTCCGGGTCATCTTCCGGTACGGGTGGCGGCAAGCTCGGGTCGTCGATGTTGGGATCGGGTGTCTCCGGTGGAATGGGAATGTTCATGGCCTGACCTCGCGTGGGTGGGTGAAGAGGTGCTGTAGGCTCTGACCGCTGGCAGCTGCCGTTCGCTCAATTATTTTGAACCCCCCGCCTGTGCCCGGCTCTGAACCCTTACCGCCACCAGCCTGAGGGAGCAAGGCCGATGTCACGAAACGAGCCCTTTGAAAGCGTGCCCATGGCGAACGATCACCCCGACCAGGCCATTAGCCTGGCCCAGGCGCTGTTGGCGCCACGCATCGTGATCGAAGACACCCAACCCGTGCTCGACGCTGGCAGCTTCGCCGCCAAGGCCGTCAGCGGCCAGCCTGTGGCAGTCAGCACCAAGGCCTACAGCGACGGCCACGACCGCCTGGCGGTGATGCTCAACTGGCGCCAGGCGCACAGCAGGCGCTGGCATTGCGTGTCGATGCAGGCGGCGGGCAACGACCTGTGGCAGGCCGAATTCACCCCCACCGAGCTGGGCCCGCACCGGTTCAGTATCGAGGCCTGGATCGACCCATTTGCTACCTATTGCCACGACCTGGAGAAGAAGTACCACGCCGGCGTCGAGGTGAAACTGGAGCTGGAAGAAGGCCGTTTGATGCTGGGCAAAGGCCTCGAGCTGTGCAGCGGCGCCCTGCGCGAGGCGCTCGAGGCCTTGCAGCAGCGCCTGCCCACGCTCAGTATCGATGACCAGGTGGCTTTGTTTCTCGACCCGACCACCGCCCGCCTGATGGGCGAAGCCGAACACCGCAGCTACCTGACCCGCAGCCCTGAGTTTCCCATTGATGTCGACCGTCCGGCCGCCCTGTTCGCCAGCTGGTACGAGCTGTTCCCGCGCTCCATTACCGACGACCCGCAGCGCCACGGCACCTTCAACGACGTGCACGAACGGCTGCCGATGATCCGCGACATGGGCTTCGACGTACTGTACTTCCCGCCCATCCACCCCATCGGCATGCAGCATCGCAAGGGCCGCAACAACGCCCTCAAGGCCGAGCCGGGCGACCCGGGCAGCCCTTATGCCATCGGCAGCCCGGAAGGCGGGCACGAGGCCATTCACCCGCAACTGGGCAGCCGCGATGACTTCCGCCGTCTGGTGGCCGCAGCGGCGGAACACGGCCTGGAAATTGCCCTCGATTTCGCCATCCAGTGCTCCCAGGACCACCCCTGGCTCAAGGAGCACCCGGGCTGGTTCAGCTGGCGCCCGGACGGCACCATCCGCTACGCTGAAAACCCGCCGAAAAAGTACCAGGACATCGTCAACGTCGATTTCTATGCGCCGGAGGCCGTGCCCTCGCTTTGGCTGGCCCTGCGCGATGTGGTGGTCGGCTGGGTCGAGGAGGGCGTAAAGACTTTCCGCGTCGACAACCCGCACACCAAGCCGCTGCCGTTCTGGCAATGGCTGATCGCCAATGTGCGCAGCCAGCACCCCGACGTCATCTTCCTTGCCGAAGCCTTTACCAAACCGGCGATGATGGCGCGCTTGGGCAAGGTCGGCTACGCACAAAGCTATACCTATTTCACCTGGCGCAACCACAAGCAGGAGCTGCGCGAATATTTCGAGCAGCTCAACCAGCCGCCGTGGAGCCAGTGCTACCGGCCCAACTTCTTCGTCAACACGCCGGACATCAACCCGTTCTTCCTGCACACCTCCGGCCGCGCAGGTTTCCTTATCCGTGCCGCGCTGGCGACCATGGGCTCAGGCTTGTGGGGCATGTATTCGGGCTTCGAGCTGTGTGAGGGCACGCCGTTGCCGGGCAAAGAGGAGTACCTGGATTCGGAGAAGTACGAAATCCGCCCACGCGACTTCACCCAGCCCGGCAACATCATCGCCGAGATCGCCCAGCTCAACCGCATCCGCCGGCAGAACCGCGCCTTGCAAACCCACCTGGGCGTGGCCTTCTTCAATTGCTGGAACGACAACATCCTGTACTTCGCCAAGCGTACGCCCGAGCGGGACAACTACATCCTGGTGGCCGTCAGCCTGGACCCGCACAACGCCCAGGAGGCGCACTTCGAGTTGCCCCTGTGGGAATTGGGGCTGGACGACAACGCCGAAACCCAGGGTGAAGACCTGATGAACGGCCACCGCTGGTCGTGGTACGGCAAGACCCAATGGATGCGCATAGAGCCCTGGCACCTGCCGTTCGGCATCTGGCGCATCGCGAAAGCCGGGTAAAACCGGTCTGTAGCCTTTTCCCCTGTGGGAGCGGGCACGCCCGCGAACACCGGCAGAGCCGGTGCCAAGCACCGCGGTGGCTGATTCGCGGGCACGCCCGCTCCCACAGCGATGGTGCAAGAAGGGGCAAACATGCAATTGAAAGGAGTCGCACATGGCCAAGCGTTCCCGCCCGGCAGCCTTCATCGACGACCCGCTGTGGTACAAGGACGCCGTCATCTACCAGCTGCACATCAAGTCGTTCTTCGACTCGAACAATGACGGCATCGGCGACTTCGCCGGGCTGATCAGCAAGCTCGACTATATCGCCGAGCTGGGCGTCAACACCCTGTGGCTGCTGCCGTTCTATCCCTCGCCACGCCGTGACGACGGCTACGACATCGCCGAATACAAGGCCGTGCACCCCGACTACGGCAGCATGGCCGACGCCCGCCGTTTCATCGCCGAGGCCCACAAGCGCGGCCTGCGGGTGATCACCGAGCTGGTCATCAACCACACCAGCGACCAGCACCCGTGGTTCCAGCGCGCCCGCCACGCCAAGCGTGGCAGCAAGGCGCGCGAGTTCTACGTGTGGTCGGACGATGACCAGAAGTACGACGGCACGCGCATCATCTTCCTCGACACCGAGAAGTCCAACTGGACCTGGGACCCGGTCGCCGGCCAGTACTTCTGGCACCGGTTCTACTCGCACCAGCCGGACCTCAACTTCGACAACCCGCAGGTGCTCAAGGCGGTGATCGGCGTCATGCGCTTCTGGCTCGACCTGGGTGTAGATGGCCTGCGGCTGGACGCGATCCCTTACCTGATCGAGCGCGACGGCACCAACAACGAAAACCTCGCCGACACCCACGACGTGCTCAAGGCGATCCGCGCCGAGATCGACGCCAACTACCCCGATCGCATGCTGCTGGCCGAAGCCAACCAGTGGCCGGAAGACACGCGCCCGTACTTCGGTGAAGGCGACGGCGACGAATGCCATATGGCCTTCCACTTTCCGTTGATGCCGCGCATGTACATGGCCCTGGCCATGGAAGACCGCTTCCCGATCACCGATATTCTGCGCCAGACCCCGGAAATCCCGGCCAACTGCCAGTGGGCGATCTTTTTGCGCAACCATGATGAACTGACCCTGGAAATGGTCACCGACCGCGAGCGCGATTACCTGTGGAACTATTACGCCGAAGACCGCCGCGCGCGCATCAACCTGGGCATTCGCCGGCGCCTGGCGCCCCTGCTGCAGCGTGACCGTCGGCGCATAGAGCTGCTGACCAGCCTGCTGTTGTCGATGCCCGGCACGCCAACCCTGTATTACGGCGACGAACTGGGTATGGGCGACAATATCTATCTGGGTGACCGCGATGGCGTTCGCACACCTATGCAGTGGTCGCCAGACCGCAACGGCGGTTTTTCCCGCGCCGACCCGCAGCGCCTGGTGCTGCCGCCGATCATGGACCCGCTCTACGGTTACCAGACCGTCAACGTCGAGGCGCAAAGCCACGATCCGCATTCGCTGCTGAACTGGACCCGGCGCATGCTGGCGGTGCGTAAGCAGCAGAAGGCCTTTGGCCGCGGCAGCCTGCGCACCCTCACGCCCAGCAACCGGCGCATCCTTGCCTATATCCGCGAGTACACCGACGCTGACGGCAATACCGATGTCATCCTCTGCGTGGCCAACGTGTCCCGCGCCGCCCAGGCTGCCGAACTCGAATTGTCACAATACGCCGACAAAGTACCGGTGGAGATGCTGGGCGGCAGCGCGTTCCCGCCAATCGGCCAACTGCCGTTTCTGCTGACCTTGCCACCTTATGCGTTCTACTGGTTCCTGCTGGCCAGCCGCGATCGCATGCCCAGCTGGCACATCCAGCCCACCGAGGGGTTACCCGAATTGACCACATTGGTACTGCGCAAGCGCATGGAAGAACTGCTGCAAGCCCCCGCAAGCGATACGCTGCAAAGCACCATCCTGCCGCAGTACCTGCCCAAACGCCGCTGGTTCGCCGGCAAGGAAGGGCCGATCGATGCCGTGCGCCTGTGTTACGGCGTGCGTTTCGGCACCGCCACCACGCCGGTGTTGCTCAGCGAAATCGAGGTACTCAGTGACGGCACGGCCACCCGCTACCAGCTGCCGTTCGGCCTGCTGCGTGAGGAACAGATCCACACCGCGCTGCCGCAGCAGCTGGCGTTGTCGCGGGTGCGCCGTACCCACCAGGTTGGCTTGATCACAGACGCCTTCGTCCTTGAGCCGTTCATTCACGCTGTGATGCAAGCCTGCCAGGATGGACTGCGTCTGCCGTGCGGCGACGGTGAGGGTGAATTGCGCTTTGAATGCACAGAGCAGCTGGCCGGCCTGGCGCTCGACGAGGAGAGCGAAGTGCGCTACCTCAGCGCCGAGCAGTCCAACAGTTCGGTGGTCATCGGCGATCGCGTGGTGCTTAAACTGATCCGCCGGGTCAACCCGGGTATCCATCCAGAGCTGGAAATGAGTGCCTACCTGACCGCCGCCGGCTTTGCCAACATCTCGCCGCTGCTGGCCTGGGTCAGCCGGGTGGACGAGCAACACGCGCCGCACCTGCTGATGATTGCTCAGGGTTACCTGAGCAACCAGGGCGATGCCTGGGGCTGGACCCAGAACACGCTGGAACGGGCCATCCGCGACCAGATGGAGCCCACCCGCAACGACGCCGAAGCGCACACTGACGCATTGGCCGAACTCAGCGGCTTTGCCGCCTTGCTTGGCCAGCGCCTGGGCGAGATGCACCTGCTGCTGGCCGCACCTACCGAAGACCCGGCCTTCCAGCCGCGCCCCAGCGATGCGCAGGACAGCGAGCGCTGGTGTGCACAGATCAGCACTGAACTGACCCACGCCCTCGACCTGCTGGCGCAGCATCGCGACGCACTGGACAGCGATAGCCAGTCCTTGGTCGACGACCTGCAGCAACAGCGTGACGGTCTGGCCCAGCACATCGACACCCTGAGCAAGCAGGCTCAGGGTGGCCTACTGATGCGTGTGCACGGCGACCTGCACCTGGGCCAGGTGCTCGTGGTGCAGGGGGATGCCTACCTCATCGATTTTGAAGGTGAACCCGCCCGGCCCCTTGAAGAGCGCCGGGCAAAACACAGCCCCTACAAGGATGTCAGCGGCGTGCTGCGTTCCTTCGACTATGCTGCTGCGATGATCTTGCGCAGCGCGTCTGCGGTGGACCTTTCCGAGCCGGCGCGGCAAGCCCGGCAGCGGGTTGCCCGGCAGTACCTGCACCAGTCCCGGCATGCCTTTGTCGAAGCCTATGGGCTGGCCACCGCCGCCATGCCTCACGCCTGGCAGCACGCCGAGGGTGAGCGCGCGGCGCTGGAATTGTTCTGCCTGGAAAAAGCCGCCTACGAGATTACATACGAAGCCGAAAACCGTCCGAGCTGGCTGGCCGTGCCTTTGCATGGTCTGCATGGACTGATCAGTACCTGGGGAGAGTCAGAATGAACGTTACAACGCGTGAAAACGGTGGCCTTCGGCAACGGGACCTCGACGCCCTGGCCCGCGCCGAACACGCCGATCCTTTTGCGGTACTCGGCCCCCACGGCGACGGCGCAGGCGGGCAGGTGGTCCGCGCCTTTCTGCCCAATGCCCTGAAAGTGCGCGTTCAGGCCCGGGATGACGGGCGGGTCCTTGCCGAAATGGAGCAGGGCAGCCTACCTGGGTTGTTCAGCGCGCACCTTGATGAGGCACAGCCCTACCAGTTTCATATCGTCTGGGCCGGTGGCGAACAGGTTACCGAAGACCCCTACAGTTTCGGCCCGCAACTGGGTGACATGGACCTTCACTTGTTCGCGGAAGGCAATCACCGCGATTTGTCCGGGCGCTTCGGTGCCCAGCCGACTCAGGTCGATGGCATCGACGGCGTGTGTTTCTCGGTCTGGGCGCCGAATGCCCGGCGGGTGTCGGTGGTGGGTGATTTCAACAACTGGGATGGCCGCCGCCACCCCATGCGCCTGCGGCATGGCGCGGGAGTGTGGGAGCTGTTCATTCCGCGCCTGGGCGTGGGCGAAACCTACAAGTTCGAAGTGCTTGGCAAGGACGGCATACTGCCGCTGAAGGCCGATCCGCTGGCCCGTGCCACCGAGCTGCCGCCGAGCACGGCGTCCAAGGTAGCCGGTGAACTCAGCCACGCCTGGCAGGACCATGACTGGATGGCGCAACGCGCCCAGCGCCATGCCTACAACGCGCCGTTGTCGATTTATGAGCTGCACCCAGGGTCATGGCGCTGCGAGCTGGACGAAGCGGGCGAAGTCGGGCGTTTCTACAACTGGCGCGAACTGGCCGAACGGCTGGTGCCCTATGTGCAGGAACTGGGCTTTACCCACATCGAACTGCTGCCGATCATGGAACACCCGTTCGGCGGCTCCTGGGGCTATCAACCATTGTCGATGTTCGCGCCCACCTCGCGCTATGGCAGTGCCGAGGATTTCGCCGCGTTCATCGACGCCTGCCACCAGGGAGGCATTGGTGTGCTGCTGGACTGGGTGCCGGCGCATTTTCCCACCGACGAACATGGCCTGGCGCGCTTCGATGGCACTGCGCTGTACGAATACGACAACCCCCTGGAGGGCTACCACCAGGACTGGAACACGCTGATCTACAACCTCGGGCGCAATGAAGTGCGCGGCTTCATGATGGCTTCGGCGCTGCACTGGTTGAAGCATTTCCACATCGACGGCCTGCGCGTCGATGCGGTGGCCTCGATGCTGTACCGCGACTACTCGCGCAAGGCTGGCGAATGGGTACCCAACCGCCACGGCGGGCGCGAGAACCTGGAAGCCATCGACTTCATCCGCCACCTTAACGGCGTGGCTGCCCACGAGGCCCCGGGTGCGCTGATCATCGCCGAAGAGTCCACCGCCTGGCCTGGGGTCAGCCAGCCTACCCAACAGGGCGGCCTGGGTTTTGCCTACAAGTGGAACATGGGCTGGATGCACGACACCCTGCACTACATCCAGAACGACCCGGTGCACCGCACCTACCACCACAACGAGATGAGTTTCGGGCTGATCTATGCCTATTCCGAGCACTTCATCCTGCCCATTTCCCATGATGAGGTGGTGCACGGCAAGCACTCGCTGATCGACAAGATGCCCGGCGACCGCTGGCAGAAGTTCGCCAACCTGCGCGCCTACCTCACCTTCATGTGGGCACACCCGGGCAAGAAGCTGCTGTTCATGGGCTGCGAGTTCGGCCAGTGGCGTGAGTGGAACCACGACAGCGAACTGGACTGGTACCTGCTGCAGTATCCCGAGCACCAGGGCGTGCAGCGCCTGGTGGGTGACCTCAACCGCCTGTACCGCGAAGAGCCGGCGCTGCACGAGCAGGATTGCCAGCCGCAGGGCTTCCAGTGGCTGATCGGTGACGACGCGCAAAACAGCGTGTACGCCTGGCTGCGCTGGAGCAGCAGCGGCGAGCCGGTGCTGGTGGTGGCCAACTTCACCCCGGTACCCCGTGAGGGTTACCGCATTGGCGTGCCGTTCGGCGAGCGTTGGCAGGAGCTGCTGAACAGCGATGCCGAGCTGTATGCCGGGTCGAACGTGGGTAATCTGGGGGCGGTGGCCAGTGAGGCAGTGGCCAGCCACGGGCAGCCATTATCGCTGGCCCTGAACCTGCCGCCGCTGGGGGTGTTGATCATGAAGCCCGCCTGATCGGTTGACCGCACTGGCCTTTTCGCCTGTAGGAGCGGGTTTACCCGCGAATCCGGTAGCGGCGGCAACCGTGAATGGCCTTTGGAAATTGGCCGGCAGGCCCGGCCCTTTCGCGGGTGAACCCGCTCCTACAACGGCCTGTGCCGAGCCACCGATGCGTGTGGCCCCGATCAGTGTGTAGGAGCGGGTTTACCCGCGAAGAGGCCGGCCCTGCCTACCACCGCATCCGCACCCCAAGGCTGCCGATCAGCCCGTTCAGGTCATTGTCGTCCACATCACTGCTGTAATCGGCGCTGACGAACAACGCCACCGAAGGCGTCACCCGCGCCACCAGCCCCAAGCCTAACTCCACCGTGGTGGAGTAGCGCGAACTGGAGATCTTGTCGACCTCGTCCAGCTTCACCTCATCGGCATTGCTGAAGTCATACCACACGTTGGTCCGCACATAGGGTTCGATGGGCATGCCGCGCACTTCGTAGCGCCCGGACAACTTGGCACCGACCCGGCCGCTCCAGCTCGGCTGGCTGTCGAAGGCTTGCAAGGTCTCCTCCTGCACCTGGTTGCCAGGGAAGAACTGCTGGTTGATCAACTGTGCCTGGGGCTCGATGACCCAGTTGCCACCCAGGCGGATCGGGTAACCGCCCTCTACCGAGAAGGTCATTGCATGGCCACTGTCGTCCAGGCGCTGGCCGTTTTCGCCACGGCCCATCACGTCGATCCGCGAGCCCATGGCCACGGCATCCAGGTGCCAACCCTGTTCATGGGTCATGCTCCAGTACACCCCCAGGCTTTCTCCGCTCAAGTTCACCGCTTTGCGCTGCTTGTCGCCCAGCAGAGGGCGCATGCCTTTGAAGCTGCTTTGCAGGTTGTTGTGCCCCACGAAAATCCCTGCGCGGTGCACATCGCCCGCTGCTGTTTCACGCACGAACAGGTCCGGGCCGATCATCAGTTGCTGGCTGGGCGCTTCCAGCTGTGCCGGGGGCAGCGCGCGGCCGCGCGCACTGGTGGGGAAGAACTGCGCCCATTGACTGGCAATCAGGTCGGGTGGCGCCTGCCGGTGGCGTTCGCTCATTTGCTGCGAAAATGCATTGAGGGTGCCGAGACTCAACCCGCTGGCACTGAGCGGGTCGAGCGACAGTTGCGCCGCTAAAGGTTGCTGCAGAAAGCCGGGGGAGGTGGGGTCACCCTGCAGTTCGTACGCGATCGTTTCCACCGGGGTTGCCAGAAGCAGCGACGTGGAAACCGCGTAGAAAATGCTGTCGAAGCGCAAGGGGTTCGAGGTGCTTTTCATGGCGGATCTCCTTTGTTTTTGTGGTGCAGCCCGAGAAACCTGGCCTGTTGTCACGAGCTGTACGGCAAAAACAGTGGGCGACCCAAACCAGTACGCCAGTTATCGCAAACGCGCACGAAGGCGCGAGCTAGAGGCCCGGCGCAAGTTTTTTACAGCTTGGTATTGTTCAGCTAAGGAGAGGTCGCCGCTTGCGTCAAGAAAGCGTGAAGGAAGTGTTCAAGGTACGTCGTAACGCTCAACCTGTTGTTTTATTGGTAAAAACAGCAGGGTATAGCGGGGATCGCTATTTGCCCTGCCGTGGCTATGAAGAATGATTGCTAAAGCCGCACTTCAACTGCCAGCGGCAGGTGATCTGACAGGTGAGACCAAGGTTTGTGCCCCAGAATCCGCGGCCCATGGCTTTCGGCATTACGCAGGTAAATACGGTCCAGTCGCAGCAGTGGCAGGCGGGCAGGATAGGTGCGGGCGAGGTGGCCGTGGTGGCGTTCGAAGGCTTCGTGCAAGTCACGTTGCAGGCCAAGGGTGCGGTTGCCGTGGCTTTTCCAGTCGTTGAAGTCGCCGGCGATGATCACCGGGGCGTTGGCCGGCAGGGCGTCCAGCAGTTTACGCAGCAACTGCAGCTGCTTTTGCCGGTGGCTTTCCAGCAGCGACAGGTGCACGCAGACCGCATGCACCTGGCCTTGCCCCGGTACCTCCAGCACACAGTGCAACAGGCCGCGGCGTTCGGGGCCGGTGATCGACACGTCCAGGTTGCGGTGCTCGATGATCGGGTATTTGGACAGCAGCGCATTGCCGTGGTGGCCGTCAGGGTAGACCGCATTGCGGCCGTAGGCAAAGTCGCTCCACATGCTGTCGGCGAGGAATTCGTACTGCGAGGTCTGTGGCCAGCCGGGGTAGCGCGCGGCGTGGCGGTCGTGGCTGCCGAGCACTTCCTGAAGGAAGACAATGTCGGCCTGGGTGCTGCGCACGGCCTCGCGCAGCTCTGGCAAGATAAAGCGCCGGTTGAAGGCGGTGAAGCCCTTGTGGGTGTTCACCGTCAGTACCCGCAGGCGTTTCACGGCTGGGGCCTGGCTGACGCTGGCGAAACCATTACTGCCGGCTTCGAGGCTCACAAATCCTCCTGAAGTTAACCCTGCCTTACTGTCGCCGCTAAAACCTGTGGCAGCGGGCAAACCCGCTCCCACAGGTATGGCGTAGCGATCAAAACGTAAGACCTGCCTGGGTTATCACGGTTCACTCCTCGTCGCGCTGCAACACCATCAGCAGCATCGACCGGCCCTTCACCTCGAAGGTACTGTCGAACTGCAGGTGCTGCCCCTTGCGCAACTCCGGCCGGTCGGTATCGACCAGGCAGCTCCAGTAATCGCCTTCGGGCACGGCCGGCAGCTTGAATGGCACCACGTCATGGTGGGCATTGACGATCAGCAGCACGGTGGCCTCGGCACCCGGCCGGGCGATACCGCTGACCTGTGCCCGGCCATCTATCAGCATGCCCAGGCAACGCCCGTGTGGGTCTTCCCATTGCTCAACACTCATCTCGTTGCCATCGGGTGCCAGCCAGGTCACGTCCTTGACCCCAATTGCCTCATTGTAGTCACCCACCAGGAAGCGTGAGCGGCGGAGCACCGGGTAGGCCAGGCGCAGACGCGTCAGGCGCTTGACGAAGGCCAGCAGCTCCTGGCCTTCCTCGTCCAGGTCCCAGTTCACCCAGCCGATCTCGCTGTCCTGGCAGTAGGCATTGTTGTTGCCGTGCTGGGTGCGGCTGAACTCGTCGCCGGCAACGATCATTGGCGTGCCCTGGGCCAGCAGCAGGGTGGCGAAGTAGTTGCGCATCTGGCGCATGCGCAGGGCATTGATCCCCGGGTCGTCGGTCGGCCCTTCGACGCCGCAGTTCCAGGACAGGTTGTTGTCGGTGCCGTCCTGGTTGTTTTCGTCGTTGTCTTCGTTGTGCTTGTGGTTGTAGGACACCAGGTCGCGCAGGGTGAAACCATCGTGGGCGGTGATGAAGTTGACCGAGGAATAGGGTCGGCGCCCGCGGTTGTTGAACATGTCGCCCGAGGCGGTCAAGCGGGCGGCAAAATCGGCCAACTGGCCTTCGTCGCCTTTCCAGAAGGCGCGTGCGGTATCGCGGAAGCGGTCGTTCCATTCCGCCCAGCCCGGGGCGAAGTTGCCCACCTGGTAGCCGCCGGGGCCGCAGTCCCATGGTTCGGCAATCAGCTTGACCTGGCTCAGCATCGGGTCCTGGCGGCAGGCGACCAGGAAGCCATGACGCTCGCTGTAGCCATCGTGGTAACGGCCAAGGATGGTCGCCAGGTCAAAGCGAAAGCCATCCACGTGCATTTCGCCGGCCCAGTAGCGAAGCGAGTCGGTGACCAACTGCAGCACGCAGGGGTGGCTCAGGTCCAGGGTGTTGCCGGTGCCGGAGTCGTTGATGTAGTAGCGCTTGTCGTCCGGCATCAGGCGGTAGTACGAGGCGTTGTCGATGCCGCGCATCGACAGGGTCGGGCCGCGCTCGTTGCCTTCGGCGGTGTGGTTGTAGACCACGTCCAGGATCACCTCGAGCCCGGCGTCGTGCAGGTGCGCGACCATCTCCTTGAACTCGGCGATCTTGCCGCTGGCCAGGTAGCGCGGGTGCGGGGCGAAAAACGCGATGCTGTTGTAGCCCCAGTAGTTGTTCAGCCCTTTGTCCAGCAGGTGCTGGTCGTTGACGAAGGCGTGAATCGGCAGCAGCTCGATGCTCGACACGCCAAGGTCCTTGATGTGCTTGAGCAACTCGTCGTTGGCCAGGCCGGCGAAGGTGCCGCGCAGTTCTTCAGGCACAGCCGGGTGGCGCATGCTGATGCCGCGGGCATGCGCTTCATAAATGATCGTGCGCTCCCATGGGATCTGCACGCGCTGGTCGCGGCCCCAGGTGAACGCCGGGTCGATGACCTTGCATTTGGGCACGAAAGGCGCGCTGTCGCGCTCGTCGAACGACAGGTCACCGTCCGGGTGGCCGATGGTGTAGCCGAACAGTGCCTCGGACCATTTCAGGCTGCCGACCAGTTGCTTGGCATACGGGTCGATCAGCAGTTTGTTGGGGTTGAAGCGGTGGCCGTTTTCCGGCTCGTAGGGGCCGTACACCCGGTAGCCATAGACCAGGCCGGGGTGAGCGTCGGGGAGGTAGCCATGGTAGATCTCATCGGTGTATTCGGGCAGCTCTATGCGCTCGATTTCCTGCTCGCCGGTGGAGTCGAACAGGCACAGCTCGACCTTGGTGGCGTTGGCCGAGAAGAGGGCGAAGTTGACCCCAAGGCCATCCCAGGTGGCGCCGAGGGGGAAGGGCATGCCTTCGCGGATGCGCGATGGTGCGACCGAGCGGGTTTTCTTTGGGGTGCGGGGGCTCATGACGATCCTCGAGTGGCCGTGATGGAAGGGGAATTGTGCTGTCCTGCATTGGCCACTTCGCGGGTAAACCCGCTCCTACATGCGCCNGGGTTTACCCGCGAAGAGGCGCGGACAGGCTTAACCGGCAGTAGGCTTTTTCACCGCCCGGGGCTTTTTCACCGCAGCGGGTTTAACCCCCGGCAGGGCAGCCGCCTTGGGTTCTGCAGGCGCCTTCGGCTTGGCCGCTGCTTTCTTGCGCGGGGCTGCCTTGGGCGCCAGTGCTTCGGCCTCGGCCAGCTTGCGGGCCATTTCCCAGTGGCGCTCTTCCTCCCCTACGGGCTTACCTTCGGATTCCCAGATCTGGTAGGCAAATTCGCGAATACGCTTTTCATCGACACTCATCATGACGCTCCTGATGCTCAAGATTGTTGTATCAACACGTTGACCGGAAACTCCGCCAGCACGGCGCTCAACAGCAACTCCTTTGAAGAGCTGACCGCCGCACAGGCGAAAAGTCCCGTCGAGTTGGCAGGTGACAAGGCAAACGGCAATACCAGCCGGGTGTCGTCCCAGTTCTGTGCCGGGATCAACGGTGTAGCGGCACCTCCGAGCAGGCCGCTGGCCAGTCGCGGGGCGACGACGATGGCGTGCTCGCCGTCTCCCAGGCGAGCAAAGGCAATGACCTTGTCAGCGTGCCGGCCCTGTACGGTCAGTGGCAGGTAGGCACCGCGGCGGAACAGCTCGGCGTGGGCCTGGCGGCAGTCCAGCACCCGCGCGATCAAGGCCTGTTTGACGCGGCCGTCGCGCCAGTGCGCCAGCAGCTCGGCTGCCGGCGTGGCGTCGTCCAGCGTGCGACGCCTCGACGCGTAGTCCACGGCGCGGCGGTTGTCCGGGTCGACCAGGCTGAAGTCCCAGTATTCGTTACCCTGGTACAGGTCGGGCACACCGGGTGTGGTCATGCGCAACAAGGCCTGAACCAAGCCGTTGAGTGCGCCGGGGCAGGCCAGCAGCTGCGCCGCGTCGGCCAGCGACTTGCGCAGTTGCTGGTTCTCGCTGTCCAGCAGCAGGCCGTCGAGGTAATGAGCGCAGGCGCCTTCGTAGGCCTCGTTCGGCGCGCTCCAGCTACTGCGTAGCTTGGCCTCGCGCAGGGCCTTCTGCTGCCACTGGCGAACACGTTCGGCGTATTGACGCAGGGCATTGTCGTCGTTCAGGTCGAGGTCCAAGGGCCAACTGCCGAGCAGGGTTTGTAGCAGCATCAACTCGTCGCCGGGGCTGGGTGCCAGCCCGTCGTCCAACTGCGCGCGCAGGGGGGCGGCCAGCTCACGCCAGTGCTCCACCCGGCTGGCCAGCCACGTGCCGCGCTCGCTGAGTACAGCTAGGCGTGCACGCGTGTCTTCGCCGCGCTTGTGGTCGTGGGTGGCGGTGGTCAGCAGGTTGTCGGGGAAATCGCGCAGGCGCCGCTGGGCCTCGTTGTGGAAATGCATGGGTGGTGCGCTGAAGCGCTCGGCCTCGAAACCCACGTCGTTACGCGACAGCAGCCGCGCGCTGCGGTAGAAGGCGGTGTCTTCCACGGCTTTGGCGGCGCTGGGCGCAGTCAGTTGCTGGAAGCGCACGCAGGCGTGGCGCAGTTGCTTGCGGGCGCGCCCGGGTGGCAGGTGCCGCCAGGCTTGCCCGCCCAGCCACCGTTCAAGTTGGTCCAGTAGCGGCCAGTCAGCTTCGGCAAGGTCTTGCCGGGCGTTGGTCAGGGCCTGCTGGAAGAACGCTTCGTCCTGCGCCGGGCGCCCGCAGGCATTGAAGTAGGTTCGGTAAACCGGGTAATGCGCCACCAACGCCTGCAAGGCCCGGCGAATCGCGCCCAGGGTCAGGTCACGGGTCATCAGGTCGTTGCGCGCCACCTGCAACAGTGCCTGGGCCACCGACTCGCAGTCACCGGCCAGGCTGGCGTTGAGCACCAGGTGACGGGCCTGGCGCACTTCTTCAGGGAAGTCCGGGCGCTCGCTGACGTTGCTCCACAGTTCGCTCAGCGGCGCTTCGCCGGCCGGATCATGCTGCAGCAGTGATACCTGGTTCATGAACTCGTAGCCGGTGGTACCGTCGGTAAGCCAGTCGCGGTGCAGGTGCTCGTCGGCACCCAGGATCTTTTCCACGTACAGGGGGAAGTGCTCCAGCCCTGCATTCAGCGGCCGCCGCGCCAGCAGGCCATCAACCCGCCGGCGCAGTTTGCGGCAGTAGCCACGCGGGTCGGCAAGGCCGTCGATATGGTCGATGCGCAGGCCGTCCACCAGGCCGCGCTCGATGAGTTCGAACAGCTTGGCATGGGTGGCTTCGAACACCACGGCGCGCTCCACGCGCAGGCCGCCCAGCTCGTTGATGTCGAAGAAGCGTCGCCAGTTGATGTCGTCGGCGGCGGTGCGCCAGCTGGCCAGGCGGTAGGTCTGGCGCTCCAGCAGCAGGTGCAGGCGCTTGAAACCGGCCTCGCTGCGGCTGTCGAAGGCCACCAGGGCCGATTCGAGGTCGGCACCTTCGCGCACCAGGCGTGCCAGTTCGGCTTGGAGCGGCAGGCTATCGGCCAGCGGGTTGGCCGAGTCGCCCAAAGCAGTGAAGCGTTCGGCCAGCACCTTGAGCGCAGGCTCTGGGCTGAGCGCGAGAATCCAGCCGTAATCGACCGGGCAGATCGGGAAACGATGCGCGTAATGGGCCACTTGCAGCAGCCCCTGCTGTTTGTCGAACTGCAGCGGTATCTCACCCTTCTTGAGCGCCACGCCGTAGTCGCTGCCGAGGAACGGCAACAGCAGTTGCCCGGCCAGCAGTGGGTCGCTGGAGTGCCACTGGATGTCGAAGAACGCTGCATACGGGCTGCGCCGTCCCCAGGCCAGCAGGCTTTGCCACCAAGGGTTGTCGGCACCGCCCACGGCCATGTGGTTGGACACCGTGTCGAGGATCAGCCCCATGCCATGCTGGCGCAGGGCGGCAACCAGGCGCTCCAGCGCGGCCTCGCCGCCCAGCTCTGGGTTGACGCAGGTAGGGTCGACCACGTCGTAGCCATGGCGCGAGCCAGCGCGGGCCTTGAGGATGGGCGAGGCATACAGGTGACTGATGCCCAGCTGGGCGAAATACGGCACCAGCGGTACAGCGTGATCGAGGGTGAAGTCGCTGTGAAATTGCAGGCGCAGGGTCGCGGTCAGTGGCTTCATCGGTCGCGCTCCCACGCCTGTTCGCGGGCCTGGGCCAGCAGCTCCAGGCGCCGTGCGGCGTCCTCATCGTCGAGCAGTTCGCGTACTGGAAGGGCAAAGCGCCGCCGCCAGTTGGGATGGCCATTGGTGGTGCCCGGCAGGTTGGGTTGCTCGTCGCAACCCAGCAGGTCTTCCAGCGGTACCAGCACCAGCGGCGCACGGGTATGGCCAACGAAGCGGATGGCCGCATCGATCAGCGCGTCGTTGTCCTTCAGTTCGCCGTAGTTGGCCTCCAGGATGCGGCGCAGGCCGTCGCGTTCTTTCTGACGCTCGTGTCGCCAGTGCAATTCGGCAGCAGCATCAATCAGTTGCAAGCGGTGTCTCCAGTCGATGTCGCGGTTTGCCAGCCAGCCGGCCAGTGGCGCCAGGTCGTGGGTGCCGGTTGTGGCCAGGGCATTGTCTGGCCAGTCGAGAATCGGCTTGAACTGGCCCGGCTGGGTCTGCTCGAACGGCAGCACGCGCATGCCCAGCACCGCCTTCTCGGCCAGCTTTTCACGCAGGCTGTCGGGCACGGTGCCCAGGTCTTCGCCGAGGATGATCGCCTGGTGACGCACCGACTCCAGCGCCAGCAGGCGCAACAGGTCGTCTAGCGGGTAATCGAGGTAGGCGCCTTCGCTGGGTTTGGCCCCCTGTGGGATCAGCCATAGCCGGCGCAGGCCCATCACATGGTCGATGCGCAGGCCGCCAGCGTGGGCGAGGTTGGCCCGCAGCATCTCGATGAAGGCGCGATAGCCATTGCGCTTGAGGCCCTCGGGCGAGAAGGCGCAAATGCCCCAATCCTGCCCGACGTGGTTGAGGATGTCGGGCGGCGCACCCACGCTCAGGCCGGCCAGCAGTTCGTCCTGACGGCTCCAGGCCTGGCTGCCGGCACCGTCGGCACCCACCGCCAGGTCGGCGATCAGGCCCACGGCCATGCCATTGCTGCGTGCCGCTTCGTGAGCACGTTGCAGGCCACGTTCGGTCAGCCACTGGCAGAACGCGTGGAACTCGACCTTGGCCGGGTAGGCATTGGATAAAGCCTCCACTTCCGGGTGGTAGGGGTCATGCCAGGCTTTGGGCCAGTTGCGCCAGTCGGCACCGAGGCCGTGCTCCACCGCCTGGGCCTGCAGCACCTCGAAGCGGCAGTGGTGCTCCAGGGTCTGGCCGCCGGCTTCGCGGAAGCTGTCAAAATCAGTGCGTAGTGGGTGGTCGCCTTGGCTGAAGCCTTGGTAAAGCGCTTCAAGCAAACGCAGCCGAGCGCTGGCGGCGCGTGGCCAGTCGACCAGAGGGCGCTGCTCCAGCTCTTCGAGTTGTTGCTCCAGCCCGCAGGCTTCGATGGCCATGCGCACCTCCCGTTCACCCAGCAGGGCTGCGGGGCTGGTGTACAGGGTGTTGAGCAGCAGGCGACTGGAAGGTGAGTAGGGGCTGTAGTGTTCCTGGTCGATGGCCGACAGGGCGTGAATCGGGCTGATAGCCAAGGCATCGGCGCCGCGCTCGGCGGCCGAGCGGGCCAACTGCTCCAGTGCCAGGCAGTCGCCGAAGCCACCATCGCCGGGGCGGCGCAGGCTGTACAGCTGCACTGCCAGGCCCCAGTAGCGTGGTGGCGGCTGTTGCACCTTGTCTTCCAGGCTGTGGCAGCGTGTTGGCGCCACCGCCACGCTGAAGCGGCGGCTGTCGATCTCCACCTGGTGATAGCCGATGGGCAGCTCGCCGGGCAGGCGCGCCTGGTCATCGAGGCTGAGGGTGACCGAGGTGTGATCTTCCAGGGTGCAGTG
Organism: Pseudomonas sp. 22515; assembly: GCF_052044625.1. Classification (NCBI taxonomy): domain Bacteria; kingdom Pseudomonadati; phylum Pseudomonadota; class Gammaproteobacteria; order Pseudomonadales; family Pseudomonadaceae; genus Pseudomonas; species Pseudomonas sp. 22515. The sequence continues at coordinate 153,719 of NZ_JBQENN010000002.1, forward strand.
GGCCACGCTGGCGGCACTGAAGTAGCGCGCCAGCGCCAGCGGCTGGCCTAGGTCGGCGGTCAGCAAAGGCGGCAGGTGTTCGCTGTCTTCGGCGGTTTCCACCGCACGCAGGCTGGCGGCAACGGCCGCGTCATCGCCGGCCGGGTGGCCAAGGCCTTCGAGGACGTTGCGCAGCACGTCGTCGCTGACACGCTGGGGCCTGGCATTGGCGTCAATCCAGTCGCGGTTCAGCCCGACGCTGGTTGCCAGACGGTGCAGGGCGGTTTCGCTCATGGGCGCTCCTGGGCAGGGGGAAGCAGGCTGACCACGCAGCTGTAGGCAGCCAGGTGGGTATCCGGGTGGCGGGTGTCGCTGCTGTCGAACAGCCGTGTGGTTGGCGCGGGCAGTTCGACTGCCTGCGGGGTGTCGGCCAGGTTCAGGTCGATGCGCAATGTGTTGCCATTGCCCAGCCGCCAGCGCGCGGTCAGCGCTTTGTCTGCGTGCACCTCGGCGCCCAGCGCACGGCTGCCGGGCAAGTGCGGGATGACGTGGCGGCGGCGCAGGTCGAGCAGTTGCTGGTAAAGGCCGTGCCAGCCGGCGATCACCGCCTTGTTTTGCGGGCGTGAGGAGGCGAAGGTCTGTTCGGCGTTGGGGTCGGGAATGTGCTCACGCTGCGTGGGGTCGGCGAACGCGGTGAAATGGGCGAACTCGCCACGACGGCCTTCGCGGACGGCGTCGGCCAACGCGTCATGGAAGTCGGTAAAGAACAGGAACGGCTGGCAGCTGCCGGCTTCGTCGCCCATGAACAGCAGCGGAATCATGGGGGCCAGCAGCAACAGGCCGGTGGCTGCACGCAAAGCTGGCGCGGGGCATAGGCGGGTCAGGCGCTCACCCAGCGCGCGGTTGCCGACCTGGTCGTGGTTCTGCAGGAACAGCACGAAAGCGCTGGGCGGCAAATGCCCGCTGGGTTCGCCGCGTGGTTTGCCATGCCGGTTGGCCTGGCCCTGGAACACGAAACCTTCGCCAAGGCACCGGGCCAGTTGGTCGATGGGGCGATGCTGGTAGTCGGCGTAGTAACCTTCGGTTTCACCGGTCAGCAGCACGTGCAGGGCGTTGTGGCCATCATCGTTCCACTGGGCGTCGTAACCCTGTTCCAGCAGGCCCGCCTGGTTGTGCTCGTTCTCCAGCACCAGCCATACGTGCCGGCCCGGTTCTACGGCGGCGCGCACCCGTTGGGCCAGTTCGATCAGGAAGTCGGGCTGGTCGATGGCATGCACGGCATCCAGGCGCAGGCCGTCGCAGCGGTAGTCGCACAGCCACATCAGGGCATTCTGGATAAAGTACTCGCGCACCTGCGGGCGGCGAAAGTCGATGGCCGCGCCCCAGGGTGTCTGCCGGTCTTCACGGAAGAAGGGGCTGGCGTACTGGTGCAGGTAATTACCGTCGGGGCCGAAATGGTTGTACACCACATCGACCAGCACCATCAGCCCGTGGCCGTGGGCCTGGTCGACCAGTGCGCACAGCTGCTCGGGGCTGCCGTAAGTGTTCTGTGGGGCGTAAGGCAGTACGCCGTCGTAGCCCCAATTGCGTTCGCCGGGGAACTGCCCCAGCGGCATCAGCTCGATCGCGCTGATGCCCAGTTCGGCCAGGCGCGGCAGTTGCTGGGCAACCCCGGCATAACCCCCGAGCAGGCCGACATGCACCTCCTGGATCACGGCCTCATGCCAAGGCCGGCCCTGCCATGGGTGTTGCCAGGCGTAACCGGCCACATCCACTACCTGGCTTGGCCCGTGTACGCCGTCGGGCTGGTAGCGCGAGGCCGGGTCGGCCACCTGCAGCTCACCGTCGATACGGTAGTGGTAACGGTCACCAGCCTTGCATGGCACCACGCCGCTGTACCAACCCTCATCATCCGGCAGCAGTTCGATGGCCGGCTGCTGCTCCAGTTCCACGCTCACGCTGCGCGCATCCGGCGCCCAGAGGGCGAAGCGCGCCGACGTGGCGTCCAGCAAGTGTGCGCCATGTCTGTGCATCTTCCGACCCCCGCTCAGTAGTGGCTCAGTTGTGTCTGCTTGACCAGGTCCTCGTACAGGCGGGCATAGGGTTCAACCGCCTGGCACCAGTTGAACGGCTGGGTCATCGACAGGCAGCGCATGGCGTTCAGCAGGTCCTTCTTGCCGTAAACATAGAAGGCGCGGCTGAGTGCCTCGCGGTAGCTCTCGACGGTGGACTCGTTAAACAGGAAGCCCGTCACGCCGCACTCGATGGTGTCGGCCAGGCCACCGGTATTGCGTGCTACCGGCAGCGAGCCGAAGCGTTGCGCGTACATCTGGCTAAGGCCGCACGGCTCATACCGAGACGGCATCAGCAGGAAGTCGCTGCCGGCGAACATGCGCCGGGCATCGGTTTCATTGAAACCAATACGCACACCGATGCGGCCCGGGTGACGCAGCGCCAGCTCGCGCATGGCTTGTTCCTCTTCCGGCTCGCCGCGGCCGATGATCGCAATCTGCCCGCCTTGCTCGACGATGTAGTCGGCCACGCCCAGGGTCAGGTCCAGGCCCTTTTGATAGACCAGCCGCGACACCACGGCGAATAGTGGGCCTTCGGAATCGTCCAGGCCGAACAGCTCGCGCACCTCCTGGGTGTTACGCGCTTTGCCCTCCCAGTCATTGATGCTGAAGTTGTGTTGCAGGTGCTTGTCGGTGGCCGAGTCCCAGCTTTCGTCGATGCCGTTGGGGATGCCACCGAGCAGGCCTTGCTGGGCCTTGCTGGCGAGGAAACCGTCCAGGCCGCAGCCGAATTCCGGGGTGGTGATTTCCCGGGCATAGGTGGCGCTGACTGTGGTGATGTGGCTGGAGTAGGCCAGGCCGGCCTTGAGGAACGACAGCTTGCCGTAGAACTCCATGCCTTCTTGCTGCATGGCATGTTCGGGTATCGCCAGCTCCGGGCTGCAACCGCGGCTGTACACACCTTGGTACGCCAGGTTGTGGATGGTGAACAGCGTGGGCGTATTCAGGCCGCGCCAGTGCATGTAGGCGGGGGCCAGGCCGGCGGGCCAGTCATGCGCGTGCACCACTTCCGGCGTCCAGTGGATCTTGCCTTCGCCGGCAGCGATTTCGGCGGCAGCCAGGCCCAGGCGGGCGAAGCGGATGTGGTTGTCGGGCCAGTCGCGGCCATTGTTGGCACCATAGGGTGTGCCGTCGCGCTGGTACAGTTCGGGGCAGATCAACACATAGATGACCAGGCCGTCGGCCATGTCCATGCGCCCGATCTTGCAGGGCGGCAGGGCCGCATGGCCGCCCAGTTCACCCACGATATGTATAGGGTTGTCGCTTTCCATCACCTGGCGGTAGCCGGGGATAAGTACCCGCACATCGTGCAGGTGCGCCAGGGCACGGGGCAGGGCAGCGGACACATCACCCAGGCCACCGGTTTTCACCAGATCAGCGATTTCCGAGGTCACGAACAGAATCTTGCGCATGTTCGGGTTTTGCTGGCGCTGGGCGCCGGGTGCCTTGCCTGTCGTGGCGAAATCCGGGGTGAGCGGCTCGCGGTTATCCGGTTTGAAAGCGTCTACGTGAGGCTCGACAGCGGCACTGATCATACTTCTCTCCGTCCCTATGCTTGGTCGGGTGCTGGCACCCGTGGCGATGTTTCGTGCTGGTTCTCTCTAGTTTGAATCTGCTTAGTGCGTTCCATGCCCCAGGGTCGTGCGCGCAGGCACTACGCGATCAGCATTCCGGCCGAAGGCGCTTGGACTGGTTGGGGTGTGTGGGCCGAGGATCGGGAATAGCCCGATGCGTCTGGCCTACTTATGTTCATGACCTGCCGGGTTTCCTGAAAGTTCGACTTTTTTGGGGTCACTCTTCCATTGAGCAAATGGCGGGCCGAAAACTGAGTGTAGGAGAGAAAGTGCTAAAAAGGTGACCCACTGGTCACTATTGTTATGTGCGCAATAGACGCAAACGTTGGCGTTTGTGACGGGTTGCGAAAAGGGGTGGGCGAGTGTGGGGCAGAGGGGTTTCGAGCTGCGCCAAATTGTGGCTCGTTACGCGCAATGCACCTTTTGGGTGCGTAGGCGTAAGCGTGGCTTTAGGCTGCGAAGAGGTGGGTATGGGCGCAGGATTCTGCTTCAGTGCTGGCCCTTTTTGGGCACAAGGCCGCTTCGGTTGCCCGATAGGGTTCAAAGACGGTGACTGGCTTCAGGATCGGGTGGGAGCTATGCAGCTCCCACAGGCGGCATGGGAATCGATCAGAGGCTGACCGCTTTATCGTCAGTGCGCTGTTGCGCCAACAGCAGGTTCAGTTGGGCAACCTGCTGACGCAGCTGGTCACGTTCGTCCTTCAGTTTACGCAGCTCATCACGGCGCACGGAGACATAGAGGGTCTGGGGTGGGGTTGCTGGCATCAATGTACCCATGAGCACACCTCGCGGTTTTGGCTGGTGACAAGTCAAAGCGTAGACGCTTCACGCGGGGCGCATTCTGAATTCTTTCACCGGGCTTGGGAACTTTTTTGTTTATTGTGGTCTTGCCGTTCGTCGCTGAACCCTCGGGCGGCATGCTGGACTAATCTGAAAAGCTGGACTGTCGTCATCCATTTCGAAAAGGGAGCATTGGCTCATGCAACTGGGAATCATCGGGCTGGGCCGTATGGGCGGCAATATCGCAAGGCGCCTGATGCGCGCCGGTCACCGCACCGTGGTGCACGACCGCAACCGTGAAGCCATCACCGGCCTGGAGGGCGAAGGCGCCCAGGGCGCGCATGACCTCGGTGCACTGGTGCAAAAGCTGAAAGCGCCGCGCGCGGTCTGGGTGATGCTGCCGGCTGGCGACGCCACCGAGCAGACTATCGCCCAGCTGGCCGAATTGCTGGAACCGGGCGATGCGATCATCGACGGTGGCAACACCTTCTACAAGGACGACATGCGCCGCGCCGCCGAACTGGCCAAGCGCGGCCTGCATTATCTGGACGTCGGGACTTCCGGCGGCGTGTGGGGCCTGGACCGCGGCTACTGCATGATGATCGGCGGCGAAAAGGACGTGTTCGAGCGCCTCGAGCCGCTGTTCAAGGCGCTGGCGCCGGGCGTGGGCGACATCCCGCGTACCCATGGCCGCAGCGGCGAGCACCAGCGTGCCGAGCACGGCTATATCCATGCCGGCCCACCGGGCGCCGGGCACTACGTGAAAATGGTGCATAACGGCATCGAGTACGGCCTGATGCAGGCCTATGCCGAAGGCTTCGACCTGCTGCGCAGCAAGGGCGGCAACGAGCTGCCCGAAGACCAGCGCTTCGACCTGAACGTGGCCGAAATTGCCGAAGTGTGGCGACGCGGCAGCGTGGTGACCTCGTGGCTGCTCGACCTCACCGCCGATGCACTGGTGGCCGACCCTCAGCTGTCGCAATTCAGTGGCTCGGTGTCCGACAGTGGCGAAGGCCGCTGGACCATCGACGCCGCCGTCGAGCAGGCGGTGCCGGTGCCGGTGTTGTCCAGCGCACTGTTCGCGCGCTTCCGTTCGCGCCAGCAACAGGGCACCTACGGTGACAAGATCCTCTCGGCCATGCGCCTGGGCTTCGGTGGCCACGTCGAGAAGAAAGGCGAATGACTAAACAGACCCTTGCGGCCGCCCCCCCTTGTACCCTGTTCCTGTTCGGCGCCAATGGCGACCTGGTCAAGCGCCTGCTGATGCCCGCGCTGTACAACCTCAGCCGCGACGGTTTGCTGGACCGTAACCTGCGCATCGTCGGCGTCGACCATAACCCGGCCAGCGCCGAGGATTTCGCCGCGCGCCTGCACGCGTTCATGGTCGAGCGTGACAAAGGAAGCGAGGGCAGCGCCAAGTGCCTGGACGAGAAACTATGGGCCCGCCTGGCCAAGCGCCTGGATTATCAGACGGGCGACTTTCTCGATCCGGCCACCTACCAGGCCCTGGCCAGGCGCATCGACAAGACCCGCCACGGCAATGCCATTTTCTATCTGGCCACGTCGCCGCGCTTCTTCCCCGAGGTGGCGCAGCGCCTGGGGCAGGCCGGCCTGCTGGACGAGTCTGCCGGCGGCTTTCGCCGGGTGGTGGTTGAAAAACCGTTCGGCACCGACCTGGCCAGCGCCGAGGCGCTCAACGCCTGCCTGCTGAAGGTGATGGGCGAGCGGCAGATCTACCGCATCGACCATTACCTGGGCAAAGAGACGGTGCAGAATATTCTGGTCAGCCGCTTTTCCAACGGCCTGTTCGAATCGTTCTGGAACAACCACTACATCGACCACGTGCAGATCACCGCAGCGGAAACCGTCGGTGTCGAGACCCGTGGTGCGTTCTATGACAGCACCGGCGCCCTGCGCGACATGGTGCCCAACCACCTGTTCCAGTTGCTGGCGATGGTGGCCATGGAGCCGCCGGCCGCGTTCGGTGCCGATGCGGTGCGCGGTGAAAAAGCCAAGGTGGTCGGCGCTATTCGCCCATGGTCGGCAAAAATGGCCCTGAAGAACTCCGTGCGAGGCCAGTACAGCGCTGGCAAGCAGGGGCGCAAGCCGTTGCCAGGCTACCGTCAGGAGGCCAACGTCGCGCCGGATAGCCAGACCGAGACCTACGTGGCGCTGAAGGTGATGATCGACAACTGGCGCTGGGCCGGCGTGCCATTTTACCTGCGCACCGGCAAGCGCATGAGCGTGCGTGACACCGAGATTGCCATCTGCTTCAAGCCCGCACCGTATGCGCAGTTTCGCGAGTCGGAGCTGGAACGGCCCAAACCCAACTACCTGAAAATCCAGATCCAGCCCAATGAAGGCATGTGGTTCGATCTGCAAGCCAAACGGCCCGGGCCAGAGCTGGTGATGGAGAATGTCGAGTTGGGTTTTGCCTACAAGGACTTCTTCAAGATGACCCCGGCCACTGGCTACGAGACGCTGATCTATGACTGCCTGACCGGTGACCAGACCCTGTTCCAGCGGGCTGACAACATCGAAAACGGCTGGCGAGCGGTGCAGCCGTTTCTCGATGCCTGGGCCCAGGGCGGCGAAGTGCATGAGTACTCGGCTGGCGAAGATGGGCCTGAGGCCGGCAATGAATTGCTGACCCGCGACAAGCGGGAGTGGCACCGGTTGGGGTGAGAGGCTTGCAAGCCTGTGCCGGCCCTTTCGCGGGCAAGCCCGCGCCTGCAGGGCATTCCATTCCCTCAGGCACCTGCGAAGAGGCCAGCACAGGCAACCACTCAAAGGAGACTCAATGCCTGCCCACATCGAAGACTACGCCCTGCTGGGCAACTGCCGCAGTGCGGCGCTGGTCAGTCGCGATGGCGCGCTGGACTGGCTGTGCCTGCCACGCTTCGACGCCCCCGCCGTGTTCGCGGCCCTGCTGGGCAACGAAGAAAATGGCCGCTGGCGCCTGGCCCCTTGCGACCCGGTAACGCACAGCAGCCGCCAATACCTGGGCGATACCCTGGTGCTGGAAACCACCTGGGTCACCGCCAGCGGTCGTGCCCGGGTGCTCGACTTCATGCCCTTGGGCGAAGTCAATTCGGTGGTGCGCATCGTCGAAGGCTTGTCTGGCGAAACCCATTTCGAAATGGACCTGGTCATGCGCTTCGACTACGGCCGCAGCGTGCCCTGGGTGGAACGGCTCGACCCACTGACCCTCAGCGCCGTCGCCGGCCCTGACCGTTTGATCCTGTGCAGCACCGTGCCCCCGCAAGCCCGCGACCACCATACCGGCTGCCGCTTTCGCGTCAGCACGGGCCAGCGCCAGGTCTTCAGCCTGCGTCACCAGCCCTCGCACTTGTCGGTGCAGCCTGACTGCAACATCGACCACACGCTGGCAAACACCTGTGAGCAATGGCAGGCCTTCGCCGACCGCTGCCCGCAGGTAGGGCCATATACCGCCCTGGTGCGTCGTTCGCTGCTCACCCTCAAGGCCATGACCTACGCCCCCACCGGCGGTATTGTCGCTGCCGTCACCACTTCGTTGCCTGAGCGTGTGGGGGGCGAGCGCAATTGGGACTACCGCTTCTGTTGGCTGCGCGACGCGACCATGACCCTGCTGGCCTTCATGAACCTTGGCTACTTCGACGAGGCCCAGGCCTGGCGCGAGTGGCTGCTGCGCTCGGTGGCCGGCAACCCCGAGCAGATGCAGATCATGTATGGCCTGGCTGGCGAGCGTGACCTGCAGGAGTACACCTTGCCGTGGTTGGCCGGTTATGAACATTCACAGCCGGTGCGGGTGGGCAACGCCGCCTCGGCGCAGACACAACTGGACATCTATGGCGAACTGGCCGATGCGATGACTCAGGCGATCAGGGGCGGGTTGCCCCGTCACCCGCGCGGCGCCGCCATTTCGCGCCTGATATTGCCTTATGTCGAACGCATCTGGCGCGAGCCGGACGAGGGCATCTGGGAAGTGCGTGGCGGCCGGCAGCAGTTCGTGCACTCCAAGGTGATGGCCTGGGTCGCCTTCGACCGCGCCGCAGGGCTGGCCGACACCACAGAAGAAGGCCGCGAGCGCGGGCAGCATTATCGCCAGGTGGCGGACGAAATTCACCGCGACGTGTGCGAGCACGGCCTGGACCCCAGCGGCCGGTTCTTCGTCCAGGCCTATGGTTCGACCGAAATGGACGCCAGCCTGTTGCAGATCGCCCTGACCGGCTTCCTGCCGGCGGATGACCCACGCTTCATGCGCACCCTGGAACAGATCGAACAGCGTCTGATGAAGAACGGCCTGTTGCTGCGCTATGACAGTGACAGCTGCAGCGACGGCCTGACGCCGGGAGAGGGCACCTTCCTGGTGTGTTCGTTCTGGCTGGCTGACGTTTATGTATTGCTGGGGCGCCAGGGCAAAGCCGAAGCGCTGTACCAACACCTGACCGGCCTGTGCAACGACCTCGGCCTGCTGGCCGAACAGTACGACTCGGCCGGCCAGCGCATGCTCGGCAACTTCCCCCAGGCCTTCAGCCAGATAGGCATCATCAACACCGCGCTGAATCTGCACCGCGCACAGTGCCCGGCGCGCGACCGGGCGCGTTGTGGGTAGCGAATGAGTAGGGCGACTGCCTTGACCGGAGTAGACTAGGCCAAACCCTTTCGGCACGGAGCATACATGGGCATTCGCGGTACTGACCGGCAGATCGACAACATCGAGTTCAATGTCAGCGACATCTCACGGAGCAAGGCCTTCTATGGCAGTGTGTTTGGCTGGGCGTTCACCGACTACGGGCCGACTTACACCGAGTTCAGCGATGGCCGGTTGACGGGGGGCTTAACCACGGGTGAGCCGGTGCGCCCGGGCGGGCCGCTGGTCATCCTGTACGCTGACGACCTGGAGGCCACGCAGCAGCGGATCGAAGCTGCCGGGGCGAAAATCAGCCGGGCGACCTTTGCCTTCCCCGGCGGGCGGCGCTTTCATTTCATCGACCCGGACGGTTATGAGCTGGCGGTGTGGACGGCCCAAGCCTGATGGCCAATCACAAGATCGAAATCCGCCGACGCAATATCGAAAAAATCCTGCAAGCGGCGGAAAAGGTGTTTGCCGAGAAGGGCTATGGCGCCACCTCCATGGGTGATATCGCCGAGCAGGCTGAGCTGCCACGCTCCAACCTGCATTATTACTTCAGCACCAAGGACGAGCTGTTCCGCGCGGTGCTGCAGGACCTGCTGGATGTGTGGAAGCAGGACGCCCTGTGCTTCGAGAACTTCGACGACCCGCGTGTGGTGCTGACCAGCTACATCCGGGCAAAGATGGGCCATTCGCGCTCGCGGCCGCTGGGCTCGAAAATCTGGGCCGAAGAGATGCTGCACGGGGCGCCGGTGCTGGGGGTGAACCTCGACGAAAGCCTGGTGCCCTGGGCGAAGATGAAAGAAGCCAAGATCCGCTGCTGGGTGGAAGAGGGGCGTATTCTGCCGGTAGAGCCTTCGGCGTTGCTGTACATGATCTGGGCGTCTACCCAGCACTATGCTGACTTTGGTTACCAGGTGCAGTTGCTCAACGGCGGCGAGGTGCTGTCTGACATGGCCTTCGAGAATGCGGTGCAGACGGTGACCAGCGTGATCTTGCGGGGAATAGGGCTGGCGCCGTGATCCGGCATTCCAGGTGGACGTGGTCTTTTTGTGGTAGCGGCCTTGTGTCGCGATCGGGC
>NZ_JBQENN010000002.1:163861-188661 GCF_052044625.1 Pseudomonas sp. 22515
TCGCGACACAAGGCCGCTCCCACAGGGGCCGCGTCAGCTGTTCAGGCGGTGACCCGCTTCAACTGGCCTCGCGGTAGGGGTTACGCGGATCCTGCGTCCAGTTCAGGTATGGCTTGCCGGTGTCCTGTGCCTCCATTTCGATGCAGTTTTCCACCGGGCAGGTGATCTGGCACAGGTTGCAGCCTACGCACTCCTCTTCGATCACACTGTAGGCATGCGTGCCGTCAGCCTTCAGCGTGCTGGCAATCGCCTGGTGCGAGGTGTCCTCGCACGCAATGTGGCAGCGCCCGCAGCCAATGCACGCCTCCTGGTCAATGTGCGCGACCGACTTGTAGTTGATGTCCAGGTATTTCCAGTCGGTGGTATGCCCCACCGCCTGCCCGCGGAACGCTTCGATAGTGGAATGCCCATGCTGGTCCATCCAGCGTGCCAGGCCGTCCTGCATGTCCTCGACGATACGGAAGCCATGCAGCATCGCTGCCGTGCACACCTGCACGGCGCCACTGCCCAGGGCCATGAATTCGGCGGCGTCACGCCAGTTGCCGATGCCGCCAATGCCACAAATCGGCAAGCCCCGCGTTTCCGGGTCGCGGGCGATTTCCGCCACCATGTTCAAGGCAATCGGCTTCACTGCCGAACCGCAGTAACCGCCATGGGTGCTCTGGTCTCCGACAATCGGGTGGGCCACCATGCGGTCCAGGTCGACGCTGGTGATGGAGTTGATGGTGTTGATCAACGACACCGCATCGGCCCCGCCCCGGTGCGCGGCGCGGGCCGACTGGCGGATATCGGTGATGTTTGGCGTAAGCTTCACGATCACCGGCAGCGCGCAGTACGTCTTGCACCAGCGGGTGACCATTTCCACATATTCCGGCACCTGGCCGACGGCCGCCCCCATGCCGCGCTCCGGCATTCCGTGCGGGCAACCGAAGTTCAGCTCGATGCCATCAGCCCCGGTGGCTTCCACCAGCGGCAGGATGAACTTCCACGATTCCTCTATGCACGGCACCATCAGCGACACAATCAGTGCGCGGTCGGGCCAGTCCTTCTTTACCTGGGTAATTTCACGCAGGTTGATGTCCAGTGAGCGGTCGGTGATCAACTCGATATTGTTGATCCCCTGTACCTGACGGTTGGGGCCATAGTGCGCCGAGTAGCGCGACGACACGTTGACCGCCGCAGGGTCTTCGCCCAGGGTCTTCCAGACCACGCCGCCCCAGCCGGCCTCGAAGGCGCGGACCACGTTGTAGGCCTTGTCGGTTGGCGGTGCGGAGGCCAGCCAGAAGGGGTTGGGTGCCTTGATGCCGGCAAATACGATAGACAAGTCGGCCATTTACGCTGCCTCCACGTTGAGCATGAGTTGGGCATGGATGGCTTCGGCGGCCAGCTTGCCGTGTTGCACGGCCTGCACGGTAAGGTCCTGCCCCAGTGCGGTGCAGTCGCCGCCTGCGTACACGCCCGGCAGGCTGGTCTGCAGGTTTTCGTCCACGCGGATGCGCTCACCCTCGCGGGCCAGTTGCGCAGCCACCGGGTCGCCGAGGCTGGCATCGTCAAAGCGTTGGCCAATGGCCTTGAAGATGGCGTCCGCAGCCAGCTCGAAGGTTTCGCCGGTATCGCGCAGGCGGCCTTCCGCCAGCTCGGTGCGGGCAAAACGCATGCCGCGGACCCTGCCGGCGTCGTCCAGCAGCACGGCATCAGGGCGGGCCCAAGTGTGCAGGCGCACCTGGTTGGCTTTGGCAATGTCCTGCTCGTGGCCGGTAGCGCCCATGTCGGCGTGGCCACGGCGGTACACCAGATTGACGTCGCGGGCCCCCAGACGGCTCATCTGCACAGCCATGTCGATGGCCGTGTTGCCAGCACCGATCACCAGGCAGCGGTCGGCCAACGGGAGCTGGCTCAGATCATCGGCCTGGCGTAGCTCGCGGATGTATTCGGTGGCGGCGACCACTCCGGGTGCTTCCTCGTCGGGCAGCCCTAGCTGGCGCACGGCATTCAGGCCGAGGCCCAGGAACACCGCGTCGTACTGATCGCGCAGTTCGCCCAGGCTGAGGTTGCCACCCAGGCGCTGGCCATGGCGGACTTCGATACCGCCAATCCCCAACAAGAAATCCACTTCACGCTGGGCATAGTCGTCTACCAGCTTGTAGCGGGCGATGCCGTACTCGTTGAGGCCACCGGCCTTGTCGCAGGCCTCGAACACCACCACGTCATGGCCGTGCATGGCCAGGCGGTGGGCGCAGGACAGCCCTGCCGGGCCGGCGCCGACCACGGCGATACGCTTGCCGGTGGTTGCCGAGCGCTTGAATGGGTGTGCGCTGAACTGGGCGTTGTCCAAGGCGTAACGCTGCAACTGGCCGATCAGCACCGGCGCGCATTCCTGGGCATTGTTGCGCACGCAGGCTTGCTGACAGAGGATTTCGGTGGGGCACACGCGGGCGCAACTACCGCCCAGAATGTTGGCCGAAAGAATGCGCTCGGCGGCGCCTTGCAGGTTTTCGTCACTGATGCGGTGTATGAACGAGGGGATGTCGATCTCGCTGGGGCAAGCGTTGACGCAGGGGGCGTCGTAGCAGTACAGGCAGCGTGCACTTTCCAGGGCGGCCTGGCGCGCGGTGAGGGGTGGGGCCAGGTCGCTGAAGCGCTCGGCCAACTGGTCGGCGCCGGCCCGTGGGCGCGGCAAGTGGTTCAGGGCGTTGGTCACGGTTGTAGCCTCTCTATTTTTTTTGGTGCAGGCGACAGGTATTGCGGTCGATTCTGGGGCCGCTCCCACAGGCGATCGCGGTCCTTGTGGGAGCAACTGTCTTGCTCAATTTCTAAAAGCTGGCGCGATCCCTGTGGGAGCGGCCTTGCGTCGCGATGGGCTGCACAGCAGCCCAGTGGCTTCAGCGCTGAACAGGCATCGGCCGCTGATGCTCGGCCCGGCGCCCCAGCACCTCATACACCGCCGGGTACGCCGGCCGTTCCACATACCGCCCCGCGCCCGGCTCGGCGCGCAGGTCGCCATCGGCCCAGAGCACCTTCCCCTGGCTGATGGTGTGGCTTGGGATGCCGCGCACGGTGCGGCCTTCGAAAATGTTGAAGTCCACCTGCTGGTGGTGGGTTTTGGCGGAGATGGTGCGGGTGCCCTGCGGGTCCCACAGCACCAGGTCGGCATCGGCACCCACGCGGATAGCGCCCTTGCGCGGGAACAGGTTGAAGATTTTCGCCGTGTTGGTAGAGGTCAGCGCGACGAATTCGTGCATCGACAGACGCCCGCTGTTGACCCCGGCATCCCACAGTACTGCCATGCGATCTTCGATGCCGGCGGTGCCGTTGGGGATGCGGCTGAAGTCGTCGCGGCCCATGGCTTTCTGCTCGGCGCAGAAGCAGCAGTGGTCGGTGGCGGTGGTGTGTAGGTTGCCCGACTGCAAGCCGCGCCACAGCGCCTCCTGGTGCTCGCGTGGGCGGAACGGCGGGCTCATCACATAACCGGCGGCGGTGGCCCAGTCCGGGTCACGGTAGACACTGTCGTCCAGCAGCAGGTGGCCGGGCAGCACCTCGCCATACACCGGCTGGCCCTTGCCTCGGGCATAGGCGATTTCATCCAGTGCCTCGCGGCTGGAAATGTGCACCAGGTACAACGGCGTGCCGAGGGTTTCGGCAATGCGAATGGCGCGGCTGGCCGCTTCGCCTTCCACCTGCGAGGGGCGCGACAGCGGGTGGGCTTCCGGCCCGGTCATGCCCTGGGCGAGCAGTTTTTTCTGCAGGTGGTACACCAGCTCGCCGTTTTCGGCATGCACGGTGGGCACCGCGCCCAGTTGCAGGCAACGCTCGAAGCTGGCCACCAGGGTATCGTCGGCGGCCATGATCGCATTTTTGTAGGCCATGAAATGCTTGAAGCTGTTCACCCCGTGCTTGGCCACCAGCTCGCCCATCTCTTCGGCCACCTGCTCGCTCCACCAGGTGATGGCGACGTGGAAGCCATAGTCGCTGGCGCTTTTCTGCGCCCAGCCACGCCACGTGTGGAAGGCCTCCAGCAACGACTGCTGCGGGTTGGGAATGACGAAGTCGATGATCGAGGTGGTGCCGCCAGCCAGGCCCGCAGCGGTGCCGCTGAAGAAGTCCTCACTGGCCACCGTGCCCATGAACGGCAACTGCATGTGGGTGTGCGGATCGATGCCCCCGGGCATCAGGTACTGGCCGCTGCCGTCGAGGATCTCGCAGTCGGTGGGCGGTTCGAGGTTTTGCCCGATGGCACGGATCAGGCCATCGGCACACAGGACATCGGCGGGATAACGCTCTTCGTGGGTAACCACGGTGGCGCCACGGATCAACAGGGACATGCCGTTTTCCTCGCAGGCTGACCGGTCTTGGCCGGTTCTTTGCATTGTCATGGATGCAGGGCGGGCAGGGCGGTCAATCCTGTCAGTCCTGACAAGATTCGAGGCTAGATGCTGATTCTGGATTCAGCAAGAAAATTTTCCCATTAAATTTGTGGTTTTTAAGTTGTTGATATCAATAGAAAAAAATTAACGCGCGAATGGGCGCCGGGGTTTTCCGGGTATTTGACTAACTTGACAAGATGAAAATCTGGTCGAGATTTCTAAGCACAATTCCGCGTGCGAACTCCGGTCATCGAATCAGCCTGATGAGCGAAAAAATAGAAGAAAAACTGGAGAAGGGCCTATGCAACAGAGCAGATCGGAAGTGGTCGAGCAAGATGGCCTGTTCGAGCTGTCCGAGGGCAGCGATGTCCTCGACAGCCCGCGCTACAACCCCGACATAGCACCGACCAAGGTGCACCAGCGCACCTGGAACAAATGGCACATCACCGCCCTGTGGGTGGGGATGTCCATCTGCGTACCCACCTACACCCTCGGCGGTGTCCTTACCGCCTACTTCGGCCTCAGTGTTGGCGAAGCGCTGCTGGCGATCCTGCTGGCCAACGTTATCGTGCTGATACCGCTTACCCTCAATGCCTTTCCCGGTACCAAGTACGGCATCCCGTTTCCGGTGCTGCTGCGTTCGTCGTTCGGCATTCTCGGCTCCAACGTACCGTGCCTGATCCGCGCGGTGGTGGCCTGTGGTTGGTTCGGTATCCAGACCATGTTCGGCGGGCTGGCCATTCACCTGTTCCTGGGTTCGGTGTTCGACGGCTGGAAGGCGCTGGGCGGGACAGGCGAGGTGATTGGCTTCATGATCTTCTGGTGCCTGAACCTGTGGGTGGTGCTGCGCGGCGCCGAGTCGATCAAGTGGCTGGAAACGCTGTCGGCACCGCTGCTGGTGGCAGTGGGCGTCGGTCTGCTGTTCTGGGCCTTGCCACACATGTCGATGACCGAACTGTTGGCACAGCCGCCCAAGCGTCCGGAAGGGGCGAGTGTGGTCAGTTACTTCTGCGCCGGGCTTACGGCCATGGTCGGCTTCTGGGCCACACTGTCGCTGAACATTCCCGACTTCAGCCGCTACGCCCGCAGCCAGAAGGACCAGATTCTCGGGCAGATCTTCGGCCTGCCGCTGACCATGTTCCTGTTCGCTGCGCTGGGTGTGGTGCTGACCGCCGCTTCGGCGTCGCTGGTGGGCGAGACGGTGTCCGACCCGGTCACCCTGATCGGCAAGATTCAAAGCCCGTTCTGGGTGGCCCTGGCCATGGCGCTGATCGTGATTGCCACGCTGTCGACCAACACCGCGGCGAACATCGTGTCGCCCACCAATGACTTCCAGAACATTGCCCCACGCCTGATCGGCCGAAGCCGCGCGGTATGGCTGACCGGCTTTATCGGCCTGGCGCTGATGGGGCATGAACTGCTGAAGAAACTGGGCCTGATTGTCTCCGACCTTAGCCTGGAGAGCGTGTATTCCAACTGGCTGCTGGGCTATTCCAGCTTGTTGGGGCCCATTGCCGGCATCATGGTGGTGGACTACTTCCTGATCCGGCGGCAGAAGCTGGACCTGGCCGGGCTATACCGCGACGACGTGTATCCCGCGTGGAACTGGGCCGGTTTTGCCGCCTTCGCCTTGCCAGTAGGGCTGACGGTAATGGCGATTGGCAACAGCAGTTTCAGCTGGTTCTACGACTATGGCTGGTTCACCGGCTCGTTGCTGGGCGGTGCACTGTACGCCGCGCTTGGCGGTTTGGCGGCACGCAACCCGGTGCGGTTGGTCAAACCCTTGCCTTGAGGCCTCGAAGAGGCCCGTACAAACAATAAGAAGCCTGAAGGAGAAGCCCGTGACCCCCGTCAAAGAGATCCTGAAGACCAACGCCCGTCACGTCGACAGCACCCGCCTGTGGCAGTCGCTGATGGACCTGGCCCGGCTCGGCGCCACCGCCAAGGGGGGGGTCTGCCGCCTGGCCTTGACCGACCTCGACCGCCAGGCCCGCGATCTGTTCGTGCAGTGGTGCGAGGCGGCCGGTTGCTCGGTCAGCATCGACGCCGTCGGCAACATATTCGCCCGCCGCCCGGGCCGTAACCCCAAGCTGCCGCCGGTGATGACCGGCAGCCATATCGACACCCAGCCCACCGGCGGCAAGTTCGATGGCTGCTTCGGGGTGATGGCCGGGCTGGAGGTGATCCGTACCCTCAACGACCTGGGCGTGGAAACCGACGCGCCGCTCGAAGTGGTGGTGTGGACCAACGAAGAAGGTTCGCGTTTTGCGCCGTGCATGATGGGTTCAGGGGTGTTCGCCGGCAAGTTCACCCTGGAAGACACCCTGGCCAAGCGCGATGCCCAGGGTGTCAGCGTTGGCGAAGCGTTGAACACCATTGGCTACGCCGGTCCGCGTGCCGTGTCGGGGCACCCGGTGGGGGCGTATTTCGAAGCGCATATCGAGCAGGGTCCTATCCTTGAGGACCAGGCCAAGACCATCGGCGTGGTCCTCGGCGCCCTGGGCCAGAAGTGGTTCGACCTGACCCTGCGCGGTGTTGAAGCCCATGCTGGCCCTACGCCGATGCACCTGCGCAAGGACGCCCTGGTGGGGGCAGCCGCTGTGGTAGAGGCGGTCAACCGCACGGCGCTTGCCCACCAGCCCCACGCTTGTGGCACGGTGGGTTGCCTTCAGGCGTACCCGGGCTCGCGTAACGTGATCCCGGGCGAAGTGCGCATGACCCTCGACTTCCGCCACCTGGAGGGCGAGCAGTTGAATGCGATGATTGCCGATGTGCGCGGGGTGATCGAGGCGACCTGTACCAAGCATGGCCTGAGCCATGAGCTGGTGCCCACGGCAGACTTCCCGGCGCTTTACTTCGACAAAGGCTGTGTCGACGCCGTGCGCGAGTCGGCCAAGGCGCTGGGCCTGCCGCACATGGACATCGTCAGTGGCGCGGGGCATGACGCGATCTTCCTGGCCGAGCTGGGGCCGGCGGGGATGATTTTCGTGCCGTGCGAAAACGGCATCAGCCATAACGAGATCGAGAACGCCACGCCCGATGACCTGGCGGCGGGCTGCGCAGTGTTGTTGCGGGCGATGCTGGCGGCGTCGGAGGCAATTGCCAGCGGGCGGTTGGCGGCCTAGGCACTGGCCTCAAGACGGCCGTTACGGCCAAGGTGATAGCGCTGCAGGTCCTGCGCCAGGGTCAACTGCCCGCTGTAATGGGCGAGGGCCTCGTCGCGCACGGTGTCGATGTGCGGGCTGCGCCGTGGGTCGTTCTGGTAGCGGGCGCTGAAATGCGTCAGTACCAGGTTGCGCACGCCAGCGGCCTCGGCAAAGCGTGCCACCTCAGCGGCGGTGCTGTGGCCGAACGTGCCCCCGGTGCGTTCGACCACCGCCTGGGTGAAGGTGGCTTCGTGCACCAGTACATCCGCACCCCTGGCGACGGCTGCCAGCAGCGCTGGTTTGTCGTTGTCCCCGCACACGATCACCCGCTGGGGCGGACGCGAAGGGCGCAGGTAGTCGTTGCCGTTCAGCAGTTGCCCATTGAACGTCACGGTCAACCCCTTGGCCAGCTCGCCCCACAGCGGACCACGCGGTATGCCCTCGGCGTCGAGGCGCTGGATGTCCAGGCGTGGCTCAGGGTTGATTTCGGTGAATACGAAACCCACGCTGGGCACCCGGTGCGACAGTTGCACGGTGGTCACCTGCAGGGTCTCGCTGCGCCATGCGATCAGCGCTTCCACGGGCAACAGGCGTAGCTCGAACGGCAGGAAGGTGTCGCTGGCAATCAGGCCCTGGCGTACCCAATCGTGCAGTACGGCGGGCAGGATCACTTCCAGGGGCTGGGTGCGCCCGCTCATGCCCGCGCTGGCCAGCAGGCCGGGCAGGCCGAAGCAATGGTCACCATGCACGTGGGTGATGAAGATCGCGCGCAGGTCGCGGATCGAAAGCGGGGTGTGCAGCAGGCGGTGCTGGGTGCCTTCGCCGCAATCGACCAGATACCAGTGGCTGCCACTGGCTTCGATCACGGCTGTGGCGCTGACATTGCGTGCCTTGGTGGGCATCCCGGCGGAGGTGCCGAGGAACAGCAGGTCCATGCTCAGGCTCCTGTTTCAGGCCAGAAGCGGCCAAGGTGATACGGGGCGCACACCTTAGCCGGATTGCCACCCGCCGTCGACGGCCCGCTAGTTATCCTGTCGCCAGATGAGCTTGCTGGTGTCATACCCTTGCTCTCGGGCGATTGTCAGCAGTTGCTCGCGCTGCTGGTCGGTGACCGCTGGCGTGCGCGAAAGCAGCCACAGGTACTCGCGGTTAGGGTGGCCGACCAGTGCCACGCGGTAGTCCTTGTCGTGGTACAGCACCCAGTACTCGCCCTTGGTCAGGCCCGGTGCCAGGCGGCTGAACCAGTTGTCGAAGCGCACCCACAGCTTGTCGGTGCTGCCCGGTTGCTGAGCCTCGGCGATGCCCTTGGCTTCATTCCACTGGCCGTCCTTTTCCTGACAGCGGTTGGTTACATCGATACGGCCGTCCTCGCGCAAGCCATAGCGCGCCTCGGACTTCACGCAGTTACGCTGGAAGAACATCGGCAGTCGCGCCAGTTCATACCAAGTGCCCTGGTAGCGTTGCAAGTCGACCTGCTGGGTGCGCGGCGGTGCCGGGTGATCGTTGCCGGCGCAGCCGAGCAGGGCCAGGGTCATGCAGGAAAGCAGCAGTGTAGTGCGCAGCGCCATGGGTGACCTCCTTGGAGCGGATGGGGCGTACCTGTGTTTCGACGCCTGTACGGGGAAAAAGTTGTAGACGATATTGCCTGCGGCGAAACCCGTGCAGGAGCGGGTTTACCCGCGAAAGGGCCCGCACAGGTCCGCCTCACAGCCAGTACATCACCGCCCACCATCCCAACCCGCCCATCACCACGGTATAGGGCAGCGCCATCCACACCATCCGCCCATACGACAGCCGGATCAGCGGCGCAATGGCCGAGGTCAGCAGGAACAGGAACGCCGCCTGCCCGTTCGGCGTCGCCACGCTTGGCAGGTTGGTGCCGGTGTTGATCGCCACCGCCAGTGTTTCGAAATGCTCGCGGCTCATGCTGCCGTTGAGAAATGCCTGCTTCACTTCGGTGATGTAGATGGTGGCAACGAACACATTGTCGCTGATCGCCGACAGCAAACCGTTGGCCAGATACAGCATGCCCGGTTGCTGTTCGGCCGGCAGCGTCAGCACCCAGCTGATCAATGGGCTGAACAATTGTTGCTGATGAATCACCGCGACCACGGCAAAGAACACCACCAACAGCGAAGTGAATGGCATGGCGTCCTGGAAGGCACGGCCCAGGCGGTGCTCGTCGGTGATGCCGGTGAAGGCCGTGATCAGTACGATCACCATCAGGCCGATCAGGCCGACCTCGGCCACATGCAGCCCCAGGCAGATGATCAGGATCAGGGCAGCAAGCCCTTGTACCCACAGCGCAATGCGCTGGGCCTGGGTACGTGCGGCATCGTCCTCGGCGGCATAGGCAGCCAGTACCTGGCGCACTGTCTCAGGCATCAGCGTGCCGTAGCCGAACAGGCGCAGCTTCTCCAGCAACACGCAGGTCAGCAGGCCGGCACCCAGCACCGGTATCGACACGGGCGCCACCTTGAGGAAGAAGTCAGCGAAGTGCCAGCCCATCTCGTGGCCGATCAGCAGGTTCTGCGGCTCGCCCACCAGCGTGCACACGCCACCCAGGGCGGTACCCACTGCGCCGTGCATCAGCAAGCTGCGCAGGAACGCGCGGAACTGGTTCAGGTCGTCACGGTGTAACTGCGCCACTTGCTGGTCGCTGTCCAGTGCGCTGTCTTCACGCGGGTTGGCGCCGGACGCCACGCGATGGTAGACCGCATAAAAGCCGACTGCGGCGCTGATGATCACGGCCGTCACCGTCAGCGCATCGAGAAACGCCGAAAGGAATGCCGACAGTACGCAGAACAGTAGCGACAGCATGGCTTTTGAACGCACACCCAGCAGAATGCGCGAGAACAGGAACAGCAGCAGTTCCTTCATGAAATGGATACCGGCGACCATGAACATCAGCAGCAGGATTACCGGGAAGTTGTGCTGCAGTTCTTCGTACAGTGCCTGCGGCGTGGTCATCTGCAACAGCAGGGCTTCGATCAGCAACAATCCGCCGGGCATCAGCGGGTAGCACTTCAGCGCCATGCCCAGGGTGAAGATGAACTCGATTACCAGCGCCCACCCGGCTGCAGCCGGGCCAATGGTTGCCAGCAGAAGCGGATTGAGCACCAGGAACAGGCAGATGACCGCTTTGTACCAAAGCGGCGACTGGCCCAGGAAACCGTGAGCGAGGGCGCCGGTCAGGGAGCGCGACATGAATATGTATCCTTATGATTCAGCGATGGCGCACGGTGCCGGATCATTGCGCCTTAGGCAAGGCATACAGTCCCGTTTTTGGCACAAGTACGGTCATCGGCATGAGTTAACATCCGGACCATGAACTTTTCGCCCGCAGGAGTGCCGCCCGTGACCGAGTACAGTGCATTAAAGGTCGAACTGACCGACAGCGTCGCCCATGTTCAGATCAATCGCCCAGAGAAGGTCAACGCGATGAATGCGGCCTTCTGGGAGGAAATCGTCGACATCTTCCAGTGGATCGATGACACCGATGCCGTGCGCGCGGTGGTGATCAGCGGCGCTGGCAAGCACTTTTCCGCCGGTATCGACCTGATGATGCTGGCCTCGCTGGCTGGGCAGATGGGCAAGGACGTGGGCCGCAATGCACGCTTCCTGCGCAAGACCATCCAGCGGCTGCAGGCCTCGTTCACCGCAGTGGACACGTGCCGCAAGCCGGTACTGGCGGCGGTTCAAGGCTACTGCATCGGCGGCGCCATCGACCTCATCTCGGCGTGCGACATGCGCTACTGCAGCAGTGACGCGCAGTTCTCGATCAAGGAAATCGACATGGGTATGGCTGCCGATGTTGGCACATTGCAACGTTTGCCACGCATCATTGGCGACGGCATCATGCGGGAGCTGGCGTTTACCGGGCGCAATGTCGAGGCCGACGAGGCGCTGCGCATCGGGCTGGTCAACCGAGTCTATGATGATCAGGCCGCACTGATGGACGGCGTCTTTGCCATCGCCCGCGAGATTGCCGCAAAATCGCCGATCGCTGTGGCCGGCACCAAGGAAATGCTCAGCTACATGCGTGACCATCGCATCGACGATGGCCTGGACTACATTGCGACCTGGAACGCCGCAATGCTGCAGTCCGAAGACCTGCGCGTGGCTGTGGCGGCGCACATGAGCAAACAGAAACCGACGTTCGCCGACTGATCGGGCCGGGGGACGCGCAGTAAAGGAACCCCCGACATGTCAGCACGCTGGACTACTGCAGTACTCGACCCACAGATGACCGGGGGGCTGGCCGTGGCCCGCAGCCCTGAAGGGTTTCTGGTGGACGCCAACGGCGCGCTGTTCCCCCGCGACTGGCTCAAGCGCCAGGACCTCGACGTGCTGTGCGAGCACGGCATCGGCCACTTTGACGGCCAGCCGGTGTTCCTGCTGGAACTGCGCAGCGCCACTGATGTGCCTGGCTGCAGCTGGCGCGGCCTGCGTGCGTTCATGCTCGAAGGCGACTTCGACACCTACAAGGTGCTGGGCTATGCCGCACAAATCGGTACCTGGGCGCGCGAGCATCGCTTCTGCGGCAGTTGCGGCCAGGCGATGACGCAAATTCGCTGGGAGCGGGCGATGTACTGCCAGCCCTGCGACCTGCGCAGCTATCCGCGCATTTCACCCAGCATGATCGTGCTGGTGACCCGCGGTGATGAAATCCTGCTGGCGCGTTCGCCGCGCTTCGTTACCGGGGTGTACAGCACCTTGGCAGGTTTTGCCGAGCCGGGTGAATCGGCCGAAGACTGCCTGGTGCGCGAAGTGCGCGAAGAAGTGGCGGTGGAGGTGCGGAACATCCAGTACGTCGGCAGCCAGTGCTGGCCGTTCCCGCATTCGATGATGCTGGGTTTCCATGCCGAGTATGCCGGGGGCGAGATTGTCATGCAGCCGGACGAGATCGAAGACGCCAAGTGGTTCAGTGTCCACGACCTGCCGCCGCTGCCGGCCGGGCGGTCCATTGCCCGTTACCTGATCGATCTGTATGTTGCGCGGCGGCTGGGCTGTGATATCCCTGCTTTCCCGTCCTAGCTGCAGTGAACAATGTGCTCCGACTAGGCGCAGGGCGCAGGCAATGGTCATTCCATTGCCAAAGCCCCTCAGGCCTGCCCGAACCAGTGTTGCCACGCTAAGCGCACGGTCAACGCCAGCACCACGGTGATGAACACCGGGCGGATGAACTTGCTGCCGCCGCTGATCGCCGTGCGTGCGCCGAAAAAGGCGCCGACCATGACCGACAGGCCCATGCACAGGCCGACGATGTAGTCCACCTGCCCGGAAATGATGAACACCGTCAGCGCCGCGATGTTGCTGACGAAGTTCATGCTGCGCGCCACGCCGCTGGCGCGTACCAGGTCGATGGGGTACAGCAGCAGGGTACTGACCGTCCAGAACGCCCCGGTACCCGGGCCGGCTACGCCGTCGTAGAAGCCCAGGGTGAAGCCTTGCGGGACTTGCCACTTTTTCTTGATCGGAGCATCGGCATCCAGCGGCGCCTTGGGCGTGCCGCCGAACAACAGGTAGATGCCACAGGCGAAGACGATCACTGGCAGCATCTTGTTCAGCCATTCGGCTGGCATGTAGTGGGCGATGACGGCGCCGAGCAACGCCCCGGTCAGGGTGGCGAACAATGCCGGGCGCCACTGCGCCGGATGGAACAGTTTGCGTTTGTAGTAAGTGAAACTTGCGGTGGCCGAGCCGAAGGTGGAACTGAGCTTGTTGGTGCCCAGCACCAGGTGCGGTGGCATGCCGGCGGTGAGCAGGGCCGGGGTGGTGAGCAGGCCCCCGCCACCGGCGATGGCGTCGATGAATCCGGCGACGAAGGCGACCAGCGCCAGGATGAGTAGGGTTAGGGGTTCTACGGTGAGTTCGAAGGGCATGGGAGGCTTTCAAGCTGAAGGGCCGGATTGCGGCAAATGGACTGATAATCGGCCATGATAATCTCTCGTCCCTGAGGCTGTCAGTGTTTCAAGCCGTTTACTTGTTTCAAACCCGATGCAGACGTGCTCGTTCAGGTTAGTGTCTTTATGACCCTCGCCTCACTGATCTGAGAGTGGCTGGATGTGATAGATCAGGTGACGTAGCGGGTAATTGAATGCTCGAATGCCTTTTGGCGGTTTGCTGGGACGCGAATGCTAAGTTGTTCAACTGGGCTCTATACTTATGGCTCTTTTCCACTAGTCCTATGTAGGCAAGTTGTCCGTCTATGTCCAAATGCTTGAGATAGTCAAAGTCTTGAATGATGGGGCCTTCAATATTGCCTTTCTTGAAACGCCAGTTAAGGACTGCTGTGTCTCTAAGCTCAGCAAGCATGGCGTCCATCTTCGGAAGCTTGTAGATCATCTGGAGGGTGTCTTGGGTTACGTTTGGACTGTCAACGATAGTGGAGTATTGTTCGAGGTTGGGGAAATTCGTGATTGCTTCCCTTGCTTTGTTGATGTAATGAATCCTGGGCTTCACGAACTTATTCTTTACGCTATTCCACATTGTATTGAGGCGGCGTAACATATGTCCCGAAGGGTCGTGGTAATTTACTGGGTCACCCAGGCAATAGGCATAGGCGTTATGTGTGTGTTTTGTAAACGGGCTGAGGCTGTCTGCTGAATAAAATCGAGCTAATCTCGGACTAAAGGCGCGATAACCGTTACCAAGGAGGTAGCAGTTTGTGACGTCATCGAAGCGTTGTCCGGTGAATCCCATCATATGAGCTGTAACGCTGTACCCGTAAGCGGTGTAGGTCAGGTTGCAAGTGCCGCTGCGATAAGAGCGCCTTGCTATGGAGTTACGTGAGTCTGTTGCCAGTAATAGTGTTTCGGTTGAGTGTTCCGCCAGAGGAATGTTTGAGATGGAAAACACTGTCACGGAACGTCCGCTGTCAATTTTCGAAGACAGGTGGTCATTTTTGTAAAATAAGCATTGCTTCCTGTTTTGTGACATGGTCAACCTGCTGGCGTGGGAATGGTCAATTGAGACTACCCTCGAACAAAATAGGCAGGCGCGCAACTGGTAGATTTGCCAGTTGCATACAGACACCACATAAGTGTGTTGCTTGTACCGGCCCTTTCNTCTTGAGGACGGTGGAGGACCTGTAGGAGCGGGTTTACCCGCGAAAGGGCCGGTACAGGCGAAAGCATCAACTACGGATAAACGCCAGCAAATCCGCATTGATCACATCGGCATGGGTGGTGGGCATGCCATGCGGGTAGCCTTTGTAGGTTTTTAGCGTGCCGTTGGGCAGCAGCCTGGCCGACAGTACCCCGGAATTTTCATAGGGCACGATCTGGTCATCGTCGCCGTGCATCACCAGCACCGGCTGCTGGATGCCCTTGAGGTCCTCGGTGAAATCGGTCTGGGAAAACGCCACGATGCCATCGTAATGGGCCTTTGCACTGCCGATCATGCCTTGGCGCCACCAGTTGCCGATGATGCCTTCGCTGGCTTCGGCCCCAGGGCGGTTGTAGCCGTAGAACGGCCCTGTTGGCACATCCCGGTAGAACTGCGCCCGGTTGCTGGCAACCTGGGCCTGGAAACCGTCGAATACCGACTTGGGCAGGCCACCGGGGTTGCCGGGGGTTTGCACCATCAAAGGGGGTACGGCCGCGATCAGCACGGCCTTGGCCACCTTGTCTTCAGGGTGCCGTGCCATGTAGCGCACCACTTCGCCGCCGCCGGTCGAGTGGCCGACATGCACGGCGCCCTGGGTGCCTAGGTGGGCGACCACGGCGGCTACGTCGTCGGCATAGTGGTCCATGTCGTGGCCGTCCCATACCTGGCTGGAGCGGCCATGGCCCCGCCGGTCGTGGGCGACCACGCGGTAACCCTGGGCGAGGAAGAACAGCATCTGCGCGTCCCAGTCATCGGCACTGAGCGGCCAGCCGTGGTGGAAGTGGATCACCGGCGCATCGCGCGGGCCCCAGTCCTTGTAGAAGATCTGTACGCCGTCCTTCGTGGTTACATAGCTCATGGTCGTGTCTCCTGGGTGCAGGAAGCGAAGGGAGCTATTGAGAATAGGAGGGATTTTGGCGGGTATCAGGAAGTTGTGTTGCCTGTGTGGGCCTCTTCGCGGGTGAACCCGCTCCTACAGGGATCTNTGCGCAGGAGCGGGTTCACCCGCGAAGAGGCCCACACTCATGCCCTTCAGACGCGGTCGCGCATGCGGTACCAGGCCTTTGCCGCAGCTTCCAAAGGTGCAGCCAGCAGGTCGCCACCGGGGAAGCGGCCGTTGTCGATGCCTTGGTACAGCGCCAACAGGTTTTCATCGCCGAGAATGGCATCGCTGACCGCACGCGCCGCCGCCAGGGTCGGCAGTACACCATGGCCGGAGAAACCCTGCAGCCAGTAGCGCTGGCCCTCGCGGCCGACGTCCGGGGTGCGCTTGATGCTGCAATCGATGTGGCCACCCCAGGCATAGTCGATGGCCACCCCGGCCAGTTGCGGGAATACCCGCTCCAGGTACGGGCGGGTGGCGCTGGCGACGTCCTTGGGAATGCCGCCCAGGTAAGTGCAGCCGCCACCGAACAGCAGGCGGTGGTCCGGGGTGAGGCGAAAGTAGTCGGGTACGAACTGGTTGTCGATCACACAACTGTTGCGAGGTAGTAACGAATGGGCCAAGTCGGCATCCAGAGGCGCAGTGGCGACCTGGTAGGAACCGACTGGTAACAGGCGACGCGACAGGCTGCGGTCAAGGCGGTCGATGTAGGCGTTGCAGGCCAGCACCAATACCTGGCAGCGAACTTCGCCACGGTCGGTACGTGCGACATAGCCGTCGCGAGCCTGCTGGTAGCTGAGCACCTGGCTCTGTTCGTAGATTTGCCCGCCGGCAGCCTCGATGGTACTGGCCAGGCCCTGTGCCAGTTTCAGCGGGTTGAGGTGGGCACCTTTGGCGTCGTACAGCGCGGCCTGGTAGCGCGGGCTGTCGATCCATTGCGGCAACTCGTCACGGCCAATCAGGCGCAGGGCGTCGTAACCCCATTTATGCTCGGCATCATGCAGGGCCTCTTCGAGCATTTTCACCCGGCGTGGCAATACCGCAGTCCACAGGCTGCCCTGCCGGTAGTCGATGTCGAAGCCGTGGCGTTGGGGCAGTTCGCGCATCTCTTCGGCGGCCCAGCACATGCTGGCCCATAGCCGTTGGGTGCGTTCGATGCCAAGGGCCTGCTCCAGCGGCGGCATGTCGCACGACCAGCCCAACAGGGCCTGGCCACCGTTGCGTCCGGAGGCCGCCCAGGCAACCCGGCTGGCTTCCAGCAGCGTTACGCGCTTGCCGGCCTGGGTCAGCCGCAGGGCAGTGTGCAGGCCGCTGAAACCGGCGCCGATGATCAGCACATCGGTGTCCTGAGTGCCTTGCAGGGTAGGGCGTAATGGGATGTTGGCGGGGTAGGTCTGGGCGTAGTAACTGGCGACGTGCTGGGCGGATTGTTTGAACATGCGGGATTTCCGTGAAAATTATTATGTTTATTTTCATGAAAAGTTAGCAGTTAAATTTCACGCTGCCAATGTGTTGGTCGGGGTTTGTGGTTTGCCTGTGGTTAATGTGTTGCCTGGGCTGGCCTCTTCGCGGGTGAACCCGCTCCTACAGGGGGCACGCGCAGAGAGACCGACGTGAGAAGGCGGAATTTTCAGGACGTTGCCTTTTTCCGCGGCTGCCGTGGCTTGCTCGGAGTTGCCTTGTTTCCGGCCGCTTTGCTTTTCCCACCTCCACCGCGACGTTTCTTCTTCCAGGGCGGGGCCGCCCCGGCCGCTGGCCCGCTGATGGTCATGCGCATGCCGCTGCAACGCTCGACCAGCTTGCCCATCCACGCTGATTGCCGGGCGACGAACTCTTCCAGGGGCATCTCGCCGCTTTGCACCATGTCCAGCGCCTGCTCCCAGATCGCCGTGGTGCCGGGGTCGGCAATGGCGCGGGGAACGGCGTCGATCAGGCTGAAGGCCGCAGGTGTGGCCGACAGCGCCTTGCCGTTCTTTACCAGGTAACCGCGGTCGAGCAGACCCTGGATAATGCTGGCGCGGGTGGCCTCGGTGCCGATGCCGGTGGTTTCCTTGAGTTTCTGCTTCAGCCGAGGGTCATCCACCAGCTTGGCCACGTTTTTCATCGCCTTGATCAGGTCGCCTTCGGTAAACGGTTTGGGTGGCTGGGTCCACAGGTCTTTCAGTTGCAGGCCGTTTACGTTGCAGTCCTGGCCTTCGCGAAGCGCCGGCAGCACCTGGGCCGGTGGTGCCTCGCGGCCTTTGGCCGGGGTGAGCGCCTCGGGCAAGGCGCGGCGCCAGCCCGGCTCGACGATCTGCTTGCCCACAGCACGCAGCGCATGACCGGCGCAGTCGAAGTCGGCCTGGGTGCGGTCGTACTCATGGTTGGGCAGGAACTGCGCCAGATAGCGGGCGCGGATCAGGGTATACACGGCCTTGTGCTTGGCCGGCAGGCGCGAGGGGTCACTGGCGGCGGCGGTGGGGATGATGCCATGGTGAGCGCTGACTTTGGCGTCGTTCCACGCCCGCGAGCGGCGTTGCGGCTCCAGGTAGGGCTGCAGCGGTGCCAGGCTGGCATCGGCCCGTTGCAGGGCGGCGAGGATGGCGGGTGCCTCGGCGTGCTGGCTTTGTGGCAAATAGCCGCAATCGCTGCGCGGGTAGGTGATCAGCTTGTGTGTTTCGTACAGTGCCTGGGCAATGTCGAGGGTTTCCTGGGCGCCGAGGCCGAACTTTTTCGAGCACAGCTCCTGCAGGGTGCCAAGGTCGAAGGGCAGCGGTGCTGCTTCGCGCACACGCTCGGTCGCTACCTTTACCGCTCGGGCAGTGCCGGCATGGCCGATGTCGGTGGCGGCCCGCTGTGCCAGGTCTTGCTTCAGGCAGCGGCCTTGGTCATCGCAGACGTCTTCGGGGGCGCGCCATTGGGCATTGAAGCGTTGGCCGGCGTGTTCCAGCTGTACGTCGATGGCCCAGAACGGCACTGGCACGAAGTTGGCGATGCTGCGGTCGCGGTCGACCACCAGGCGCAAGGTCGGCGTTTGCACGCGGCCTACCGGCAGCACACCCTGGTAGCCGGATTGGCGGCCCAGCAAGGTGAACAGCCGGCTCATGTTCATGCCGATCAGCCAGTCGGCGCGCGAGCGGCCCAGCGCCGAGTGGTACAGGTTGAACGTCTCGTGGCCTGGCAGCAGGCGCGCCAGGGCCTTGCGGATGGAGGCGTCATCCAGCGCTGACAGCCACAGGCGCTGCACCGGGCCTCGGTAGCGGCAGTGCTCGACCAGTTCGCGGGCAATCATTTCGCCTTCGCGGTCGGCGTCGGTGGCAATCACCAGCTCCCGCGCTTCACCGAGCAGACGTTTGACCGCCTTGAACTGGCTGGCGGTCTTGGGCTTTACCAGCATCTTCCACTTGTCTGGAATGATCGGCAGGTCGGCCAGGTTCCAGCGCTTGTAACGTTCGTCATAGCTGTCGGGCGGGGCGGTTTCCAGCAGGTGGCCAATGCACCAGGTGACGCAGATATCGGTGCCTTGCCAGCAGCCGTCGCCTTTGCGGTTGGCGCCGAGCACTTTGGCAATGTCTTTTGCCTGGGAGGGTTTTTCACAGAGGAACAGGCGCATGGCCGGGACGCTTCATCGGGGTGGTGGGCCATAGGATGCGCAAGCGGGGGCGCAGAGGCAAGTTTTATCTGGATGGATGTACAGGTTTTTTGTCAGCGGGGATGTATATGGCCTGTGCCGTCCTCTTCGCGGNCGAAGCGGCCGGCACAGGTGATGGATCAGGCGCGCGAGTCGCGCACCATGTCGACATGCGGGATGCCAGCTTCGAGGAATTCCTCGCTGACTACGCGAAAGCCCAGCCGCTCATAGAACGGCGTGGCGTGTACCTGGGCGCTGAGCATCTGCTGTTTCAGGTCGCGGTTCTGCGCTTCGACGATGACCGCATTGACCAACGCATCGCCCACCTTCAGGCCGCGCCAGTCCTTGAGCACCGAGATGCGCCCGATGGTGCCGTCGGCCAGCAGGCGCGCAGTACCGATCGGATAGTCGCCTTCCAGGGCCAGGAAGTGCAGGGCATCCTGGTCTTCCGAATCGAACTCCAGCTCTGGCGGAATGTGCTGCTCGGCGACGAACACGGCTTCACGGATTCGGCGGATGTCGGCGTTGTCTTTGTGCCAATCGGCGAGGCGAACGCTGATCTTATTCATTGGCGAATCCCAGGCTCCCTTGTTTGACCAGCTGCTGTACCAGCATAAGGCCATCTTCGTCCTGCAGCCACTCGGCCAGGTTGTCGATGTGCAAGGCGTCGGCCGCACATACCAGTTTCAGCAGCTCTCGCAGTTTGCCGGGCAGTGGGCAACTACGGCCGCTGGCGAACAGCAGCAGGTCGTCTTCGAATTCCGACCAGGCCAGGCGTGCGCTGGGGTTGCGGATCAGGATGGCGCCCTGCTCAAGGGCGTCGATCAGCTCTTCCTCGCTCAGCTCTTCGCCAACGATCTGCTCGGGGTAGCGCGGCTCGGTCATGAACTGGCCGAACCAGGTCAGCAGCAGGTCCTTGTCGCCCATGTGCTTGTCGAGCAGCGCCTTGAGGCGGTCGAGGGCATCGTGCTGGATCTGGTGCGGGTCGCTGACCGGCTGGGCGTCGGCGTCGCTGTAGCGCTCTTCGTCGGGCAGGAACTGGCCGAGGAAGTCGGTGAAGTGGGTCAGCACTTCGGCAGCGCTCGGTGCGCGGAAGCCGACCGAGTAGGTCAGGCAGTCATCCACGGCCACACCGTAGTGGGCCAGGCGCGGTGGCAGGTAGAGCATGTCGCCGGGCTCCAGGGTCCACTCTTCACTCTGCTCGAACTCGGCCAGGATACGCAGGTCGGCGTGCTCCAGCAGCGGGCTGTCACTGCTGCACATCTGGCCGATCTTCCAGTTGCGCTGGCCGTGGCCCTGCAGCAGGAACACGTCGTAGTTGTCGAAGTGCGGGCCGACGCTGCCACCCGGGGCGGCGAAGCTGATCATCACGTCATCGATACGCCAGCTGGGCAGGAAGCGGAAGTTTTCCAGCAGTTCGGCCACTTCCGGAACGAACTGGTCAACGGCCTGTACCAGCAGGGTCCAGTCTTTTTCCGGCAGTTCGGCGAAGGTGTCTTCGCTGAACGGGCCGCGGCGCAGTTCCCACGGGTGCGCGCCGTGCTCCAGCACGATACGCGACTCGACCTCGTCTTCCAGGGCCAGGCCGGCGAGCTCGTCGGGGTCGATCGGGCTGATGAAGTCCGGGAAGGCCTGGCGTACCAGCAGCGGCTTCTTCTGCCAGTAGTCGCGCATGAATTCGCGGGCCGAGATGCCGCCGAGCAGCTGCAGTGGAGTATCAGGATTCATGTTCAACCTATTGAAAAAACGTAATTTTCGTACGGGAATAAAAACGCCCGGCCAGGCCGGGCGTTGTACGCGACGCTCAGCTTAGATGCGTTTGGCCTGGGCCGCCGCGTTACCGATGTAGGTAGCGGGGGTCAGCTGCTTGAGCTCGGCCTTGGCTTCGGCTGGCATGTCCAGGCCGTCGATGAAGGTCAGCAGCGCTTCTGGGGTGATGCCCTTGCCACGGGTCAGCTCTTTGAGCTTCTCGTAGGGGTTTTCGATGTTGAAGCGGCGCATCACGGTCTGGATCGGCTCGGCCAGCACTTCCCAGCAGGCGTCCAGGTCCGCGGCGATGCGAGCTTCGTTGACTTCCAGCTTGCCGATGCCTTTCAGGCTGGCCTCGAAGGCGATCACGCTGTGGGCAAAGCCCACGCCCAGGTTGCGCAGCACGGTGGAGTCGGTCAGGTCACGCTGCCAGCGCGAGATCGGCAGCTTGCTGGCCAGGTGCTGGAACAGCGCGTTGGCGATACCCAGGTTGCCTTCGGAGTTTTCGAAGTCGATCGGGTTGACCTTGTGCGGCATGGTCGACGAACCGATTTCGCCGGCAACGGTCTTCTGCTTGAAGTAACCCAGCGAAATGTAGCCCCACACATCACGGTCGAAGTCGATCAGGATGGTGTTGAAGCGGGCGATGGCGTCGAACAGCTCGGCGATGTAGTCGTGCGGCTCGATCTGGGTGGTGTACGGGTTGAACTGCAGGCCCAGTTCGTCTTCGATGAAGGCGCGGGCGTTCTCTTCCCAGTCGATCTGCGAGTAGGCCGACAGGTGGGCGTTGTAGTTGCCCACGGCGCCGTTGATCTTGCCCAGCAGCGGCACGGCGGCAACCTGGGCGATCTGGCGCTCCAGGCGGTACACGACGTTGGCCAGTTCTTTACCCAGGGTGGTCGGGGAAGCCGGCTGACCATGGGTACGCGACAGCATTGGCACTTCGGCGTGGGCGTGGGCCAGGGCGCGGATAGCGTCGGCGACCTGGCGCATCAGCGGCAACAGCACTTCGTCACGGCCAGCGCGCAGCATCAGGGCGTGGGACAGGTTGTTGATGTCCTCGCTGGTGCAGGCGAAGTGGATGAACTCGCTGACCTTGGCCAGCTCAGGCAGCTTGGCGGCCTGCTCCTTGAGGAGGTATTCAATGGCCTTGACGTCGTGGTTGGTGGTGCGCTCGATTTCCTTGACGCGCTCGGCGTGCTCCAGCTTGAAATCGTTGGCCAGGCTGTCCAGCAGGGCGTTGGCTTCGGCGGAGAACGCCGGCACTTCGCCGATTTGCGGGTGGGCGGCCAGGCGCTGCAGCCAGCGCACTTCGACCAGGGCGCGGAAACGGATCAGGCCGAATTCGCTGAAAATGGGGCGCAAGGCCTGGGTTTTGCCGGCATAACGGCCGTCTACAGGGGAAACCGCAGTGAGCGAAGAAAGCTGCATGGGGTGTTCTCGGACAGTCAGGCTTTTGGAAGGGCGCATATCATACATGAAAATTGCGCCTGGGTCGGGTGGCTGACCAAAGGTCGGCCCAATTTGGATCTGGTGGCAGCCCCTGTGGGAGCAGGCGTGCCCGCGAACACCGGCGTAGCCAGTGCCATACACCGCGTCGCCTGCTTCGCGGGCACGCCCGCTCCCACAAAGGGCAGCCCAGCCCGTCAGGTGGGGCTGCGCATCATGTCGTACAGTTCGTTCAGCAACTTGCGCCGGCTAAACACCAGCTGCCAGCGGTGCCCGCCCAGCTGCCGCCACAGTCGCGCGGCGCGGATGCCGGCCAGCAGCAAGGCGCGGATCTTCGAGGCGTTGTTGGGCTGCTGCAGGAAGCGCATGTCGCCGTGCACCTGAATGCGCTGGCGCAAGGTGCTCAGGGTGTCTTGATACAAGGCTCCACTGGAAGCGATGACGTTTTCGTGAACCAGGCCGAAATGCTCGGCCTGCGACTGGATTTGCGGCAGGCGGTTGCCGATGGTGTCCAGCAGGTCACCACGCTTGTTCAGCTGGCGTTCCAGGCCCAGCATCGACAGGGCGTAGCGCAGTGGCTCGCGCTGCAGGCTGTTGGGGTCGCGCTCGAGGGCGCCGATCAGCGCTCGGTAGCCGTCGCGCAGGTTCAGGTCGTCACCGCCGAACACCTCCAGGGTGTCCTTGGGGTCACGCACCAGCAGGCTGCCCAGCATGCAGCCGATATTGGCTTCACTGGCCTGGCCGGTGCGGGCGATGCGGTCGACAAGCACGGCGGCCTGGAACACACCGCCCAATGCGATCAGCTGCTCCTGCAGGTTGCTCATGCGCGCGGGCTCCACGGCTCGGCAGCCTCGATCACGCCACCGCCCAGGCACACTTCGCCGTCATAGAACACCACCGACTGGCCCGGCGTTACGGCGCGCTGAGGCTCGTCGAACACGGCGCGGTAGCCGCTGGCGGTGCGCTCCAGGGTGCATCGCTGGTCGCTCTGGCGGTAGCGCACCTTGGCAGTCAACTGGCGTGGGCTGCCGAGGTCGACCGGGTTGACCCAGAAAATGTCCGAGGCCAGCAGGGCGCGGGAGAACAGCCATGGGTGCTCGTTGCCCTGGCCGACCACCAGCACGTTGCGGGCCAGGTCCTTGTGCAGCACGTACCACGGCTCGTCACTGGCATCTTTCAGGCCGCCAATGCCCAGGCCCTGGCGCTGGCCGATGGTGTGGTACATCAGGCCATGGTGGCGGCCGATCACTTCACCTTCGGTGGTTTCAATGTCGCCCGGCTGGGCCGGCAGGTACTGCTTGAGGAAGTCGCTGAAGCGGCGCTCGCCAATGAAACAGATGCCGGTGGAATCTTTCTTCTTGGCGGTGGCCAGGCCGTGTTTTTCGGCGATGGCGCGTACTTCGGGCTTTTCCAGTTCGCCGACCGGGAACAGTGTGCGGGCGATTTCCTGGCCGCCGACGGCGTGCAGGAAGTAGCTCTGGTCCTTGTTCGGGTCCAGGCCCTTGAGCAGTTCGGTGAGCGCGCCAGTATCGCGGCGGCGCACATAGTGGCCGGTGGCGATCAGGTCGGCACCCAGCGACAGGGCGTAGTCGAGGAACGCCTTGAACTTGATTTCGCGGTTGCAGAGGATGTCGGGGTTGGGTGTGCGGCCGGCCTTGTATTCTTCAAGGAAGTGCTCGAACACGTTGTCCCAGTATTCGGCGGCGAAGTTGGCGGTGTGCAGCTTGATGCCGATACGGTCGCACACGGCCTGGGCGTCGGCCAGGTCTTCACGGGCGGTGCAGTATTCGGTGCCGTCGTCCTCTTCCCAGTTCTTCATGAACAGCCCTTCCACCTGGTAGCCCTGCTCGATGAGCAGAAGGGCTGAGACGGAAGAGTCCACGCCGCCGGACATGCCGACGATGACGCGGGTCTTGGCGGGGTCTTTAAGTACTGGGCTGGTCATGGGTACCGGTGTGTATCAAGGGGGAAAAACGCCGATTCTATCAAAACCGCGGCGCTGCGTCAGTCGCGTAGCAGGTCGAGGCTGTGCAGCGGGCCTTTGAGGTAGTCATCCAGGCAGCGCGGCACCAGCTCGCTGCGCCAGCGAGTGGGGTCGGCCAGCAGTTCGTCGCGGGTCAGCCACACGGCGCGGACGATGTCGCTGTCCAGTGCCAGGTCGTTGTGATGGCGCACGGGGCGGGCGGCGAAGCAGACGCGCTGGTAGGTCACGCCGTTGCTGGGGGCGGTGTACAGGTAGATGCCGACCACGCCGGTCAGCTCGACTTCCCAGGCCGTTTCTTCCAGGGTTTCGCGCAGGGCGGCCTGGGGCAGGGTCTCGTTGGGCTCGAGGTGGCCGGCCGGCTGGTTGAAGACGTGCTGGTTGGCTTTGAATTCCTCGACGAAGAGGAACTTGCCTTCGTGCTCGACGATGGTCGCTACGGTGATGTGGGGTTGCCAGGTCATTTGCCATGTCCTTTCAGATTGCCGGGACCGCCTTGCGGTCCTTC
>NZ_JBQENN010000002.1:188696-320557 GCF_052044625.1 Pseudomonas sp. 22515
GCGGGCTTGCCCGCGAAGGGCCGCAGAGCGGCCCCATTTTCCCAGAAAGCACAAACCCCGGTGCGTGGCCGGGGTTTGTGCTGTTACTTCAAGCGAACCTTACAGGGCAGCGATGGCGCTGTTCAGGGTCTGGCTTGGGCGCATCACCTTGGCGGTCAACTCGGCATCCGGGGCGTAGTAGCCGCCGATGTCGGCTGGCTTGCCCTGAACGGCGTTGAGCTCGGCGACGATGGTCGCTTCGTTCTCGGCCAGGGTTTTTGCCAGTGGTGCGAAGCGTGCCTGCAGGGCAGCGTCGTCCGTCTGAGCAGCCAGGGCTTCGGCCCAGTACAGGGTCAGGTAGAAGTGGCTGCCGCGGTTGTCGATACCGCCGACTTTGCGCGACGGCGACTTGTTGGTGTCGAGGAACTTGCCGGTAGCCTGGTCCAGGGTGTTGGCCAGAACCTTGGCGCGCGGGTTGTCGTAGGTGTTGCCCAGGTGCTCCAGGGAAGCGGCCAGGGCCAGGAATTCACCCAGCGAATCCCAACGCAGGAAGTTCTCTTCAACCAGCTGTTGCACGTGCTTCGGAGCCGAACCGCCGGCGCCGGTTTCGAACAGGCCACCGCCGCTCATCAGCGGTACGATCGACAGCATCTTGGCGCTGGTGCCCAGCTCCATGATCGGGAACAGGTCGGTCAGGTAGTCACGCAGCACGTTGCCGGTCACCGAGATGGTGTCCTTGCCTTCGCGGATGCGGGCCAGGGAGAACTTGATGGCGTCGACCGGTGCCAGGATGCGGATGTCCAGGCCGGTGGTGTCGTGATCTTTCAGGTACTTCTGCACCTTCTCGATCATGACGCCGTCGTGGGCGCGAGCCGGGTCCAGCCAGAACACCGCCGGGGTGTTGCTCAGGCGGGCACGGTTGACGGCCAGCTTGACCCAGTCCTGGATCGGCGCGTCTTTGGTCTGGCACATACGGAAGATGTCACCGGCTTCGACGTTCTGCTCCAGCACCACGTTGCCCTTGCCATCGACTACACGAACCACGCCGTCAGCCTTGACCTGGAAGGTCTTGTCGTGGGAGCCATACTCTTCGGCTTTTTGCGCCATCAGGCCAACGTTCGGCACGCTGCCCATGGTGGTCGGGTCGAAGGCACCGTTGACCTTGCAGTCTTCGATGGTGGCCTGGTAGATGCCGGCGTAGCAGCGGTCCGGGATCACGGCCTTGGCGTCTTGCAGTTCGCCTGCGGTGTTCCACATCTTGCCCGAGTCACGGATCATGGCCGGCATCGAGGCGTCGACGATCACGTCGCTCGGCACGTGCAGGTTGGTGATGCCTTTGTCGGAGTTGACCATGGCCAGGGCCGGGCGCTCGGCGTACAGGGCCTGGATATCGGCTTCGATCTCGGCCTGCTTGTCGGCTGGCAGGTCCTTGATGCGGGCGTACAGGTCGCCGATACCGTTGTTGGCGTTGAAGCCTACTTCGGCCAGGGCAGCGGCGTGCTTGGTCAGCACGTCGTTGTAGAATTCTTCGACGATGACGCCGAACATGATCGGGTCGGAGACCTTCATCATGGTGGCTTTCAGGTGCACCGACAGCAGCACGCCAGCGGCCTTGGCATCGGCGATCTGCTCGGCGATGAAGGCTTTCAGGGCCTTGCGGCTCATGGTGGCGCAGTCGATGACTTCAGCGGCTTTGACGGCGGTTTTTTCTTTCAGCACGGTGGTGCTGCCGTCTTTGCCGACCAGCTCGATGCGCAGGCTGTCGTCAGCTTCGATCAGCGCGGCCTTTTCGCTGCCGTAGAAGTCGCCTTGAGTCATGTGGGCAACGTGCGACTTGGAGTCGGCGGCCCAGGCACCCATCTTGTGTGGGTGCTTGCGGGCGTAGTTCTTGACCGACAGCGGCGCGCGGCGGTCGGAGTTGCCTTCGCGCAGCACCGGGTTCACGGCGGAACCCTTGATGCGGTCGTAGCGGGCACGGGATTCTTTTTCTTCCGCGGTGGCCGGCTCGTCGGCGTAGTCAGGGATGTTGAAGCCCTTGCCTTGCAGTTCCTTGATCGCGGCTTTGAGCTGCGGTACCGAGGCGCTGATGTTCGGCAGCTTGATGATGTTGGCTTCAGGGGTGGTAGCCAGCTGGCCCAGTTCCGCCAGGTGATCGCCTACTTGCTTCTCTGCGCCCAGTTGCTCCGGGAAGGCGGCAAGGATACGGCCAGCCAGGGAGATGTCGCGAGTTTCGACAGCGATGTCAGCCGAAGCGGTGAACGCTTCGATGATCGGCAGCAGCGAGTAAGTGGCGAGGGCGGGGGCTTCGTCGGTGAAGGTATAGATGATCTTGGAACGGGTGGGCATGCGGGTTAACTCTCTGTGTGCTGAGCGTGCTCGAGTCTCGTGGTGCGCAGGGTAGGCGCATCGCCCTGGCAGCGCCATGAGCGGAAAGTCGAGAGGCTGCGAGCGGTGATGGTGGATGCATCAGTCGAGCGTCAAGTGCTGAGCTGCGGTAACAACCCAGGCTTTATGGCCATTCATGGCCTAGGGCGGTCCGCATTTTCCTGGGATTCGCCCCGATGACCCTTCGGTCGCGGCGGAGTATACCAAACCATTCGGGCTAATCAGCAAGGCCAAGTGATATCGGCCCATTTATAAGACCAAAGACTAAGCGGCAATGCGGCGGGTTGTCGCATGCCTTGCAGGTCGGCAGATGTGGTTTAGGCTCAGTGGATCGCACAATGTCCAAACCACACCCGACAGCGGAGTAGTGCAAGCATGGGATACCAGAAAATCAAGGTTCCGACCGACGGCAGCAAGATCACCGTCAATGCAGATCATTCGCTCAACGTGCCTGATCATCCGATCATTCCTTACATTGAAGGCGACGGGATCGGCGTCGATGTTTCGCCGGTAATGATCAAGGTGGTCGATGCCGCCGTGGAGAAGGCCTACGGCGGCAAGCGCAAGATCGCCTGGATGGAGGTATACGCTGGCGAGAAAGCCACCCAGGTGTATGACCAGGATACCTGGCTGCCGCAGGAAACCCTCGATGCCGTGCGTGATTACGTGGTGTCGATCAAGGGCCCGCTGACCACCCCCGTCGGTGGCGGCATCCGCTCACTCAACGTGGCCCTGCGCCAGCAACTGGACCTGTATGTATGCCTGCGGCCGGTGCTGTGGTTCCAGGGTGTACCGAGCCCGGTGAAAAAGCCGGGCGACGTCGACATGGTGATCTTCCGCGAGAACTCCGAAGACATCTATGCCGGCATCGAGTGGAAGGCCGGCTCGCCCGAGGCGAACAAGGTGATCAAGTTTCTCAAGGAGGAAATGGGGGTCACCAAGATCCGCTTCGACCAGGATTGCGGTATCGGCGTCAAACCGGTGTCGAAGGAAGGTACCAAGCGTCTGGTGCGCAAGGCCCTGCAATATGTGGTGGATAACGACCGCGAATCACTGACCCTGGTGCACAAGGGCAACATCATGAAATTCACCGAGGGTGCCTTCAAGGACTGGGGGTACGAGGTGGCGCGTGACGAGTTCGGCGCTGAGCTGCTCGATGGCGGCCCTTGGATGAAGTTCAAGAACCCCAAGACCGGTCGCGAGGTCATCGTCAAGGACGCCATCGCCGACGCCATGCTGCAGCAGATCCTGCTGCGCCCTGCCGAGTACGATGTGATCGCCACCCTCAACCTCAATGGTGACTACCTGTCCGATGCCCTGGCGGCGGAAGTGGGCGGTATCGGCATTGCCCCGGGCGCCAACCTGTCCGACACCGTGGCCATGTTCGAGGCCACTCACGGCACGGCGCCCAAGTATGCCGGGCAGGACAAGGTCAACCCGGGCTCGGTGATCCTCTCGGCAGAGATGATGCTGCGCCACATGGGTTGGACCGAGGCCGCCGACCTGATCATCAAGGGCACCAATGGCGCCATTGCGGCCAAGACCGTGACCTACGATTTCGAGCGGTTGATGGAAGGCGCCAAGCTGGTAAGCAGCTCAGGCTTTGGCGATGAAATGATCAAACACATGTAAGGCAACAGAAAACCGGCCGTCTCCTGTAAAGAGGCGGCCGGTTTTTTCGTCTATCGGCACAGCGCAGGCAGTCAGGCTTTTGCAGTTTCGCTTTGCGGCTCACCCACGGGTCTGGCAGCCTCTGCCGCGGCGGCCGCAGCATCTTTGATTTCAACGGCGTGCAAGCCTTTGGGGCCCTGGACGATGTCGAATACCACGGCCTGGCCAGCCTTCAGGGTCTTGTATCCGTCCATTCGGATGGCGGAATAATGGGCGAACAGGTCATCGGATTTACCTTCCTCATTGATGAATCCATAGCCCTTGGCATTGTTGAACCACTTGACTTTACCGCTTGCCATCCCTATGTCCCTCTGCAAAGGACTCCATCACTGGAGTATCATCCACTTCATCCGCATACGAACCTTGCGAAAAATCTGGTTGACTGCGCGGATCTTTATCGACCACGGTGGGTTCTTATTGGTTGTAACACCGTTTTGCCGATAGTCAAGGTCACGCGGCGCCTGCGCTGGCGGTGGCCTGTGCAGTCAACCCGCAACCTTAACCTGACGCTCATGATGAAATTCTTTCCATGCATGCACCTAGTGAGATTCGACTAACATTCAATCAGGATCGCCCGCAATCGAATGAGGACGACGGCTCAGGTCTTGCAGTTCAGGAAGCCAAGCCGATCCTGCAGGCGCCACCGATGTACAAGGTGGTTTTGTTCAACGATGACTACACACCAATGGATTTCGTCGTCGAAGTGCTCGAGACGTTCTTCAGTCTGAACCGCGAGCTGGCGACCAAGATCATGCTGACTGTCCATACCGAGGGGCGGGCAGTGTGCGGATTGTTTACCCGTGACATCGCCGAAACAAAGGCCATGCAGGTCAACCAATACGCCAGGGAAAGCCAGCATCCGCTACTCTGTGAAATCGAGAAGGACGGTTAATCGCCGACCACTTGGGTATGAGGTGAAGCTATGTTAAACCGCGAGCTCGAAGTCACCCTCAATCTTGCCTTCAAGGAGGCCCGTTCGAAGCGTCATGAGTTCATGACCGTCGAGCATCTGCTGCTGGCACTCCTTGACAATGAGGCTGCCGCGACCGTTCTGCGCGCCTGTGGCGCCAATCTCGACAAGCTCAAGCATGACCTGCAAGAGTTCATCGACTCCACCACGCCGTTGATCCCTGTCAACGACGAAGACCGTGAAACCCAGCCAACCCTGGGCTTCCAGCGCGTGCTGCAGCGTGCCGTGTTCCACGTGCAAAGCTCTGGCAAGCGCGAAGTGACCGGCGCCAACGTGCTGGTGGCGATCTTCAGCGAACAGGAAAGCCAGGCCGTGTTCCTGCTCAAGCAGCAGAGCGTGGCCCGTATCGACGTGGTCAACTACATCGCCCATGGCATCTCCAAGGTGCCAGGGCATGGTGCGCAATCTGAAAGCGACCAGGACATGCAGGACGAAGAGGGCGGCGAAACCTCCTCTTCGAGCAACCCGCTGGACGCCTACGCCAGCAACCTGAACGAGCTGGCCCGTGCCGGCCGTATCGACCCGCTGGTCGGTCGCGAGCAGGAAGTGGAACGCGTGGCGCAAATCCTGGCCCGTCGGCGCAAGAACAACCCGCTGCTGGTGGGTGAGGCTGGCGTGGGCAAGACGGCCATCGCCGAAGGCCTGGCCAAGCGCATCGTCGATGGTCAGGTGCCTGACCTGCTGGCGCAGAGCGTGGTGTACTCCCTCGATCTGGGCGCCTTGCTGGCCGGTACCAAATACCGTGGTGACTTCGAGAAGCGCTTCAAGGCGCTGCTCGGTGAGCTGCGCAAGCGTCCGCAGGCCATCCTGTTCATCGACGAAATTCACACGATCATCGGTGCTGGTGCGGCGTCGGGCGGGGTGATGGATGCCTCCAACCTGCTCAAGCCGCTGCTGTCGTCGGGTGAAATCCGCTGCATCGGTTCGACCACGTTCCAGGAGTTTCGCGGCATCTTCGAGAAGGACCGTGCCCTGGCGCGTCGCTTCCAGAAGGTGGATGTCAGCGAGCCATCGGTCGAAGACACCGTGGGCATTCTGCGCGGCCTGAAAGGGCGTTTCGAAAGCCACCACAACATCGAGTACAGCGACGAAGCCTTGCGCGCCGCCGCCGAACTGGCTTCGCGCTACATCAACGACCGGCACATGCCTGACAAGGCCATTGATGTGATCGACGAGGCTGGGGCCTACCAGCGCCTGCAGCCAGAGGCCAATCGCGTCAAGCGCATCGATGTGCCGCAAGTGGAGGACATCGTCGCAAAGATTGCGCGAATTCCGCCGAAGCACGTCACCAGTTCCGACAAGGAGCTGCTGCGTAACCTTGAGCGCGACCTGAAACTGACCGTGTTTGGCCAAGACCAGGCAATCGACTCGCTGGCCACCGCGATCAAGCTGTCCCGTGCAGGCCTCAAGTCGCCAGACAAGCCGGTGGGTTCGTTCCTGTTCGCCGGCCCTACCGGCGTCGGCAAGACCGAAGCGGCGCGGCAACTGGCCAAGGCGCTGGGTGTGGAGTTGGTGCGTTTCGACATGTCTGAGTACATGGAGCGTCACACCGTGTCGCGTTTGATTGGTGCGCCGCCGGGTTATGTTGGTTTTGACCAGGGTGGCTTGTTGACCGAGGCGATCACCAAGCAGCCGCACTGCGTATTGTTGCTCGATGAAATCGAGAAGGCCCACCCGGAAGTCTTCAATCTGCTGCTGCAGGTGATGGACCACGGTACCTTGACCGACAACAACGGGCGCAAGGCCGACTTCCGTAACGTGATCCTGATCATGACCACCAACGCCGGTGCAGAAACCGCGGCGCGGGCGTCGATCGGCTTCACTCATCAGGACCACGCGTCCGATGCCATGGAAGTGATCCGCAAGAGCTTCACGCCAGAGTTCCGCAACCGTCTGGATACCATCATCCAGTTTGGCCGCCTGAGCACGGAGACGATCAAAAGCATCGTCGACAAGTTCCTTATCGAATTGCAGGCGCAACTGGAAGACAAGCGTGTGCTGCTGGAAGTCAGCGATGAAGCGCGCGGTTGGCTGGCGGTTTCGGGCTATGACGTGCAGATGGGTGCGCGGCCAATGGCGCGGCTGATCCAGGACAAGATCAAGCGGCCGCTGGCCGAGGAGATCCTGTTTGGCGAGCTGGCCGAGCATGGTGGCGTGGTGCATGTCGACCTGCGCGATGGCGAACTGGTGTTCGACTTCGAAACCACCGCTGAGGTCGCGTGATGTGCAGGGGCTGCCTTGCAGCCCCTGCAGTTTCAAAAGGCACAAAAAAGCCCGGCACCTGGCCGGGCTTTTTCATGGCTTGAGTTTAGCGCGCACGGTAGGTGATGCGGCCCTTGCTCAGGTCGTACGGCGTCAGTTCGACGCGGACCTTGTCGCCAGTGAGAATACGGATGTAGTTCTTGCGCATCTTTCCGGAGATGTGCGCGGTTACGACGTGCCCGTTTTCCAACTCCACGCGGAACATGGTGTTGGGCAGGGTGTCGACGACAGTACCTTCCATTTCGAAGCTGTCTTCTTTCGACATGCAGTTGAGCCCTCGGATCCAGTGTTAGCCCGACGCATATCCGCACCGGGCAAAAAAGTGGCGTGGATTATGCCGGAAAACTGCGTGTCAAGCCAATGCTTTCAGTTGAGGGTGACCCAGCGCTGGTTTATCAGCAGCTCGATTGGTCGGTACTGCGTCTTGTAGTTCATCTTCTTGCAGTTCTTGATCCAGTAGCCTAGGTAAACCGCCTCCAGGTTCTGGCGCAGCGCTTCGGTGATCTGCCAGAGAATGGCGAAACGGCCAAGGCTGCGGCGCTCCTCGTCCGGCTCGTAGAAGGTGTATACCGCTGACAGGCCATTGGGCAGCAGGTCGCACACTGCCACCGCCATCAACCGGCCTTCCAGGCGAAATTCGTAGAACCAGCAGAACGGCAGGTCGCGTACCAGGAAGGTGGAAAACTGATCGCGGCTGGGCGGGTACATGTCGCCATCGGCGTGGCGCGTTTCGATATAGCGCCGGTACAGCTCGAAGTACTCTTCCTTGAACGCCGGACGCGCTGCGGTTACGGTCAGGTCGGCGTTACGTTTGAGTATGCGACGCTGCTGGCGGTTGGGGATGAAACGCGCCGCCGGGATGCGCGCCGGCACGCAGGCGTTGCAGTTCTGGCAGTGTGGGCGGTACAGGTGGTCGCCACTGCGGCGAAAGCCCATTTCCGACAAATCGGCGTACACGTGCACGTCCATCGGCTGGCTGGGGTCGAGGAACAGCGTGGTCGCCTGCTCCTCCGGCAGGTAGCTGCAGGAGTGGGGCTGAGTGGCATAGAACTTCAACCGCGCCAACTCTGTCATGATCAACCCCTTCGGTGAGACTTTGTTTTAAGTG
Source organism: Pseudomonas sp. 22515 (assembly GCF_052044625.1). Classification (NCBI taxonomy): domain Bacteria; kingdom Pseudomonadati; phylum Pseudomonadota; class Gammaproteobacteria; order Pseudomonadales; family Pseudomonadaceae; genus Pseudomonas; species Pseudomonas sp. 22515. Next base: position 197,072 of record NZ_JBQENN010000002.1, read on the forward strand.
TAAGCCAGCTACGGGAACTCGCCTAGGCAACCCATGAAGCACTGTTGGGTTGGTCAAGGTGGCGTGCCAGGTAGCTGGCGAACTCGGCACGGCTGATGGCGTGGGCGCCCAGGCTGTGCAGGTGGTTGGTCGGCATCTGGCAGTCGATAAGCACGAAGCCGGCGTCTCTCAGGTGGTTGACCAAGGTCACGAAGCCGACCTTGGAGGCGTTGTCGGCGCGGCTGAACATCGATTCGCCAAAGAACAGCTGGCCCATGGCGAGGCCGTACAGGCCCCCGACCAGTTCGCCGTCCTGGCGAACTTCGACCGAATGGGCGATGCCACGGCGGTGCAGCTCGCAGTAGGCGTTGCGCATGGTGTCGGTGATCCAGGTGCCGTCAGCGTAGTCGCGAGGCGCGGCGCAGGCGGCGATCACGGCCGGGAAGTCGGTGTCGAAGCTGACCTGGTAGCGGCCTTGGCGCATCAGCTTGGCCAGCGAGCGTGACACATGTAGTTGGTCAGGCAACAACACCGTGCGCGGGTCGGGTGACCACCACAGGATCGGTTGGCCGTCCTGGTACCACGGGAAGCAGCCATGGCGATACGCCTGCACCAGGCGCTCGGGGCTCAGGTCACCGCCGGCGGCCAGTAGGCCGTTGGGGTCGTGCAGCGCCTTTTCCAGGGGCGGGAAGGTCAGCGAGTCGCGGGTCAGCCAGGTGAGCATGGTCTATCGTGCGGTGGGGGAGGGGAGAGGGCAGCATGGCTTGGGTCAAAAGCGGGGTCAATCTCTTTGGGTGCCTCAAAGCCTGCGCGGTAACCTGCACAAGCTACCCCCTACAGGGAGGTGAGGCCGTTTTGCGGCAATTCAGGGCAATTTCCTACACATTCATCCAACCGCAGGCACCATCCGCTACATTTGCTGTCACACCTGTGCAAAAACACAGCATAAGCCTTTGTCACAAAAGAAAATGCATGCTCAAATTGCAGCTATATGAATTCGCCCCCGGCCAAACCCCCATACGGCGTGCCGCCATGGCGGCTGGCGGGCAGTAATGTTAAAAGTAGTGGTTCGTTGGTCGCGCAGCGGCCGATCACTATTGGACGCGCACCACGCGCAGGAATAGACGCGTTTTGAAGAAATCCACCGCAACTCCAGCTCCATTGCCTGTGCCACTGTGGCGGCAGCAGCTGCATTATCGCCTCAAGGAAGGTGCGTTGATCGCTGTCGGCGCGCTGTGCCTGTACCTGTGGATGGCGCTGCTGACCTACGATACGTCGGACCCGGGCTTCAGCCACACCAGCAACGTCGACCAGGTGCAGAATGCGGCCGGGCGTGCCGGTGCCTACTTCGCCGACATCCTGTTCATGGTGCTGGGTTACTTCGCCTATATTTTCCCGCTGCTGCTGGCGGTCAAGACCTGGCAGATTTTCCGCGAACGCCACCAGCCGTGGGATTGGAGCGGCTGGCTGTTCTCCTGGCGGCTGATTGGCCTGGTGTTCCTGGTGCTGTCGGGGGCAGCGCTGGCGCATATCCACTTCCACCCGCCCGCCAGCCTGCCGTTCTCCGCCGGTGGTGCACTGGGCGAAAGCCTGGGCGACCTGGCGCGCAACCTGCTGAACGTGCAGGGCAGCACGCTGATGTTCATTGCCCTGTTCCTGTTCGGCCTGACCGTCTTCACCGACCTGTCGTGGTTCAAGGTGATGGACCTGACCGGCAAGATCACCCTCGACCTGTTCGAACTGGTGCAGGGGGCTGCCACCCGCTGGTGGGAAGCGCGCAACGAGCGCAAGCGCCTCGAGGCACAGCTGCGCGAGGATGAACCGGTGTTCAAGGCCGCGCCGATGGCTGCCGAGAAGCGCGAGCCGGCCAAACCGTCACTGCGCGAGCGCATCCTCAAGCGTGAAGAGCCACCCGCTCAGCCGGTCGAGCCACGTGAGCCAACCCTTGCACGCGAACCGATTGTGCCGCCACGTGAAACGGCGCCTGAGGCATTGGCGCCGCGTGAAACCGTGGTGCCCCGTCAGCAGCACGCAGCGCCCACCATTGTGCCGCCTTCAGCCGCCAAGGCGCCGGAGCCGAGCAAGCGGGCGATGAAGGAAAAGCAGGCGCCGCTGTTTGTCGACAGCGCCGTGGAAGGCACCTTGCCCTCGATTTCCATCCTCGACCCGGCCGAACAGAAAAAGATCGAGTATTCGCCAGAATCCCTGGCCGGCGTCGGTCAGTTGCTGGAAATCAAGCTCAAGGAGTTCGGTGTGGAAGTGGCGGTGGATTCCATCCACCCCGGCCCGGTGATTACCCGTTATGAAATCCAGCCGGCCGCCGGCGTGAAGGTCAGCCGCATCGCCAACCTGGCCAAGGACCTGGCGCGTTCGCTGGCCGTGACCAGTGTGCGAGTGGTTGAGGTCATCCCTGGCAAGACCACGGTAGGTATCGAGATACCCAACGAAAACCGCCAGATGGTGCGCTTCTCCGAAGTGCTGGCCACGCCGCAGTACGACGAGCAGAAATCGCCTGTCACGCTGGCGCTGGGCCACGACATCGGCGGCAAGCCGGTGATCACTGACCTGGCCAAGATGCCACACCTGTTGGTGGCCGGTACTACCGGCTCCGGTAAGTCGGTGGGTGTGAACGCGATGATTTTGTCGATCCTGTTCAAGTCCAGCCCGGAAGACGCGCGGCTGATCATGATCGACCCGAAAATGCTTGAACTGTCGATCTACGAAGGCATCCCGCACTTACTGTGCCCGGTGGTCACCGACATGAAGGACGCCGCCAACGCCCTGCGCTGGAGCGTGGCGGAGATGGAGCGGCGCTACAAACTGATGGCGGCCATGGGCGTGCGTAACCTGGCCGGTTTCAACCGCAAGATCAAGGACGCCCAGGAAGCGGGCGAAATCATCCATGACCCGCTGTATCGCCGTGAGAGCATGGACGATGAGCCACCTGCGCTGAAAACCTTGCCGACCATCGTGGTGGTGGTGGACGAATTCGCCGACATGATGATGATCGTCGGCAAGAAGGTCGAAGAGCTGATCGCCCGTATCGCGCAGAAGGCACGGGCGGCCGGTATTCACCTGATCCTCGCCACCCAGCGCCCGTCGGTGGACGTGATCACCGGCCTGATCAAGGCCAACATTCCGACCCGTATGGCGTTCCAGGTGTCGAGCAAGATCGACTCGCGTACCATCATCGACCAGGGCGGTGCCGAACAGCTGCTGGGCCATGGCGACATGCTGTACATGCCGCCGGGCACCAGCCTGCCGATCCGGGTGCACGGCGCATTCGTGTCCGACGACGAAGTGCACCGCACGGTCGAGGCGTGGAAGCTGCGTGGCGCCCCGGACTACAACGACGACATCCTCAACGGCGTCGAAGAAGCCGGTAGCGGCTTTGATGGCGGCGGCGGCGGTGGCGAGGGTGACGATGCCGAAACCGACGCCCTGTATGATGAGGCGGTGCAATTCGTGCTTGAGAGCCGTCGCGCCTCCATTTCTGCCGTGCAACGCAAGCTGAAGATCGGCTACAACCGTGCCGCGCGCATGATCGAGTCGATGGAGATGGCCGGCGTTGTCACCCCGATGAACAGCAACGGCTCGCGGGAAGTGATAGCCCCGGGCGGCCCGCGCGACTGATGAACACCCTGCCGGGTGCCAACGGTGGCGCCCGGCCTTTTCAACGCTCAATGAGGATTCCCATGCGCGCGATTCGCATGCTGTTGGTTTCTGCCCTTACCCTGGGCTCGGTTACTGCTTATGCCGGTGAGCAAGACGTACAACGCCTGACCCAGTTACTGGAAAAGTCGCAGACCATCGAGGCCAACTTCTCCCAGCTGACCCTGGGCGCCGATGGCACCAGCCTGCAGGAAACCTCGGGCAAGATGACGGTCAAGCGCCCTGGCCTGTTCTACTGGCACACCGATGCACCGCAGGAGCAGGTGGTGGTGTCGGACGGCAAGAACGTCACCCTGTGGGACCCGGACCTGGAGCAGGTCACCATCAAGAAGCTCGACGTGCGCCTGAACCAGACCCCGGCGCTGCTGCTGTCAGGGGATGTGTCGAAGATCAGCCAGAGCTTCGACATCGCCTCGAAGGAGCAGGGTGAGGTGATGGACTTCACCCTCAAGCCAAAGACCAAGGACACGTTGTTCGACTCGCTGCGCGTGTCGTTCCGCAAAGGCCTGATCAATGACATGCAGCTGATCGACAGCGTCGGCCAGCGCACCAACATCCTGTTCAATGGCGTCAAGGCCAACCAGGCGGTGCCGGACAGCAAGTTCAAGTTCGACATCCCCAAAGGCGCGGACGTGATCAAGGAGTAACCAGAGCTCGCCATGGACCTGTTTCGAAGCGAACCTGTCGCCCAGCCCCTGGCCGCCCGTCTGCGCCCGTCCAGCCTGGATGAGTACGTCGGCCAGGAGCACCTGCTGGCGCGCGGTAAACCGCTGCGCGAAGCGCTGGAACAAGGTGCGCTGCACTCGATGATCTTCTGGGGGCCGCCCGGGGTCGGCAAGACCACGCTGGCGCGGTTGCTGGCGCAGTTCTGCGATGCGCACTTCGAAACGGTGTCGGCGGTGCTGGCCGGGGTGAAAGAGATTCGCCAGGCGGTGGAGGTGGCCAAACAGCAGGCTGGCCAATATGGCCGTCGCACCATCCTGTTCGTTGACGAGGTGCACCGTTTCAACAAGTCGCAGCAGGACGCGTTTTTGCCCTATGTCGAGGACGGCACCCTGCTGTTCATCGGTGCCACCACCGAAAACCCGTCGTTCGAGCTGAACAACGCGCTGCTGTCGCGGGCGCGGGTGTATGTGCTCAAGAGCCTGGACGAAGCGGCCCTGCGCAAGCTGGTCAACCGTGCGCTGACGGAAGCGCGTGGCCTGGGCAAGCGCAACCTGCGGGTGGGCGACGACGCCTTCAAGATGCTGATGGCCGCCGCCGACGGCGATGGCCGGCGCATGCTCAACTTCCTTGAGAACGCCTCGGACCTGGCTGAAGACGGCAGCGAGATCGACGTCGAGATGCTACAGAGCCTGCTGGGTGACAGTCGCCGCCGCTTCGACAAGGGCGGCGAGGCGTTTTACGACCAGATATCCGCGCTGCACAAGTCGGTGCGCGGCTCCAACCCCGATGGCGCCCTGTACTGGTTTGCACGTATGCTCGACGGCGGCTGCGATCCGTTGTACATCGCCCGCCGCGTGGTGCGCATGGCCAGCGAAGACATCGGCAACGCCGACCCGCGTGCGCTTAGCCTGTGCCTGGCAGCCTGGGATGTGCAGGAGCGCCTTGGCAGCCCCGAGGGCGAGTTGGCGGTGGCACAGGCCATCACCTACCTGGCCTGTGCACCCAAGAGCAACGCGGTGTACGTGGGGTTCAAGACCGCCCTGCGCGAAGCGGCCGAGCATGGTTCGCTGGAGGTGCCGTTGCACCTGCGCAATGCCCCGACCAAGCTGATGAAGCAGTTGGGCTATGGCGACGAGTACCGCTATGCCCACGATGAACCTGACGCCTACGCCGCCGGTGAGGATTACTTCCCCGACGAGCTGGAACCGCGCCAGTACTATCAGCCGGTGCCCCGTGGCCTGGAACTGAAAATTGGCGAGAAGCTGCGCCATCTGGCCGACCTCGACCGCAACAGCCCCCGCCAGCGGAGAAAACCGTGATTGCACTCATCGCCGCGGTCAGCGCGGGTGGTATTGCCGGCACCTTGTTGCGCTTTGCTACCACCAACTGGGTAGCGGCCCACTGGCCACGGCACTTCTATGCCGGTACGCTGGCGGTCAACCTGGTTGGCTGCCTGCTGATCGGCTTGCTCTATGGCTTGTTCTTGCACAAGCCGCTGGCGCCGGTCGAACTGCGCGCCGGCCTGATTGTCGGCTTCCTCGGGGGCCTGACGACCTTTTCCTCCTTCTCGCTCGATACCGTGCGCCTGATGGAAAGCGGGCAAGTGCCCCTTGCCTTGGGCTATACCAGTATCAGCGTAGTGGGCGGGCTGCTCGCAACCTGGGCTGGCCTGTCCCTGACCCGATTCTGAACCAACACCTACACATAACGAGAGAACGATATGCTCGATTCCAAACTGTTACGCGGCCAACTTCAGGAAGTGGCGGATCGCCTGGCCTCCCGTGGCTTCAGCCTGGATGTCGCGCGCATCGAATCACTGGAAGAGCGCCGCAAGGCGGTGCAGACCCGCACCGAACAGCTGCAGGCTGAGCGTAACGCCCGTTCCAAGTCCATCGGCCAGGCCAAGGCCAAGGGTGAAGACATCGCCCCGCTGATGGCGGACGTCGAGCGCATGGCCAACGAACTGGCCGCCGGCAAGGCTGAGCTGGACGCCATTCAGGCCGAGCTGGATGGCATCCTGCTGACCATCCCCAACCTGCCGGACGCCAGCGTGCCGGTCGGCGCCAGTGAAGACGACAACGTCGAAGTGCGCCGTTGGGGCACGCCGAAGGCGTTCGACTTCGAAATCAAGGACCATGTGGCCCTCGGTGAAATCAGCGGTGGCCTGGACTTCGAAGCGGCTGCCAAGCTGTCCGGTGCCCGTTTTGCTGTGCTGCGTGGTCCGGTTGCCCGTCTGCACCGCGCCCTGGCGCAGTTCATGATCAACCTGCACACCGGCGAACATGGCTACGAGGAACACTACACCCCGTACATGGTGCAGGCGCCCGCGCTGCAGGGCACTGGCCAGTTGCCGAAGTTTGAGGAAGACCTGTTCAAGATCACCCGCGAAGGCGAGGCTGACTTCTACCTGATCCCGACCGCCGAAGTGTCGCTGACCAACCTGGTGGCGGGTGAAATTCTCGACGCCAAGCAGCTGCCGCTCAAACTGGTTGCCCACACCCCTTGCTTCCGCAGCGAAGCCGGCGCTTCTGGCCGTGACACCCGCGGCATGATCCGCCAGCACCAGTTCGACAAAGTCGAGATGGTGCAGGTGGTAGAGCCGTCCAAGTCGATGGAAGCCCTGGAAGGCCTGACCGCCAACGCCGAGCGCGTGCTGCAGTTGCTTGAGTTGCCATACCGCGTGCTGGCCCTGTGCACTGGCGACATGGGCTTTGGTGCGGTGAAAACCTACGACCTGGAAGTGTGGGTGCCAAGCCAGGACAAGTACCGCGAAATCAGCTCGTGCTCCAACTGTGGTGACTTCCAGGCGCGCCGCATGCAGGCTCGCTGGCGTAACCCGGAAACCGGCAAGCCAGAGCTGGTACACACGCTCAACGGCTCCGGTCTGGCCGTAGGCCGTACCCTGGTGGCTGTGCTGGAGAACTACCAGCAGGCCGACGGTTCGATCCTGGTGCCGGAAGTGCTGAAGCCTTACATGGGCGGCGTCGAGGTCATCCGCTAAATGGATTACCTGCCGCTGTTCCACAAGCTGCAGGGCGGCCGCGTGCTGGTCGTCGGTGGCGGTGAGATCGCCTTGCGCAAGGCGCGCCTGCTGGCCGATGCCGGCGGCGTGCTGCGCGTGGTGGCGCCGGACGTCGACGGCCAGTTGGCCGCGTTGGCCCGGGAAGGTGGCGGTGAGGTGCTGGTGCGTGGCTATCAGGCAGCCGACCTGGTCGGTTGCCGGCTGGTGATCGCGGCCACCGACGACCCTGGGCTGAATGCCCAGGTGTCGGCTGATGCGCAGGCCCTTAGCGTCCCGGTCAATGTGGTGGATGCGCCAGCCCTGTGTACGGTGATCTTCCCGGCGATCGTAGACCGCTCGCCGCTGGTAATTGCGGTTTCCAGCGGCGGTGACGCCCCGGTACTGGCGCGCCTGATTCGCGCCAAGCTCGAGGCTTGGATCCCTTCGGCCTATGGTGAACTGGCCGGGCTGGCGGCACGCTTCCGGCACAAGGTCAAATCCCTGTACCCGGACGTCAACCAGCGTCGTGGCTTCTGGGAAACCGTGTTCCAGGGGCCGATCGCCGAGCGTCAGCTGGCCGGGCAGGGTGCTGAAGCCGAACGTCTGTTGCAGGCGATGGTGGACGGCGCACCGGTGCAGCAGGGCGGTGAGGTGTACTTGGTTGGTGCCGGCCCGGGTGATCCGGACTTGCTGACCTTCCGTGCCTTGCGCCTGATGCAGCAGGCCGACGTGGTGCTGTACGACCGCCTGGTCGCACCCGCCATCATCGATATGTGTCGTCGTGATGCCGAGCGCATCTATGTAGGCAAGCGCCGCGCTGATCATTCAGTGCCGCAGGACCAGATCAACCGCCTGTTGGTCGATCTGGCTTGGCAGGGCAAGCGGGTGCTGCGCCTGAAGGGTGGCGACCCGTTCATCTTCGGCCGGGGCGGCGAAGAGATCGAAGAGCTGGCCGAGCATGGCATTCCGTTCCAGGTGGTGCCGGGCATTACCGCGGCCAGCGGCTGCTCGGCGTATGGCGGCATTCCGCTGACTCACCGCGACTATGCCCAGTCGGTGCGCTTCGTTACCGGGCACCTCAAGGACGGCACAAGCAACCTGCCGTGGACTGACCTGGTGGCGCCGGCGCAGACCTTGGTGTTCTACATGGGGTTGGTGGGCTTGCCGACCATCTGTGCCGAGCTGATTCGCCACGGGCGTGCCGCGAGTACCCCGGCGGCGTTGGTGCAGCAGGGGACCACGCGTAATCAGCGCGTGTTCACCGGCACCTTGGCGGACTTGCCAGACCTGGTGGCCCAGCACGAGGTGCATGCGCCGACCCTGGTGATTGTGGGGGAGGTGGTGCAGTTGCGTGACAAGCTGGCCTGGTTCGAAGGTTCGCAGAACAGCTGAAATCGTGGGGGCCGCTTTGTGGCCCATCGCACATGCCCCAGGCATTGCAAGGTCCTTGTGTGTGGGCCTTGTGTCGCGATGGGCTGCAAAGCAGCCCCGGCTTTCTCAAGCCTGCCAAATCCCTTTGCCCACCAACCGCTCTCGATCATGCGGCAAGCCAAAGTCCTGCAAAGGCCCTTTAGGCACAATCCCGTTCGGGTTGATGGTCTTGTGGCTCATGTAATAGTGCTTCTGGATATGCTCCATGTTCACCGTGCCCGCCACCCCAGGCCACTGGTACAGCTCACGCAGCCAGTTCGACAGGTTGTGGTAGTCGCTCAGGCGGCGCAGGTTGCACTTGAAGTGCCCGTGGTACACCGCATCGAAGCGCACCAGTGTAGTGAACAGGCGTACATCAGCCTCGGTCAGGTACTCACCCGCCAGGTAGCGATTGCGGCCTAGCAAGGCTTCCAGGTAATCCAGCTCGTTGAACACGTCGTCGAAGGCAGCCTCATAAGCGTCTTGCGTGGTAGCAAAGCCTGCGCGGTACACGCCGTTGTTCACCGCGGGGTAGATACGTGCGTTCAGTGCTTCGATGGTCGGGCGCAGCGATGCGGGGTAAAGGTCCAGGGTATTGCCGGTCAGCTCGTTGAATGCGCTGTTGAAAATGCGGATGATTTCTGCCGACTCATTGTTGACGATGCGCTTCTCTTTCTTGTCCCACAGTACAGGCACCGTCACGCGTCCTGTGTAGTGCGGGTCATCCTGGGTGTAGCGCTGGTGCAGGTACTGCAGGGCGTCTAGGTGGTCCCCGCTGGAGCCTTGCTGCTGATCGAAGGTCCAGCCATGGTCCTGCATCAGCCAGCTGACCACCGACACGTCGATCAACGGCTCCAGGCCTTTCAGCGCGCGAAAGATCAGGGTGCGGTGGGCCCATGGGCAGGCCAGCGACACGTACAGGTGGTAGCGGCCGGCCTCGGGGGCGGGCAACTGATTGCGGCGCTGGGCATTCTCCCGCTTGAACGTGCCGTCCTTGCCGTTTTCATACCACTGGTCGTGCCAGCGGCCGTCGATCAATAGGCCCATTGTGAGCTCCTGAAACAAAGTTGTTTGTCGTTGGAGCCCAGTCTAGGCCAAATCGTTCGAAGAAATAACGCAAAGATCGCGGTTCTATTATCGGCTAAATCGATCTATTTCGAGTGTCCCAGTAGCCTTGCGCTGTGACGAACGCCTGCTCGCGGTGCTGTCCCAAGCCACGCAGGGCCAGCGCCATGGTCGCAATCAGGGCCTTCTCGCCATAACTGTCTTCCACTTCGCCACGCCAGAACGCCAGCAAGTGTTCTGCCTGCAGGCTGGGCGGCTTGACATGGCGACGTTCGCTCAGCGCTGGCCACTCTTCATCCCACGCCTCACCCGCCGTGGTGCCGTAGAGATGGCTGATGACATCGGGATTGACCTCGATTTCGCCGCCATCACCCTTGATCACCACGGCATGGTCGCCCAGCAAGCGGCTGGCTTCGCGGTGCACGGCCTGGTAACCGGGGTGAAAGATGCTCTGCAATCCACAGCGAGCGCCCAGCGGGTTGAGCACTCGCGCCAGCGAGTGGATGGGCGAGCGCAGGCCCAGGGTGTTGCGCAGGTCGATCATGCGTTGCAGCTGCGGCGCCCAGTCGTGCAGCGGGAAGAATGCCAGCTGGTGCTGGTCCAGCGCGTTGCCGACGGCGGCCCAGTCGCGGCACAGCGGAATCTGCAGCAGGTCGAGCAGTTGTTCTGTATACATACGCCCGGCAGTGTGTGCGCCGCCGCCGTGCATCAGAATGCGCACGCCATTGTTGGCCAGGCACTTGGCGGCCAGCAGGTACCAGGGCAGGTGACGCTTCTTGCCGGCGTACGTGGGCCAGTCCAGGTCAACGGCGATGCGCGGCGCCTGCAGGTGGGCGCGCAAGGCCTCGGTGAAGCCGGCCAGCTCTTCGGCGCTTTCTTCCTTGTGCCGCAGCAGCATGAGAAAGGCACCGAGCTGGGTGTCTTCGACCTTGCCTTCCAGCAGCAGGGTCATGGCTGCACGGGCCTCCTCGCGGGTCAGGCCACGCGCGCCGCGCTTGCCTTTGCCGAGAATGCGCACGAATTCGGCGAACGGGTGTTCGGCGGGGGTTTCCAGAGTGAGCGGACGAGGTTCAGTCATATGCAGTTGGTCGGCTTGGGCAGGCCCGCCAGCTTGGCGGCAAGTTTGGCGGGGGTGCCGTTGAACAGGCGGTTAAGGTGCGGGCTGTTGCCCTTTTCAGGGCCCAGCTTGAGGGCTGTGTACTTGATCAGCGGGCGGGTGGCCGGAGACAGCTGGTATTCCTGGTAGAACTGACGGAGCAGTTCGAGGATTTCCCAGTGGTCCGCCGTCAACGGGATACCCTCGCGCTTGGCCAACGCCTCGGCGGCGTCGTGGGACCAATCTTGCAGGTCGACCAGGAAGCCATCCTTGTCCAGGGCGATCACCTGATCGCCAACGGTGAGCGTATTCATAGCCAGCTGTTGACCTTGTCGTATTGCAGCGACAGTTCGACGAACCCGGCGTAGTCCACGGCCTTTGCCAGGTCGTTGCCGACCGCGCGGGCCTGTACATCCTCGTCCAGGGCGAACAGGCGCTGGGCCAGGCCGGCGGCTTGCAGATGGCCATGCGGCTCGCTGCCGCTGCGCAGGGCATACACGGCATCGCCGCACAGCAGCAGGGCATCTTCGGCACCGAGCAGGCGCAGGCAACTGGCCAGGCGCTCGTCGCCAAACGGGGAATGGGCAATTACATGCAGGGTCTTCATCAGAGCGTTATCACCTGGTCGAAACGGGCTATCAGCGCGGTCAGCGCTGCGTCATCGAGCACTTGCACCGGCAGCGCCAGGGTCTCGGCTGCCAGGCCACGGCGGGCCAGGCTGTGGTTGCAGGCGAACAGTTCTTCGACACCGAACATCGGCAGCGCCTGCAGGTTGGCGGCCAGGTTCTTCTGTTGCACGGCGGCGGGTTGCTGGTCCGGCGCGAGCTGGAACACACCATCGTCGAGGAACAGCATGCCCAACGGCAGGTCGAACGCGCCGCCGGCCAGGGCGATGTCCAGCGCCTCGCGGGCAGAGGGGCCATTCCACGGTGCCTGACGGCTGATGATCAACAAAGACTTGGCCATATCAGTCGCCTCCGAAGCAGACAAGACGATCGGCCACTTGCGCGGCCTCGTGCAGCTGGCCCAGCCCCGACAGTTCCCAGGGCTTGGGCAGGTTCACGGCCGGGCGCTGGTAGCGGTTGGCCTCGGCTTCGTCGAGCACGCCACGGCGCAGGGCGGCGGCGATACACACCACGGCGTCCAGCTGATGGGTCTGTATGAACGTGCGCCACTGGCCAGCCACGTCCAGTTCGTCCTGGGGGGCGACGACGTTGGCCGAGGCACTGTGCACCCCGTCCTGATAGAAGAACAGTCGGGCAATCTCATGCCCGCCGGCCAGCACCGCCTCGGCGAAGCGCAGGGCGCGTCGCGAAGAGGGCGCATGGGCCGGGGAGAACACCGCGATAGCGAATTTCATGGCTAACTCATGCAAAGGAATGGTGCCATGATAAAGCAAAAAAGCCCGCACCCGCTTGTGCAAGCGGGTGCGGGCTTATCATTCAATCTCCAGGTTCAAGCCTGCTCCTTGCCCTCCGGCAAGAACCAGTTCAGCACCAGCGCACAAATCCCCCCGGTAGCCACACCCGACTCCAGCACGTTGCGAATCGCCGCCGGCATGTGCGCCAGGAATTCCGGCACCTGCGCCACGCCCAGCCCCAGCGCCAACGACACCGCAATAATCAGCAGCGCCCGACGGTCCAGCCGGGTGCTGGCCAGAATATTGATCCCCGACGCCGCAACCGCGCCAAACATGACCATCGCCGCGCCGCCCAGCACCGGCTCCGGCACGGCCTGAATCACCCCGGCAACACTCGGGAACAGACCCAGCAACACCAGCATCACGGCAATCCACATACCGATATGACGGCTGGCAATACCGGTCAGCTGAATCACCCCGTTGTTCTGGGCAAAGATCGAGCTAGGGAAGGTGTTGAACAGGCCGGCCAGCAGCGAGTTGGCGCCGTTGACCAGCACGCCCCCCTTGATCCGCTGCATCCACACTGGCCCTTCGACCGGCTGGCGCGACACCTTGCTGGTGGCGGTAACGTCACCGATGGCTTCCAGCGAGGTGACCAGGTAAATCACCAGCATCGGAATGAACAGCGCCCACGAGAAGCCCAGGCCAAAGTGCAGTGGTGTCGGCACCTGGAACAGCGCGGCCTCGTGCATGCCGGTAAAGTCCAGGCGGCCCAGGAAACCGGCCAGCGCATAGCCGACCGCGAGGGCGATGACGATGGCGCAGCTGCGCATCCACACCACCGGGATACGGTTGAGAACGACGATGATCGCCAATACCACGCCCGACATCAGCAGGTTTTCGCCATTGGCAAAGGTGCCATTGGCCATGGCACCAAAGCCGCCTCCCATGCTGATCAGGCCGACCTTGATCAGTGTCAGGCCGATCATCAACACCACGATGCCAGTCACCAGCGGGGTGATCAGGCGTTTGACGAAGGGCAGGATGCGCGACACGCCCATCTCGACGAACGAGCCTGCGATTACCACACCAAAAATGGCCGCCATTACGCCCTCAACCGGCGTACCTTGCTTGACCATCAGCGCACCGCCGGCAATCAGCGGGCCGACGAAGTTGAAGCTGGTGCCCTGAACGATCAGCAGCCCCGCGCCAAATGGGCCGAAGCGTTTGCACTGGACGAAGGTGGCGATACCCGAGATCACCAGCGACATCGAAACGATCAAATTGGTATCACGTGCAGATACGCCCAGCGCCTGGCAGATCAGCAGGCCAGGGGTGACGATAGGTACGATGATCGCCAGCAGGTGCTGCAGGGCTGCCAACAGGCCGATCAACAGCCGTGGCTTGTCCTCCAGACCAAGCACCAGTTCATTGGCAGGCGCCGCTGCGCCTGGGCTGTGTTCGTGTGAGCTCATTGCTGAAAGCCGCCCCGGAAGAAAAAAGGAGCGCATTCTACGGGGTGATGAAAGATAGCGGTAGAGAAAAGCAGGATGGCGACATGATCGGCGACCATTTGCCTGGTTATCTGACTTTTTGGTCAGTTATTGCGGTTGCCGGCATAATTGGCTCGAAACTGATGTAGGAGCGAGCTTGCTCGCGATGCGCTGCGCGGGCGCCGCTCGATCTATCAGGCGCTGAACCTCTTCCGACGAACATCCCGCAGCCCGCCCCATTTCCAGCGCCTACAAAAAAGCCCGCCTAAGCGGGCTTGTTGCGGCACAGCAATCAATCAGTCATCACGACCCATGATGCCAAACAACTGCAGCAGGCTGACAAACAGGTTGTAGATCGACACATACAGGCTGATGGTCGCCATGATGTAGTTACGCTCACCACCGTGAATGATCGCGCTGGTCTGGAACAGGATGCAGACCGACGAGAACAGCACGAAGCCAGCGCTGATTGCCAGTTGCAGGCCGCTGATCTGGAAGAAGAAGCTGGCAACGACAGCACCCAGCAGAACGAAGAAACCTGCAGTGATGAAGCCGCTGAGGAAGCTCATGTCCTTGCGGGTGATCAGCACGTAGGCCGACAGACCACCAAATACCAGCGCAGTCATGGCGAACGCGGAGCTCACTACCTCGGCGCCACCGGCCATGCCCAGGTAACGGTTGAGGATCGGGCCGAGGATGAAGCCCATGAAACCGGTGAGCGCGAAGGTGGACACCAGGCCCCAGGCCGAATCACGCAGTTTGTTGGTAAGGAAGAACAGCCCGTAGAAGCCGATCAGCACCACGAACACGTTCGGGTAGCCGACGCGCATCTGCTGGGCAACGAAAGCCATGACACCGCTGAAGGCGAGAGTAAGCGCCAGCAGGCTGTACGTGTTGCGCAGGACCTTGCTGATCTCCTGCTGCTCGACCTGCTGGCCGTGGTGGACGGCGTAATCCTGTTCGCGCATGGCGACACTCCTTGGTAAACCTGTGGTTTCGGACGTTCAGATGCTAGGAGTCTACCATTGCTCCTGCAACCCGCGACACAGAGAGTTTGACAGCGTGTTTCATTAAGGTATTATGGCGGCCGCAAAACGAGCTGGAAGCGTGGCCGAGTGGTTTAAGGCAACGGTCTTGAAAACCGTCGATGGGCAACTATCCTAGAGTTCGAATCTCTACGCTTCCGCCATATTCAAAGCCCTGATTATTCAGGGCTTTTTGCGTTTTTGGGACTTCGATTTTCTGCCCTTGTCTTACGGATCGCGCCCGCATTTCTCTGATCATTTCCGCATGCTGTGTGTGAGCTGTTGGTATTGGCCAAGTGGTCCTGGGCGCTGCGCAACATTCTTCCTCGGCGACCGCAGGCGGTAACCCGTCGTTGAGCTGATGCGGCCGTTTCTAGATGTGCCGTTGTTTCAGGAATCTACGATATCCTGCTGGGCTGGCGATGCGTTCATGTCAAAGACCGAGCACAACAGGTCAGCCGGCGCTTCGGAGCAGAGTTGATCTATTAACGCGAGCGCACCTGCTCCTCGGTCATCAAGCGCTCGGTAGCTCTTTAGGATCGATTTCTCCTGCCCCTGCCAATTGATCCGCGCTTCCAGTTCCTGGATTTTTTGCTGCTCAGGCGTTAGCGCTTTACTGGTCGGTGTGACACCGCCACGTTCCTGCAGAGGCTGGGCGATTCACCTGGGCAAGGCTGACTCAACCAGTCCAAACCACCGAGCCGCCTCGATGTTGTAGCCTAGTCGAGCACCAAGCGGACGCCTTCGGGCACTTCTCTCTGGTGGGCAGGTGTAGCTACTCGTAAATATTTATGTGATGGAAGGATGGGTGGGAAATTTGACATTACCCATACATTTCACCTCTGTTGTGAGTTCAGTGGTTGTCGAGCCCGCGACTATTTCCTCTGGCGTATATATAGAAGTCAAAAGTTGTTCTGTATTCGACGTAGTCACTACTTATTTGCTGTGAAGACCTCTCGGCATGCCACCCTAATATGGGGCTTCAGTTGGTGCAGTTGCTCACGCTGGCTTGTGTGAGGTTTCCTCTCCTAAGCACGAGTTTTTATCCATTGCGCAAAGCCCCCTGGCAGCTCTAGCCTTCA
Source organism: Pseudomonas sp. 22515 (assembly GCF_052044625.1). Lineage (NCBI taxonomy): Bacteria > Pseudomonadati > Pseudomonadota > Gammaproteobacteria > Pseudomonadales > Pseudomonadaceae > Pseudomonas > Pseudomonas sp. 22515. The sequence continues at coordinate 212,921 of NZ_JBQENN010000002.1, forward strand.
GCCATCCAATAAGCCTTTGGCGATCATAACAAGAGAGGGTTTCGATGAAGTACGCAGACAAGAAAATCGCCGTGGTTACAGGCGGTGCGATGGGTATCGGTGCTGAAGCTGCCGTTTCACTGGCAAAGGACGGGCATCATGTCGTCATTTGTGACATCAACGTCGACGCGGCTGAGCAATTTTCGCGACAGCTCCGTGCGGAGGGCTTCACAGCTGACGCGTGCCAGGTAGATGTAGCCTCGGTGGAGTCTGTAAGAGATGCATTTTCTTGGATCGATAGCGAGTTCGGCAGATGCGATGTGCTGGTGAATTCCGCAGGCATCGCCAAGACCATGCCGTTCCTGGAGTTTGATCTAGACGTTTTCAACAAGACCATGCACATCAACGTCACTGGCACGTTCATGTGCTGCCAACTCGCCGCTCAAATCATGCGGAAAAATGGGTTCGGCAGAATCATCAACATCGCGTCGGTCGCTGGTATGCGTGCCGTGGGTAAGGGGCGAACCGCTTACGGTACCTCTAAAGGTGCAGTCATTGCGTTGACCCGGCAGATGGCTGTGGAACTCAGCGAATACGGGATCACTGCTAACGCTATTGCGCCGGGCCCGGTCGATACCCCGATGACCAAGGAGTTGCACAGCGACACCTTCCGCCAGGCTTATAGCAATGCTATTCCGGCTAAGCGCTACGGAACGACTCAAGAAATTGCCGGCGCAGTTAGCTATCTGGCATCTGACGTAGCCGCTTACGTGAATGGTGTTGTGCTGCCTGTGGATGGCGGGTTCCTGGCCTGGGGCGCAGGCGACCTGTAATCGGCACTATTGCAAGCGCCCAAGCGGGCGCTTGTCTAGCTTTGCGCCATCTCTTTTTTTATCCACTTTTCCAAATCTGCTGTATCGGGGCGTAGCCTTGCATTGGGTGAAACCCACAGAACCAACTTTGCCGCCCCTTGTGCAAAGCCAAACGGGGCCAACAAGGCGCCACTCTCAAGCTCTGCCTCCACCAGCATGCGTGGGACACAGGCGAACCCCAAGCCGAGCTTGGCTGCCTGAATGAGTAAATAGAAGTGCTCGAAAAACTCCATCTCAAGCAGCTCACCAGGTTCTTGCTCAATAGACGCATACCAGTCCTTCCACGCGTGGGGACGGGTTTTTGTGGTTAGCAAGCGTTCCTTGGTTAAGTCGCTCACCTCTGTGACGCCGGACGCAGCCAGATAAGCAGGCGAACAGATCGCACCTACCCATTCGTTGGTTAAGGGTATCGGCTCGATCCCTGGAGGTGGTTCGATGCTGTCGAGGCGTATCGCTACGCTGACGCCTTCGTGGGCGAAATCAATGGGGCCGTGACCCGTTTTCAAGCCTAATTCCATGGTGGGAAAGCTGCTGTGGAGCTTGGCGAGTCGAGGTAGCAGCCAATGCATCATGATCGACGCCGAGCAGGAGAGCTCAAGCGGGCGAGGGCGAACTTCATCAATGCTTTCTTGTATCAAGGCAAAAGCCCTGGCCAAGCCTGAGGCGAGGCGTGCTCCCTCTGGAGTGAGTTTGGTGCCATGTGCATTTCGGGTCAGCAAAATTACACCTAGGGCGTCTTCCAGGCTTCGAACATGACGGCTGATAGCCCCGTGAGTCACGCACAGAGCATCCGCTGCATCGCTGAACGATCCTTTGCGCGCGATCATTTCAAACGCTCGTAGGGCATTGAGCGAAGGCCTGACTGGCGACGTCATATACGCACCTCCGTAAGACCGAAGCCTCGGCCATAGCTAGAATTCTAGTGTGAGTTTTTCTCACGATCGAAGGAAATCATATCGGTTGGATTGATACAGGGTCAATGTATATTGATTTGAAACTGCCTTGGGCATTTCGGGCAGATTCACAATAACAAATAGATTTGAGGCACCCATCATGGTCGATCACAAGGCCGGGCGAGAGGAGTTTACTGCCCGATTTTTTGTAGAGAGCAGCTACCCGATTGAACGGGTTAGCGAGGTAATCGCAGGGGAGCAATCCAGCGGTACCTTCCTCTCACTTCCTGGCGAATCGGCGGAGCTTAAAGAACGCTCTCGTGCTCGTGTCGTAGCTATCGAGCCGCTGCCATCCGTTTCCAGCCCTTCTCTGCACAGCGACTACCTGGCTCGCCACAATCCCTCTGAGACCTACCATCGAGGTGAGGTCACAATCGCGTTCCCTACAGCCAATATCGGAACGAATATCCCAGCGTTGCTCACCACCATTGCCGGCAATCTCTTTGAGATTGGCGAGGTGAGCGGGCTGAGGGTGCTGGATCTGGAGCTTCCCGAGCGGTTCGCATCGGGATTCATTGGCCCTCAATTCGGAATTGAAGGCACCAGGGCGCTAGCCGGTGTTCATGACCGACCTATCATTGGAACCATCGTCAAGCCGAGTATCGGCCTTACTCCAGAGCAGACAGCTTCTGTGGTCGATGAGCTCTGCGCCGGAGGTATCGATTTCATCAAGGATGATGAGTTGCTTATCGATCCTACCTACGCTTCGTTCGATGCCCGTCTCGGTGCTGTGATGCCTGTGCTTCACAAGCATGCAGATCGCCTCGGACGCATGCCTATGTACGCTATCAACATCTCGGGCAGCATCGACGAGATGATGCGCCGCCAAGATGCAGTGCTTGAGGCGGGTGGTACCTGCGTGATGCTTTGCCTGAATTGGGTTGGGCATTCGGCGGTTGAGCACATTCGAAAGCATGCCCAGTTGCCTATTCATGGTCATCGTAATGGCTGGGGAGCTCTGACTCGTTATCCCCAGCTAGGTTTCTCATTCGAGGTGTATCAGAAGATCTGGCGGCTGGCCGGGATCGACCATCTGCACGTTAATGGTATTCAAGGCAAGTTCTATGAGGCGGACGACTCCGTAATCTCCTCTGCCAAGAGTTGCCTTGCTCCATTTGCCGGCATGCGCCCCTTGATGCCTGTCTTCTCCTCCGGTCAATGGGCGGGCCAGGCGCCTGAGCTTTTCAACAGGCTTCAATCTGTTGACCTGATGCACCTCGCTGGCGGCGGCATCATCGGTCATCCGATGGGGATCGAAGCAGGCGTTCAAAGCATGCGTGAAGGCTGGGAAGCTGCTGTACAGCATGTGCCTCTTGAGCGTTACGCAGAGGGTAGGCCAGCCCTGTCAGCGGCCCTTCAGAAGTTTGGAGGCAACTAAGTCATGACCTCCCATCACGTTACCAAGCTGCCGTTGGTCTTTTATGGTGATGACTTCACTGGCTCGACCGATGCTCTAGAGGTTCTGACGGCTGCTGGACTTAAATGTGCCCTGTTCCTCGCTCCTCCGACCCCAGAACGCCTGGCGGAACTCGGCGAATTTGACGCCATCGGCATCGCTGGTGATAGCCGTGCTTTGTCCAATGGCGAGATGGATGCGGTGTTGCCCGGGATTTTTGAGGGCATCAAACGTCTATCGCCAGCGTTGATTCACTACAAGGTTTGCTCGACTTTTGACAGTGCCGACTCCGTGGGCAGCATTGGGCACGTCATTGAGCTGGCATCTCGCATCTATGATGTCAAAGGGATCCCGATCATTGCAGGCAATCCCGCATTGGGCCGCTACTGCGTTTTCGGCAACCTCTATGCCTTGTCCAAGACAGATCACAAGGTTCACAGGATTGACCGGCACCCTATCATGAGTGCCCACCCGATTACCCCGATGCATGAAGCGGACTTGAGTATCCATATCGGCAAGCAAAAGAGCTTGTCGATTGGCAAAGTCGATATTCGCCAGCTCGAAAAGACTGCAGAGCTCAGCCGATTAGTCGACGAGATGACACAGCAGCATGATGCAGTGCTGTTTGATGGTACCGACGACTCTCATATGACCACCGCTGGCCAAGTATTGACCGAGCTTTCATCAGGCGCAGCTCCAGTCTTCGTCGTCGGTTCTTCCGGCGTGGAGTACGGCCTCACACAATATTGGCGTACCGCTGGGGTGTTTCCGCCACGAGCGTCGCTGGCCGTACCTCTGAAACCTGCAGACCAGGTACTGGTTATCTCAGGCAGTGCTTCGCCGTTGAGTCAGTCCCAGATTGAAACGGCAATTGATTACGGGTTTGTAGAGCTTGAAGTCGATGCTGCCGCATTGATTACTGAGTCCCGAAAAAGTGCCGCAATACGAGATGTGGTCATGGCCGCTGTATCCCACCTGGAAGAGGGGCGGTCGGTTCTGATTCACACTGCCAAAGGCCCATGCGATTCTCGGATCGAGCAGATGATCGAGGCAATGCTGCAAAAAGGCCTGCCTCGTGATGAGGCGAGGGTTCAGGGTGGGAAGCAGCTAGCAATGGAAGTGGGTCAAGTTGCGCTTGAAATCCTTAAGGCATTCCCGTTGAAAAGATTGGTGGTTTCGGGCGGCGACACATCGAGCCAAGTAACCAAAGTGCTTGCACCCGATGCTCTGGTTATCAAGTCTGATATTTCTCCCGGCGCTCCTTTGTGCCAAATGCACTCTCGCGAGCCGTACCTAAAGGATGTGGAGATTGCTCTCAAAGGTGGGCAGATGGGAGATCGTGATTATTTCGTCAAAGCACTCAGAGGTCTTGAATAATCTCTGAGGGTCTTTCAGCAAGAAAATACTTGCATATCTACAATAACAAAAGGTGAAACCATGCATACCTCTATATCGAGCCCTGTCGAAAGTGACCTCGATCACATGGATCATGACGAGAAGAAATCCATGAAAAATGTTGTGGCCGGAAGCCTGTTCGGAACAGCATTAGAGACCTACGACCTCTACCTTTATGGCACCGCAGCTGCCCTTATTTTTGGGCCTCTGTTTTTTCCAGGGACTGACGAAACAGTTTCCCGACTGGCCTCTCTTGCGTCATTCGCAATTTCTTTCGTGGCGCGTCCACTAGGGTCGCTTGTACTTGGTCATTTCGGGGACAGGATTGGCCGTAAAAAGCTGCTGTACCTCACGCTCATCATTATGGGCTTGAGCACTGTAGGTATTGGTCTTTTGCCTACCTATGCCAGCATTGGCATTTGGGCACCTATCATGCTCTGCGTGCTCCGCTTCATCCAAGGCTTCGCTTTTGCGGGTGAGTACAGTGGCGCTGTGCTGATGCTCTTAGAGCATGCCCCAAGAAGAAGGAGGGGATTCTATGCGGCGATCAATAACATCGGCCCAGTCTTTGGTTTCATCGCATCCGCTGGCATGCTTTTGATCGTGAGTGCCTTGCTTTCTAAAGAGGATTTCACCGCTTGGGGATGGCGTATTCCTTTCATCGCCAGCCTTGCGCTGCTGATAGTAGGGGTGTTTGTCCGCTCCAAAGTCCCTGAGTCTCCAGTGTTTGAAAAAACTGCTGAGAAGAGGGCTGCAACCCCAGGCGATTCGCAATCTCCAGCGCTCCGCTTGTTCACTCGCTATCCTAAGCAACTGATGTTGGTTGCAGGCGCTAACATCTGCCACTTCTCGACCTTCTACCTCTTCACTGTATTTGCCCTGAGCTATGGCCAGCGAGAGCTAGGCCTGTCCAATGCCTTCGTGTTGTCAGTCGCAATGGTTGCAATCTGTACTCACCTGGTAGTCGTACCCTTTGCAGGGGCGCTGGCAGATCGTATTGGCCGCCGTACCATGATGCTGATTGGTTTTGTCGTGACGGCACTTGCCGCCTTTCCTTTCTGGCACCTCTTTTCAACCGGCGAGTTCTGGCCGATGGTCGCTGGATCATGCCTGTTCATGACCGGATATGGCTTGGTATACGGTGCAGTGCCATCGTTCACTGGCGAAGCTTTCGGGCCTAGCGCTCGCTTCACTGGTTTCGCGATGTCTACTAACGTTGGTGGAATTGTAGGCGGTGGTACTGCTCCAATTGTAGGGGCATTCCTCCTCAGCCATTACGGTACGCCTTACGCGATCTCGATGCTCACGATAGCTCTCGCGGCGTTCTCTGGACTCTGTGTCTACCTGTCTGCTGAGACAAAAGACGTGGACATCGTCGACGAGTGACCCTGGCATTTGCGTGCCTCCCCGGGGGCACGCAGTCTCGGCTGTAAATCCCACCTTGTATTGCTGAGTGCTCAGCCAGCATAACTTTTCGAACTTACTCAGTGAGATGAGAGAATCCTCGTCCCTGGAAGGTATCGGTATGACCATCCGTAGAACCAAAATTGTTGCAACTCTAGGCCCTGCTAGTAATTCGCCGCAAGTCATTGAAGCGCTGATCTTGGCCGGGCTAGATGTAGCGCGTTTGAATTTTTCTCATGGCACTCCAAGTGAGCACATTACTCGCGCTCGCTTGATTCGTGAGATCGCTGCCAAACACGGTAGGCACGTGGCTTTGTTGGGCGATTTGCAGGGCCCTAAAATTCGTATTGCGAAATTCACTAACAAACGGATCGAGTTGAAGGTTGGCGATACCTTTTCGTTCTCCACGAGCCATCCCCTCATGTCAGGCAATGAGCAGGTTGTAGGGATTGATTACCCTGACCTAGTGAAGGACTGTGGTGTCGGTGACGAGCTACTGCTTGATGATGGGCGCGTGGTTATGCGTGTTGAGTCAACTACGCCCGAAGCCTTACATTGCATCGTCACTGTGGGCGGGCCTCTGTCAGATCACAAGGGGATCAACCGCAAGGGGGGCGGGCTCACTGCTCCTGCCCTTACCGAAAAAGACAAAGCTGATATCAAACTCGCTGCCCAAATGGATCTCGACTATTTGGCCGTTTCATTCCCTCGGGATGCCAAGGATATGGAGTACGCCCGCAAGCTGCGTGACGAGTCAGGAGGGACAGCCTGGCTGGTGTCGAAAATCGAACGAGCAGAGGCTGTTGCCGATGATCAGACGCTCGATGAGCTGATCGCAGCGAGTGATGCGGTCATGGTCGCTCGGGGAGATCTTGGTGTGGAGATTGGAGATGCGGAGCTAATCGCTATCCAAAAGAAGATCATTCTGCATGCCCGGCGTAACAATAAAGCGGTGATCGTTGCGACCCAGATGATGGAGTCGATGATCTCCAGTCCGATGCCTACCCGCGCTGAAGTGTCAGATGTGGCCAATGCGGTACTCGACAATACTGACGCCGTAATGCTGTCCGCTGAAAGCGCTGCCGGGGCATACCCCATCGAGGCAGTACGTGCCATGGCTCGTATTTGCAGCGGTGCTGAAAAGCATCCAACCAATGTAAAGTCTAGTCATCGATTGCATACGACCTTTGGGCGTTGTGACGAAAGCATTGCGCTGGCCGCACTCTACACAGCGAACCACTTTCCTGGTGTTAAGGCAATCATCTCGCTCACAGAGAGTGGCTTCACACCCTTGATTATGTCTCGGCTTCGTTCTCATGTGCCGATCTATGCGCTTTCGCCTCATCGCGCTACCCAGGCTCGCTCCTCGCTGTTCCGTGGTGTTTATCCAATAGCGTTTGATCCTGCCTCACTGCCCTCTGAGACAGTAAGCGAGGCCGCCATCGGCGAATTGCTGAAGCGTGATTTGGTACAGCCTGGAGACTGGATCATTCTCACTAAGGGTGACAGTTACAATGTGGTGGGTGGTACGAACGGCATGAAAATCCTCCAAGTCTAACTCTCAGTTAATTTAAATAATTCTAGAGGCGGATGCATCAGCTTTGATGCTTATAAGGATCTGCCTCTAATCCTTGTCGGATATATACGGCGGTGCCACGCAATCGGTACTCACCTAGGTGTAGCTCCGGGGTATGGTCGCTATTGTCAGGGAGTTTCCAAATGGTTGTTCAACAGAAAATTTTTGAGTCTGGTTTGGATCAAGATTTGAAGCCTAATGACTGGCCACGCGATTTTGATATTCGAGCTGAGTTTGCCGAACAACAAGAGTTGCTGGACGCTAATTATCAATATGCTGGATGTACATCGCAATGGGAGGAAGTAGTGATGAGTGAGTTCACTCGCATCAAGAAAGTCTTCGCTCGCGAGATCTTGGACTCTCGAGGCAACCCTACCGTAGAGGCTGTGGTTACTTTAGGTTGTGGAGTAACAGGTGAGGCAAGCGTACCGTCAGGCGCTTCCACCGGCTCCCGTGAAGCCCTTGAATTGCGTGATGGCTCATGGCGTTACAAGGGAAAAGGCGTAATGCGTGCCGTCGAAAATGTGAATGTCGCGATTCACGAGCGCATTCTAGGCCTGGACGCACTGGATCAGCGCATCATTGATCAAGCGATGATCTCTCTTGATGGTACGGACTCGAAATCTATTCTTGGTGCTAACGCAATTCTCGCTGTTTCTTTGGCCGCGGCTAAAGCTGCCGCAGCATCCCAAGGTATTCCATTGTACGAACACCTTGCGAAACTATTCAGTGCGACCCCCACTTACTCTATGCCTGTGCCGATGATGAATATCCTCAACGGTGGTGAGCATGCGGATAATAATATCGACATCCAAGAGTTCATGATTCAGCCAATTTCAGCTCCGAATTTTAGGGAGGGTTTGAGAATTGGTGCTGAAATATTTCATACCTTGAAGGCCGTGCTTTCAGAGCGTGGTTTGAGTACCTCTGTTGGTGATGAGGGGGGCTTCGCACCCTCCTTGGCCTCGAATGAAGAGGCGCTCGTTGTTATTGCCGAGGCTGTTAATCGCGCAGGCTACGAGTTAGGGCGAGACGTAACGTTAGCATTAGATTGCGCGGCTTCCGAGTTTTACAAGGATGGTAAATACACGTTGGCAGGTGAGGGGAGGTCTCTGACTTCCGAGCAGTTTGTTGACTATTTAGCTGATCTCTGTAGCAAATATCCGATTGCTTCTATCGAAGATGGTCTGGATGAGAGTGATTGGGATGGATGGGCATACTTAACCGCTCAGCTGGGCCAGAAGGTTCAACTGGTGGGGGATGATCTTTTCGTCACTAATCCAAAAATTCTGCGCAGGGGTATTGAGCAAGGAGTTGCCAATTCCATTTTGATTAAACTTAATCAAATCGGAACTCTAAGTGAGACGTTTGATGCCATACGTATGGCGCAAGAGGCTGGTTATGCTGCTGTGATTTCCCATCGATCCGGGGAAACGGAGGATACAACGATTGCCGATTTGGCCGTAGCGACTAACGCCGGGCAGATCAAAACCGGCTCGCTGTGTCGTTCAGATCGTGTTGGGAAGTACAACCGCTTGCTTCGTATTGAAGAGGCTCTTGAAGGCCAGGCGTCCTAAGGTGCTGGGACGATCCTCGTAGATGCCGACTGACCATTGCGCGCACGGTTTAGCTCTAAGTAGATGTATGAGTCGTGCGCGCCAGGAATATCATTCAGAGGTTCTCATATGACAACCTGCACTCTAATTGTTTTGGATGGAATTGGACTGAGGTCTCAGCAGGAAGCCAATGCAGTAGCTGCTGCCAACACTCCGACCCTGGACTACCTTTTCGAAAATTACCCTTACAGTGAGATTGCGACGTCCGGTATGGCTGTAGGGCTTCCTGATGGTCAAATGGGAAATTCCGAGGTCGGTCATATGAACCTCGGAGCGGGCCGGATCGTTTATCAAAATTTTTCGCGGATCAACAAAAGTATCGAAGATGGCTCATTCTATGAGAACGATGCTTTTCTAGAGGTTTTGAAACGTACAAGGCAACGAGGTGGTTCAATTCATCTGCTTGGCTTATTGTCACCTGGCGGTGTTCATAGTCACTTGGAACATTTTGTTGCAGCAGCCAGTTTGGTTGCGGCGAATGGTATCGAACAGTGCTATGTTCATGCGTTCCTTGATGGGCGAGATACCCCACCCAAAAGCGCTTCAGAATCTATTTCTGCCCTTGAGCTTGAATTGGCCAACAATGGCGGAGGTAGGATCGCGTCGTTAGTAGGGCGTTACTATGCGATGGATCGCGATAACCGCTGGAGTCGGGTAGAGGCGGCCTACAGGTTAATTGTTCAAGGGCAAAGCAAGTTTCACTATGAAACTGCGCTGGAGGCTCTTCAAGAAGCCTATGCACGTGGCGAAAGCGATGAGTTTGTCCAGGCAACATCGATTGGCAGCCCTGTTATAATTAGTGGAAACGATGCAGTCATACTATTAAATTTTAGGCCTGACCGATCTCGTCAAATGTGTAAAGCGCTCACTGACTATAATTTTTCTGAGTTCAAGAGACCTTTTGTCATAGGCAAAGAGCAGATGCTCACTATGACGCGCTACGCAGAAGAGTTTGATGTATTGTGTGCTTTTCCGCCAGAGCCTATTAGGAATAGTCTGGGTGAGTACATGGCCCGGCTGGGAAGGTCTCAACTTAGAATTGCCGAAACAGAAAAGTATGCCCACGTTACGTTTTTCTTTAATGGGGGGCAGGAAGAGCCATTCTCATTGGAAAAAAGGATTCTTGTTAAATCTCCGCTGGTGGAGTCCTACGATCTTCAGCCCGAGATGAGTGCCTTTGAATTGACGGATAATTTAGTCGCAGAAATCTTAAGCGCCAATCATGACTTGATTGTATGTAATTATGCAAATGGGGACATGGTTGGTCATAGTGGTGTTTTTGAAGCTGCTGTAAAAGCTGTGGAGGCCGTCGATCAATGCCTGCGGCGTGTTGTAGACGCAGTGCTTGTGTCGGGTGGCAATTGCCTGATAACTGCAGATCACGGCAACGTTGAGCAGATGTGGGATCCGGAGTCTGGACAAGTTCATACTGCCCATACTCTTAATGCCGTACCTCTTATCTACATTTCCGGTGGGAAGAAATTCGGCCTAAGTAATGGGCGGCTGTGTGATATCGCTCCAACCATTCTAGATATCCTAGATCTTCCGCAGCCCAAAGAGATGACCGGTGTTTCGTTATTGAAGTCCAGGTTCAATAATATTTAGGTTGTCTGTGTTCGAGTTGTTAAGGCTTGGTGTATAAAGCTCCCAAGCCTATAGCTCAAGTCACCACTTAGGACTAACAGCCGGTAGCGAGTTCGGTCAGAGGTAGCAGGCTCGGAGACACATTAGCTAGGGTGAGGCGTGGCGTTCGTCAATCACGGAGCTGTTGGCGAATGCTTCAGCTATAAACTCCATGAATACCAGCGCTCTTTTAGGCATTAGCCGATCCGCAATGTAAACAAACTGGATAGGTACGGGAGGCGGATAAAACTCCTGAAGTATCAGTTTAAGATTTCCATTGCTCAAGCCCGCCTCGTATAGCCATTCGGGCCCTTGTGCTATCCCCACACCCGCATTGACCAACTCTCGGGTAGCTTCTGGAGAGTTTACTCTGAGCTTTCCGGTGACAGGTATGTCCACATTACGAAAACGCCATGTGGCCCCGGTGCTTAACAATGTATATATTATACAGTCATGATTTTCGAGATCTTCTGGCGTCGAAGGGGTGCCACGCTTGGCCAAATAATCTGAACTAGCGATGCATACGCGCTTGAATGAACCTAATTGTTTAGTTCTAAGTGTCTTGTCATCGAAGTGACCGATCCGCAGTGCTAGGTCAGCACCCTCATCTACAAGGTTTACGAAGCGATCATTAATCTGCAGGTCTAGGGTCATTTCCGGATAAAGGCTTAGAAATCTGGGTATTTCAGGAACGATAAAGGTATGTGCCAGAGCAGTAGGGCAGGCCACCCTCAGCAACCCAGAAGGCGTAACGTCGTTCTTCAGTGCTGATTCCGATTCAGCTACTGCATCGAGAATTCGGCGTGCATCCGCGTAGTACCGCTCTCCTTCAGACGTGAGTGACAGCTTCCTGGTAGACCTGTGAAGCAATCGAGTTTTCAGATGATCTTCCAAGGCGGCTACATAGCGGCTTACGTTCGGTTGGCCAAGGCCTAAATCTCGACCTGCCGACGAGAAGCTACCCGTTTCCACAGTGCGTACAAAGCATGTCATCAGTAGCAGACGATCCACGTTCCATTCTCCGATTTATGCTTGGAGGGCATGAATGCTATTCAATTTCGCCATCTTATCAATTATTCGGCATAGGTACATAGTACACCTAACCGGGGCATGAAGGCCCCGCACACCAGGAGAATTTCCAATGGCAAGATTGCAAGGCAAACGCGCACTGATCACCGGTGGCACCAGCGGAATTGGTCTCGAAGCCGCTAAACATTTTCTGAATGAGGGGGCCAGAGTTGTCGTTACAGGCGTGAACCCAGATTCAATCGCTAAAGCTAAGAATCAGCTAGGGAGCGAGGTACTTGTGCTCCAGGCGGACTCCGCTGACGTGGAAGCCCAGAAAAAACTCGCTCTCGACATCCGTGATCATTTTGGACAGCTTGATATCGCTTTCCTCAATGCTGGTGTTTCTGTATGGATGCCTATGGAAGCGTGGACTGAAGAGATGTTTGATCGGTCTTTTGACATCAATGTCAAAGGGCCTTACTTCCTGATCCAGGCACTCCTGCCGGTGTTCGCAAATCCGGCTTCCGTAGTATTGAATACTTCTGTGAGTGTTCATGTGGGTGATGCCAACTCTTCGGTTTACGCGGCGACCAAAGCAGCGCTGCTGAATATGTCGAAAACACTTTCAACAGAGCTGCTTGATCGCGGTGTTCGTCTGAATGCTGTGAGTCCTGGCCCTGTGGATACACCACTTTATGACAAGCTCGGTATTCCAGTTGAGTACAGGGAGCAGGTAAACGCTGAAATCGTTTCTTCCATTCCCGCAGGTCGTTTCGGCACGCCAGAAGAGATCGCCAAAGCGGTAGTGTACCTAGCATCTGATGAGTCCAAATGGACGATTGGGTCTGAAATCATCGTGGACGGCGGACGTCGACTGTAAAAGTCCCTTACTTATCACTTCAGCGCGTGGGCGGGGCAGTGTAGGGCTTAGTAGGCCTAGATGTACTCGCTGTCTCGCCCTCCTTTCAATATAGGCCTAAGAAATGCCCAATAACCTCAAGCTCGTGAGCCATGGATTGTGTCCGTTTGTCCAGCGTGTCGCCATTGCGTTGCTCGAGAAAAATATTGCCTTCGAGCGTGAAACCATCGATTTGGCTAACAAGCCAGAATGGTTCCTCGCAATCTCGCCGTCCGGCAAGGTACCGCTATTGATCGTAGGTGAGGAGGAGGAAAGTCAAACTGTTTTATTTGAAAGCTTTCCGATATGTGAATTTATTGAAGACGAGTATCGCCAGGTACCATTACACCCGACTGTGCCTTTGAAGCGAGCTAAACATCGAGCATGGATGGAGTTTTCCACAGCCGCAATGGGGGATGCTTGGGGAATGATCAACTCTCCCGATAAAGAGGGTTTCGTTCATAAGGCATTCGAACTTCGTGGAAAACTAATGAAGCTTGATTCTGCCTTGGTCGCTGGGCCGTACTTTGAAGGGGCTGAATTCAGTATGGTCGATGTTGTTATGGCACCGATTTTCAGGTTTTTTGAAGTGCTTAACTCCCCAGCCCAGAATGTCGTGCTGGATGGGCTCCCTCGAGTTGAAGCCTGGAAGCAATCGCTAATGACTCGACCAAGCGTGCGTCAGGCTGTATCAGCGGACTATTCCGAAAATTTAAGAAAATTCTTGATTGATAAAAGTACTTACGTGGTCAGTGATTGCCCCGTTTAAGTCATTTTCTTGAAAGGCGTTGCCTTGTCAGGTCAATTTTGCAAATGGTGCGCCGAGAGCATTTTCGAGTTCTTCTATGGAAAACAACTCTTTCCGATTTGCCTGCAACGGATGTGGGGTCTGCTGTAAAGGACGGCTGATTCCACTTACGCTGTATGAAACGAGGCAGTGGCTAAACAGAGGGCATGAGGTAGCAATTCTGCTTGAGGCATTTGACGAGCTTCATTGGAGTTCAAGTCCGGAGGAGTTTGCTCATGCCAAAGGCCGAGCCGTGGAGGTCACCAGTGGTCATGCCTCAATCTATGTCATTGCAGTATTCGCGGGCAATGCCCTAAATGGCTGTCAGAACCTGGGTGATAACAACCTTTGCGGCATCTATGACGAGCGTCCGTTGGTATGTCGAATCTATCCTGCGGAAATAAATCCGTTCATCCCACTGAATCCTGCGAGCAAAATCTGTCCGCCTGAGGTATGGGATGAAGGTGAAGTATTATTTACTGACCGTATCATTGACCCCGTTCTGGCGAAACAGATTGAGTGCTCTCGAAAAGCAGATAGAGACGATGCTCGGGCTAAAATCGCTGTCTGTGAAATCTTAGGGCTAAATGTTGCTGCGTGGAAAGGCAATGCATTTACTGTGTACCTGCTTGATCGAGAACAGCTACTCGATGCTTTTGTTTTTTACGACGCACTCATGAGAGCTAGCCAAATTCGAACGGATTGGAAAGTCCGGGTCGACATTCCAGTTCTGCGGCAGAGACTTAAACAGGCTGGTGTGGCATTGGATGGCCAAGAGGGAGGTGACTATATATTTCATCCGCTTTAGTGCTTTGGGGCGTCAACGTCATTGTAATATCAGAATGATTTCCATGTTCTAGAACTAGGGGCTAATGATTTTGGATTCGTTGGCCATTCGAATGCTAATTTGAGGGAACTCAGAACAAGTTGCCCATCAGCCGGAAATGGACGGCTTGGGGATGCCGAGAAGCCCGATTTTCAGCCGCTGATTATTGGAAAACCAAGGCGCAAACTTAATTTTTTGCCCTCACGGACGCACCTCTCCCGCAGCAGGCAATAATTGCCGGCGCACCATCCACAGATTAGACAGCGCAAATAGCGTGGTCAGTTGCGCCATGTTCTTGGCCAAGCCACGAAAGCGAGTCTTCACATAGCCGAGCTGGCGTTTGATCACCCGGGACGGGTGCTCCACTTTCGCACCCTTTGTCTCGCAGGTACGCGTTGATGGTTTCCAGAATACCCGCCGCCAACGGGTGCTTCTGGGATAGCACACCTGACTCTGCTAAATGGGCTGTTGCTGCCAAGCCTGCGGCGTCATCCCAACGGATCTCATAAACGTCCGACAGAAGTGCGGCTGGTCGTAGAAGCCGCATTCCAGAGCGATCTCGGCGAGCATCATCGTCGACGCCTGCAGCAAGTCCTTACTCTTCCTGAGCCGCTGCTCCCGCAACCACTGCTGCGCAGAGATCTGTGTGGATTCCTTGAACATTCGCGAAAAATGGCTGCGCGACAGCCCGCATGCTGCAGCAAGCGCGGTGACCGATATGCCGGTATCCAGATGATCCAACATCATCTGCTTAGCCGTTGTGACCTGCCAGGGTTTGAGCCGCCCAGTCGACTGAATCGCGACGGTGGCTATAACGATGCCTTTAGTACTGTGCATGGGATCAATTCATCCTGAAAATCTGTAGATGGCTTGATCCGGGCAGCACGATTCGCTGAAGCCTCGTCTGACGCTTCAGAACACTCCGTAACGATTGGTAGCCCGGATCAGCTCGAGCTAGCCCCGCTTGTTGATCAGGAACCAACTTTGGGGCTGATCAGGCATCAGACCGATGCGGGCACGGGGGCCAGGGTTGGGCCGTGTTGAACGCGCTCTGGCGCTTTGTGCACCATGGTGTAGGCATAGTCGACGCCCATGCCGTAGGCACCCGAATGCTCTTTGACCAGTTCCATGACCGCATCGTAGGTGTTGCGGTTTTTCCAGTCGCGCTGCCACTCCAGTAGCACCTGCTGCCAGGTAACTGGTACCACGCCCGCCTGGATCATGCGCTGCATGGCGTAGTCGTGAGCCTCCTTGGTCGTGCCCCCGGAAGCGTCGGCAACCATATAGATCTCATAGCCTGCATCGTGCATGGCGGACAGCGCGAAGGTGGTGTTGCAGACCTCAGTCCACAGGCCCGAAACGATGATCTTGTTTCGACCATTCTTCTTCAGCGCGTCACGTACCTTTTGGTCGTCCCAGGAGTTCATGGACGTGCGCTCGAGCAGCGGAGCGTCAGGGAAGACCGCGAGCAGCTCGGGGTAGGTATGCCCGGAGAAGCTCTCGGTTTCGACTGTGGTGAAGATGGTGGGAACATTAAAGATCTTGGCTGCTTTGGCCAGGCCCACGGTGTTGTTCTTCAGCGTCTGCCGGTCAATGCTCTGCACGCCAAAAGCCATTTGCGGTTGCTGATCGATGAAGATCAGTTGGCTGTTGAGCGGGGTCAGGACTTCAGTGTGTGGCTTGCTCATTGTTCTTCCCTTTTGCTGAACGGTGGCGAGAGTTTTTCGGCGGGATGTCGCCGAGTGCCAGCACAAGATAGCGAAACACTCAGCGAAATAGTGGCGCACATTTGCGCTCTTGTGGGCGCATTAATGCACCATGGATGACGTTCAATCCGGTGCTAGGATCTCGGCCAGTCGGATCACGTCGATCCATTTTTCGCCAAGGAGAATCCAATGGCTGCTTCACGACCTTTCAACGACGACACCGCCTACTGGGGCGTTTCATGGGAAGAGGGCTACGGCTATCCGCAAGCGCGGCGAGTTGGCAACGAGATCTTCATCTCGGGGCAGTTCAACCATGACGAAGAGGGCAACCTGGTAGCGCCGGCGCCACTGGATGCTGACGGTCGTCCGAGCGATTTCTCGTCAATGGGCGAACAGATGCGGGTTTCCTACAACAACATCGCCAAGCTGTTGGCCTTGTATGGCGCTACGATGCAGGATGTCGTTGAGGAGACGCTGTATGTGTTGGACATGGAGGCAGCCTTTGCCGTAGTCGGCAAGGTGCGCAAGGCGGCCTATGGCACCGAGCGACCGCAGGCGGCCAGTAATATCATCGGTGTATCGCGGCTTGCACAGCGCCCCCAGCTGATCGAGATCGTGTGTCGTGCTGTGATCGGCGCCCAAGCCAAATAAACGGCGCCTCCGATTTCAACTAGGAAGCAGGGATGGCCTGCTGACCTTCGACCAGAGGTTTAAGGTCCGCCACGGCAGCCGCGCAGAACGTCATGAATGCTTTTACCCGCCAGGACTTTCTGATGTCCTGGTGGGTGAGCAGCCATAACTCATCCTGAAGCTCCTGCACCACTGGGCCGGCTCGAACCAAACCTGGGGTGATGTCGCCCAGCATGCAGGGGAGGAAACCAAAACCGAGGCCCGCCGCAATAGCGGCACTTGCTGCCGCCACGGAATCAGTGCGGTAAGCAATATGCTCCGAGGGCACTCGACATTCGACGTAGCTCGTTGCCTTCAAACCGCACAGGCCTCCCGAGTAGGATACCCATGCCTGACCCTCAGCGAAGGGATCGGTAATCGCCGCCTGCTTGACGCTGCCATATGCCGCCCACGCGATGTTGGCGAGCTTGCGGCCCACGAGGGTGTCCGTTGGTTTTTTGGTCGCGCGTACCGCAATATCCGACTCGTCCCTTGCCAAACTCAACGTCTGGTTGCCGACCAACACCTCGATGGAAATCCCCTCATTGAGGGCTTTGAAGTCCGCGATGATCGGCGTGAGAAAGTACAACAGCAGCGAGTCGCTGGTGGTGATTCGCAGCTTTCCCAGGGGGCCTTGGCCGGCGCGGGACACCCTGCGGGTGACACTGACGATGTCCAGCTCAACGCGCTCGGCCAGTGCACGCAGCTCGACGCCTTCGGCAGTCAGCAGATACCCCGCCTTGCGATGATCGAAAAGCGCGACCCCAAGCGTCTTCTCAACTTGCGCGACCCGGCGCGAGACGGTGGACACATTGATGCCGAGCTTCTTGGCCGTGGCAGAGCGGTTGCTACAGTCACTTAGCGTTTTAATGATCCGCAAGTCGTCCCAGGAAAGTTGGCTGACAGCTTCGCCGACATCCCACTTCGGGCCGTTGGCATTCGCAGGGATGGACTGGGCACTTCCAGGTGACGGCTTCACGACAATCATTCCAGGTGGGGAGGGCTGATGATACGAGAAGGAGCTTGGCCAACCAAGGTGGGGTTAGAAGGCGTGCCTGGTTAATGGGCAGAAGAATGCCGGCTGCTAGGCGGGCAAGCACTATCACGCGGGGATAGCTCGAGTCACTCGATCCAACGATTTATGAAGCCTCACCCGACTGCTTGTCTGCCGGAGCTCCATGAAGAGACCTCAGTTTCGGTGTCGACCCGCACTCAAACTGAACGGCGAGATCAGCGTGAGGGTCGGAACGATAACTGTCACGAAAAAGGATGTTAACGATGAAAGCGATGACTCGACTGTTCACAGGCTTCGCCATGGTCGCCGCAATGGCAAGCACTGCAGCATGGGCGGATCAGCCTGGAGCAGATTGGAAAGTAACCAAGGATCAGGCCGAAGCTACCTTAAAAGGCGCCGGCTACACGCAGATCACCAAGATCGAGGCCGATGATGGTCATTGGGAGGGCGAAGGTATGAAAGCTGACGGCAAGCAGTACGAGTTTCAGGTCGATCCGCACGACGGCAAGATCATCAAGGACGAGCTGGATAACTAATCAGGGCGGTTGTTGCTCTCTGATCGGCCCGCGATTTGTGCGCGGGCTTTTTTTCGCCTATCAACTGGGAAAACTGTACTGTTTCGTTAGCCGGTCATTCCGTCATTCTTGAATGGTGGCTTCGAAGATATTGGGGAAGCCAGGGTTATCCCTCTCCCTGGCTATTTGCTCAGCGATTGTCTTCCGTCATTCCGCTGTCTTCGTCCTGAATCGCTTGCGACTCATCGTCCATACTTTCCTCCCGGTCAGATTTAATGCCGGTGGAATGGCCTCCTTGGCCACCCCGTTGGGTTGCACCACCGGCACGCTGAGGATCGTCTTCCTGAAGGTTACTGCCGCTGCCATGCCCCGTTTGCTGATTCTCAGGTCTCCCGCCGGACATTTGACCACCTTTCTGGCCGGCTTCAGACGCCCGTTGTGGATCATTGGCAAAATTGCCAGGGTTGTTTTGAGCGGTGCCGCCTTGCTGACCAGCCTTGTCTTGATCGTTAGCCATGATCTCGCACCTCGTGTGTTCACACAGAGAGTCTGTGTTTTCTTCGGATGCCGGGAGAGTGCGGGATGCTTCCTTTACTTTCGTGCGAGCTGACCGGGGGCGCGAAAGATGGTAAAGCGCAACGTATCGTGTGATAAAGATCGTTGCAATGGTATAGGTAGGTGTGGCTATCTGAGCGCGGCTAGATAACTTCCAAGAGTGCCAGACGCTGCCGGATGTCGGCGATGAGCCGTCTGCCTTCTGCCTGCATCAGATCGCCATAATTGGCAATTGCGCCACACCTTCGGCACGTGAGGATGGCCTTTTTGTTCAACTTTATTGGTGTCACAAGGTCTTGCCCATCGCATTTCCCTATTGGCTGGAACGGCTGTTCGCTTTCTCAGATGTCGACGTGGCGGGACGATGCAGATGAGCACCTGTTGGATCGGTGATCTGAATAACGTTGCCGTGTTGCCAACCATCCGCCTTGGGATCAGCCGCAGGGATTTGAATGTCAGCCCGCTGAGCTTTGGTTTTTGCCGCATCCACCCCCAGACGGCGATTGCGCTGCTCGACCATCGCCGGGTCAGCCTGGCCATCCATTGTGAACCCCATCATCAACTGCGGAACGCCCACAGGAAGAGCTTTATCCTGGTCGGTGTGCCACGTGTGCCATGTCTTCCCGTAGGTATGGGCAAGCCGCTCCATCAGCGCATGTTCAGCAGTCGCGGGGATGCCTGGTGCAACCAACTGACCGGACGAGACTTCATAGCCGTGGCTGTGCCACATCGCCTTCTCGTTGGCCGGCAGACCAGCAAACAGCTTTTCGTCGATGATGTACTCGACACCCATGATCTTCGCTTCCTTGGTATTACCGTCGAAGATGACGCACTGGATGACATCCTCATTCAGGATGGAGCAGTAGTGATGCGCTTCCATCTGCACATCAGGATGTCCGTTGTAAAAGTGGAAGCCATCCAGATAGGCGTTGATGGCCTCAATGGGCGGCTTCGCCTGCAAGGTCGCGGCGCCGGCTTCCAGCAACTGAGTCTTTGCGGATTCGGGCCTGCCAGGCGTCTCCACAGGCGACTTCGTCTCAGGAACAGAGCAAGCCCAAAGAAGACTACAGGCCAGGGGAAGGGCTACGAATTTGATGAGTTGTGGCATGAGAGTGGCTCTAGCTAGTGTCCTCAAGGGACAGCCTGGGCCTGTTGAACGGACAACTCAGAAGACAAACGGCCGAATTCTAGGCAAAAGAAAGCCCGCTGCTAGGCGGGCTAATGGGAGCTTCTATCACACGGGGGATAGGACGAGTGTTGCCTAGGTGTCGTGAAAATGGGGTGAAAGAAAAGTCCCTACAATGTCATCGCAGGGTTCTCCAACGCAGGGCCAGCCTATGCGCGTTATCTGCGACAGAGATATGCGACGGTTCACGTCATTGAATCTTGTGGTCAAATGGCAAGCGCAGCGCGCCGGCCCAATGGGACAAAGGCGTGAGGAAAGCCCTGATTATTCAGGGCTTTTTGCGATTCTTAACCGATGCACGTTCCCCTCCTGCCGCAAGGTCAGGGCTTGGTTTACCGTGGCTTCCCCGACTTTCACTTCCACGGCAATAGCGATTCGTAATCCTCAATCTTCGCGGCATGCGGCAAGTCCTCCAGTACGTGGCGAAGCCATGCATAGGGTTCTTGGCCGTTGGCTTTGGTGGTTCAAGCAAGCTCTACAATTGTGCGCTGACTGCAGCGACGTTCGTGGCAACTGGCCTGCGGGCCTCATCGCTCACACCTTCAACTCTCGCTCAACGGCGAACGAGTGTTCGCCACACGCAAGGCGTCACGGGGCAGGGCGGCTGAATAAGGACGTTCCCCGTCGAGTATTTACATTCAATTCGTATGATAATAAGGTTTTAATCATACGAGCTGTATGTATTTTACCTTGAGCGTGACTGCACAAGGGCCTTTCGATAAGGAGAGTCGAGCGTGTTCAGTACCTACCGCGAGTTGTTCCAGGCCAGAGGCGCCAAGGGCTTCGCCTTGGCCGGCCTGCTGGCCCGGCTGCCGTTGCCGATGACCGGTATCGGGATCATCACCATGTTGTCTCAGATCACCGGCAGTTATGGCCTGGCCGGTGCGGTGGCGGCCACCTTCGTGCTGACCTATGCACTGATGTCGCCGCAGATCTCGCGCCTGGTCGACCGCCATGGCCAGGGCCGCTTATTGCCGGCCGCCGCCGGGCTCAGTGTGCTGGGCATCCTTCTGCTGTTGGCTTGCAGCTATTGGCGGCTGGCGGACTGGACCCTATTCGTCGGGGCCGCGCTCGCCGGCTTCATGCCCAGCATGTCGGCGATGGTGCGCGCGCGCTGGACCGCGATTTACCGCGGCAAGGCGCAACTGAAGACAGCCTACTCGCTGGAAACCGTTCTTGACGAAGTCACCTTCATTGCTGGCCCGCCGATTTCGGTAGGGCTGAGCGTGGCGGTACTTCCGCAGGCCGGTACATTGGCTGCTGTCGTGTTCCTGGCCGTCGGCGTGTTCGCCTTGGCGGTGCAGGTCGGCACCGAGCCGCCAGTAGAGGCCGATGCCGCCACCGGGCAAGACAGCATGTCGGTGTTCAGGCTGGCCGACGTACGCCTGCTGACCTTGCTGATGGTCGCTATGGGCTTGATCGTCGGTACGGTCGACATCGTCAGCGTGGCATTCGCCGAGCAGATGGACATGCCGGCTGCGGCCAGCGTGGTGCTGTCCTGTTATGCCATCGGCTCCTGTGTCGCGGGGCTGGTGTTCGGTGTCCTGAAACTCGATACCCCGCTACACAAGCTGCTACTGCTGGGTGGGTTGGCGACGGCGGCGACAACCTTGCCGCTGCTGGTGGTGGGAGACATCATCGGGCTGGCCATTGCCGTGCTGGTTGCGGGCCTGTTCTTCGCCCCGACCATGATCGTGGCGATGTCGCTGGTAGAGCGCATCGTTCCCGAAAGCAAGCTGACTGAAGGGATGACCTGGTTGCTCGCCGGTCTCAACGTTGGAGTTGCCGGCGGTGCCGCAGCGTCTGGGCAGGTGGTCGATATGTGGGGTGCCCAGGCCGGATTCAACGTGGCCTTGGCCGCCGGGGCCGCAGTGTTGTTGGTCGCGCTTTGGGGCTACCAGCGCATGCGCGCCCGAGCCCGACAGGCGTCGTATTCGCTTTGATCGGCTTCAGGGCTGGCCGCCAGGCTTGGTGGCTCGGTCACCGCGCGACGATACGACAGGCTTGTCAGTGCGCCTCGCGCCCAAGACAATGCGTGCAAGCGGTATGAATACTCGTATACGCCTACCCCATGCCGCCAGAACACAAGGAATAGCTGGATGGTTCGCCGCACCCGCGCCGCAATGCAAGAAACCCGAGCCCTGTTACTGGCCACCGCCCGCCAGATGTTCAGCGAGCAGGGGTTTGCGCACGCCTCGATGGATGATCTGACCGCTCGGGCGGGATTGACGCGGGGGGCGTTGTACCACCACTTTGGCGACAAGAAGGGGTTGCTGGCAGCCGTCGTTGAGCAGCTCGACGCTGAAATGGACGAGCGCCTGCGTGCTATTACCGAGACCGCCGATAACGCTTTGGACGGCTTCCGCCAACGCTGCCACGCCTACCTGGAGATGGCGCTGGAGCCCGAGATCCAGCGCATCGTGCTGCGCGACGCCAGAGCGGTGTTGGGGGGCGGCTCGCCTGAGGCCCAGCGGTATTGCATAGAGTCGCTGCGCCAGTTGATCGACAACCTGGTACTACAGGGCGTTTTCGTCAACGCGCACGCTCAAGCGCTGGCTGCGTTGATCTACGGCAGCTTGGCTGAAGCGGCTGTGTGGATCGCGGAGGCCCAAGACGGCAATGCTCGCTTGGCGCAGGCCGTCAAGGCGTTCGACCTGCTGTTGCTCGGGGTGCTAAAGCGGCCAACAGACTCTACGGAGGCGTGAATGCGCGCGACAGTTCCGCCCTGTTGGGAGCCCCGTACCCCTCAGGGCAGTTCCGCTACCTGACTACCCGTTAACGTCTGGCAGGGCAGGCTTGGTGCTGCTCAAGGTTTTTCGGTAGCGCTCGGTTGGCGAGCGGCGGGTTCTGTGGAAGAAGACGCGGCAGCATGAAGCTTGTCGGTAATCTGCTTGGCCAAGGCATGGTAAAGCGAGACTGGAGACACCCATCCAGAGATCGCCGCCGCCATCAGTGTCGCGGCCAACATGGGAATGGCCAGGTCCGGGCTGTGTGTCAGTTCAAGCACGATGACCGAGGCGGTCAGTGGCGAGCGTGTCACACCGGCCAGGTATGCGCCCATGCCGAGAAGTGCGCCTGCCTGAGGGTCAACATCGGGCAGCAAGCTCAACAGCGGCGCAAAGGCGGCGCCGATGCTCAGTGACGGCGAAAAGAGCCCGCCTGGAATCCCGGAGAGATAGGACGCGACGTTGGCCAGAAACTTCCACAGGAGAAAGCTTGTGTCTGTGATCGGCTGCCCCTCCAGCAACGCACGTGTTTCTTCATACCCGGTGCCGAATACATGATTCCCAGAGACGAGCCCCAAGGTGGCCAGCAGCAACCCACAGGTGGCAGCAAAGCGCACTGGATAGCGTCCGCGTAACGTACAGACCTGGCCGAGTATGCCCTTGTCGGTGGGCAGCACAAGCTTGGCGTAAAAACCACCCAGCAGCCCGCCCAGCACTGCACAGGCAGGAACGACGCTCCAGCCCCAGCCCACCGGCATCCGACCGCTGATCTCTCCAAAGTAGGCGTAATGCCCCATCAGCCCCAGCGTCACGACCCCGCCGATCAGCACCGCAGTGAGCACCAAGCCACTGAAACGTTGCTCGAACGTGCGGCTCAATTCCTCAATGGCAAAGACTACCCCCGCTAACGGTGTGTTGAAGGCTGCCGCAATACCCGCAGCGCCTCCGGCTAGCACCAGGCCAGCGATGGTGCGCCGGCCGTGCAGGCCTAAGCGTCGGCCAAAGGAATAGAGCACTGCGGCGCCGATGTGGACGGTCGGGCCTTCCCGGCCAACCGAACCGCCGACCAGCAGGGCGCCCAGCGTCAGGCTCATGCGTGCTGCAGCCACAGGGAGCGAGAGTAATCGGGCGCGCAGCCGGCGAGAGGGCATTTCCAGGGCGGCGATGACTTGGGGAATGCCGCTACCCTTGGCATTTTCAAACCATCGTTGCGTCAGATAAGCCAGGGCCGCGAAACCCAGCGGAGTGATGAGAAGAGGTGACCAGGGTGCCCATTCCAGCAAGCGCTTGAACGAAGCGAATGCCGCGTCGGCTAGCCAGGCGAATGCCAGCGCAACGAGCCCCACCAGCAATGCCCCGATCCAGAACGCCAGTCGCTGACGCCATTCTCGCCAGCGTGAACGGCGGGGGAGTGAAGGAGCAGGTCGGGTAGGGTCGGACATTGCCCACACATGGCTGACTTGGAATACCGAGAGTATGGCGTGTTTTCCCGCACAGGCCTACCCGACACAGGTTGTAGCCGCGCCGGGAGTGGCGATCCGCTTGCCCAACTGCAAGGGATCGCCAGTCCGGATGTAGCTAGGTGGGCGAACCTGCTTTGGTAGCAGACGCTGCGCTACGTAGGCTCCACACCCCCCAGGTCAAACCCAGCACGGCCGCGATCAACGATGCAGATAGCACGCCGAGTTTCGCTGCCCCAAGTGAGCCAGGGTCGACGAACGCGAGGTTGGCGATGAAGATCGACATGGTGAAACCGATGCCGGCCAGCAGCCCGACCAGGACAATGCTACGCCAGTTGACCTCGGCGGGAAGCACGCACCAGCCCAGGCGGACCATCAGCCAGCTGACGCTGACGATGCCCAACGGCTTTCCTGCTACCAGGGCGACAGCGACGGCGATCATGACCCACTGGGGGCCTTCAACGGACAGGTCGACACCCGAAAGGCTGACCCCGGCGTTGGCCAAGGCAAACACCGGCATGATGCCGAAGGCTACCCAGGGGTGCAGGGTACCTTGCATGCGCACCACCGGCGGCAGCAGTTCGCGCTGGGCCAGGCGCAGTCGTTTCAACGGGTCCATGAGGTCGCTGGCATCTTGCTCAGGCGCCTTGGCGCGCCCCAGCAATTCGCCGGTGAAGCGGGTAATGGCATCCAGTGGGCGCTCACGCATCGGCATCGCGGTCACAGGTGTCATCAGGCCCAGCACGACGCCTGCGAGGGTCGGGTGGGCGCCGGTCAACAAGATGCCCAGCCAGACGATCGCACCGGGAAGGACGTAGGCGTAGGCTGAACCCACACCGATCTTTTGAAGCCCGATCACCATTAGCAGGCCGATCAGTGCAACGCCGAAACCGGTGTAATCAAGGCCGCCTGAGTAGAAGAACGCGATGATCAGGACTGCGATGATGTCATCGATGATTGCCAGGGCGAGGAGGAACACACGTACGTTGGACGGGATCGACTTGCCGAGCAGTGCCAATACGCCCACCGCAAAGGCGATATCCGTCGCCGTTGGCACGGCCCAGCCTTGCTGGTCTGCCGACGCGTGACCAAAACTCAGGTAGAGGAGTGCGGGTACCGCTACGCCGCCGACAGCGGCTGCCATGGGGAGTGTGGCTTGGCGCAGGCTGGACAGTGCACCCTCGTGGATTTCGCGGCGGATCTCCATGCCCACGACCAGGAAAAAGATGGTCATCAAGCCATCATTGATCCAGAAATGCAGAGACTGCGAATAGACATGCGAGCCCACGCCGAATGTCAACGGCGTATGCCAAAGGGCTTCATAACTGTCGGCAGCCGGGGAATTGGCCCAGATCAGGGCAGCGACTGCGGCAATCAACAGAACGATGCCGCTGACCGCTTCAATGTGCAAAAAGCGTTCAAGGTTGGCGAAGGCGCGCTCAGCCAGTTTCTGGGCGCGAGGTAATTCTACTTTATGCATAGGCACAGGTGCTCCCGCATGGCGGCCCGACCTGCGCTGTTCTTTAACCTGCCCCACTGCACCGTGCAGCTGGCACCCGTGCGGTAGTCTACCGAATAACCACTCTCAGATGAACAACAAGCGCCAAACCATTCACTCCCATGGGGCGTCGGTCTGGGATTTTTCCCTGCGGACGTTACGGTTTATGGTGATTACCGAGCACACGGGGCTTGGCGAACGGCAATTTATCCAACTGATCACCGCCACCTGCACATTGTGAAGACAGTGCGCTCGCCTTGTTTGCTTTCCTGGAGCATTTTCCGTTCTTCAGCATCATTGTCGTTGGGCGCGGTACTTAGGGTGGTCGTGTTCTGTCTCAAGGTGCTGTGCACGCTGCGACTTTGGGGTTCGGTAATGCCTTCGCCCAGCGTTCGACACCGTGCTGCCACGCGAGGGTAAAATCGAGCAGTGGCAGGCTGGCCCAGGCTACACCGCCTAGCCCACCGCAAAGGCGGGGCATGCGGGGAGTCCAGAGGTCTTCTGGCTGATTGGTTGTATGACCTCAGGCCTAGAATCGCCAGAAGGCCGGCGAGACCAGTACCAGTACGGTGAGGATCTCGAGCCGTCCAAGTAGCATGCCAACCGTCAGCAACCATTTCGCTGCGTCCGGCAACGAGGCGAAATTACCTACAGGCCCGATAATCGTCCCCAGGCCTGGGCCGACGTTGCACACCGCGGTGGCCGCCCCGCTCAACGCCGTCATCCAGTCGAGCCCTATCAGAGAGAGGCCAAGGGCGATGACTGCGATGGTGACGGAGAAGAAGAAGGAGAACGTCAGCAGTGACCGTACGATCTCTTCATCGATGGGGTGCCCATTGTATTTCTTCGAGATCGTTGCCCGTGGATGGATCAACTGCTTCAGGCTGCTGACAAGCAAGGCAGCGGCCACCTGGAAACGGAATATTTTCAAACCGCCGGCGGTGGAGCCCGAGCACCCGCCGACGAACGTCAGGTAAAAGAACAGCATGATGGCGAAGCTGCCCCAGAGCGTGTAATCACCCAAGGCAACGCCTGTGGTGGTCACCACCGAGGTCACATTGACCGCAACGATACGAAACGCATCCCACCAGGCCAGGTCGCTGTGCAAGCAGAGCCAGGTTCCGACCGTGAGCCAGACGAAGACGAGAAAACCAATGAAACCGCGAACTTGATGGTCCGTGAGCAGGATGCCTCGATGGCCACGTAGCGTGGCGACATACAGCGTGAAGGGCAGGCTGCCGAGTATCATGATGACCACAGCTACCCAATGCACCGCAGGCTGTGGCCAATGAGCCAGCGAGGCATCCGAGGTCGAGTAACCACCGGTTGAAATCAGCGACATCGAATGATTGATGGCTTCGAACGGGGTCATGCCGGCAGCCCACAACGCCCCTGTTCCCAATGCTGTCAGGGCCAGGTAGACCAGCAGTATCATCTTGGCAGCCACATGCGAACGTGGCGTCACTTTGTCAGACCAATCCGAAGACTCGGTCTGGAACAGGCGCATGCCGCCCACGCGCAGCAGTGGCAGGATCGCCACGGCCATGCCGATAAATCCAATGCCTCCCAGCCAGTGCAGCAGGGAACGCCATATCAGTAGCCCCGGTGATGCACTGTCCAGGCCTGTCAGCACGGTCGAGCCGGTGGTGGTAATTCCCGACATGGTTTCGAAGAACGCGTCCGTGTAACTGATGTCGCGAATTAACACCATCGGCAGCGCCGCAAATGCACACACGATGACCCAGCTTGCCGTCGTGAGGAAATACATGTCCCTGGTCCGCAGTTGCGGTATGTCGGGGACGCCCCGGGCTACCGGAAGCAGGCCGACGCACAGAACGATCAGGCTCGACCAGACGAATGCGCCGAGGTCGTCGCTGCGGTCGTACCACAGCAACGTCAGCATCGGAATCACCATGCTGACGGCCAATGTGATCAGGAATACGCCAATAATGAAGGCAATGAAACGCAATGCAGGCAGCGGCATTGAGGGAGCTCGTTGGGACAGTGCCGGCAGTATTGCTTGCTTTACGGTAATGTCGAGTAAAAAAGGCGTAAAGTCGCGGTCGGGGATTTTGCACGCCGCTTTCTGGCTCTCGCTCGATGGCTTATTGGGCTGATCTCTACGCGTGTTCCCGTCTGTCAGCTCCCAAACGGTTGGAAGAGAGGCCTCAAGGCCGCGCGCCCCCTTCGCAGGTTGGCGGAAACAGCGCAAGCCTTGTGTCGCGAAAGGGCTGCGGAGCAGCCCCTGGATTTCAGCGTGGATACACGAATTGCCGGGGCTGCCGTGCAGCGCTAGTGCGGCACTGTTGAGAGTGCCGCAGTGGGCATGGAAAGCCCGCGGGCTTTCTGGATTACTTGATTAGCGGCACGCCACTGAGTTTCTGCAGTTCGTCAAAGTCGATGTCCGCGCAGATTTCGACCACTTTCAGCCCTTCCGGTGTCACTTCCAGCACGGCCAGGTCGGTGTAGATGCGGCTGACGCACGCGATACCGGTCAGCGGGTAGGTGCACTCGGGCACCAGCTTGCTTTCGCCGGTCTTGGTCAGGTGGTCCATCATCACGAACACCTGGCGGGCGCCGGTGGCCAGGTCCATTGCGCCGCCTACGGCCGGGATCGAACCTTCGGCACCCGTGTGCCAGTTGGCCAGGTCGCCCTTGACCGACACCTGGAAGGCACCCAGTACGGCGATGTCCAGGTGGCCGCCACGCATCATCGAGAACGAATCGGCATGGTGGAAGAAGGCACCACCGGTCAGCAGGGTGACGTGCTGCTTGCCGGCGTTGATCAGGTCATCGTCTTCCTCGCCCGGCGCAGGGCTTGGGCCCATGCCCAGCAGGCCGTTTTCGCTGTGCAGGAACACTTCCTTGTCGCCCAGGTAGTTGGCCACCAGGGTTGGCGCGCCAATGCCCAGGTTTACGTACGCGCCTTCCTGGATGTCTGCGGCCACGCGTTGGGCCATCTCGGTGCGGGAGAGCTTTTTGGTGATGGTCATGGCAGGCCTCAGACAGCTTTGGCAATCGAAGAAGCGGCAGCACCGGTGACGGCGACCACGCGCTGGACGAAGATACCCGGGGTGATGATGTGTTCCGGGTCCAGTTCACCGAGTTCGACGACCTGGTCGACCTGGGCGATGGCGGTCTTGGCAGCCATGGCCATGATCGGGCCGAAGTTGCGGGCGGCCTTGCGGTAGGTCAGGTTGCCCCAACGGTCACCCTTGTGCGCCTTGATCAGTGCGAAGTCGGCGTGCAGCGGCATTTCCAGCACGTACATGCGGCCGTCGATCTCACGGGTTTCCTTGCCCTCGGCCAACAGGGTGCCGTAGCCGGTCGGTGAGAAGAACGCACCAATGCCGGAGCCTGCGGCGCGGATACGCTCGGCCAGGTTGCCCTGCGGGACCACTTCCAGTTCGATCTTGCCCGCCCGGTACAGTTCGTCGAACACGTAGGAGTCGGACTGGCGCGGGAACGAGCAGATCACCTTGCGCACGCTGCCTGCCATGAGCAGGGCGGCCAGGCCGATCTCGCCGTTGCCGGCGTTGTTGCTGATGATGGTCAGGTCGCGGGCACCGGTGGCAATGAGGCCATCGATCAGCTCGGACGGCATGCCAGCCGTGCCGAAGCCACCGACCATGATGGTCGAACCGTCGGTGATCCCTTCCACCGCGCTGGCGATGGACTCGTACGTTTTATTGATCAAGGCGAGCTCCTGGTTGTTCCTGGAGTTGTGGTTGTCGGGCTGGCCGGAGCGCGTGAAGCGATGGGGCCTGTCAGCACTTGAAATGGCTTGCTGACTTTCGCTATAGCGTGCCGCAAGATAGGGCAACAGTAGAGAGGGTTTGGCTGAATTTGTGCGATTATCGAACTGTTGTGCGATCTGCGAGCAGTTCTGAAGGCTATTTGTCTCATTTCAGTTGAATGCTTAAACCCCTCATTTTTGCCCCTGCCTGGTGCGCTCCGGGGTTTACCTGCCGGCACCTTGCACTGATGAAGTGCATCCACTCCGCGGGACGGCCGATTAATCACGCCTCCCGCCGTTGGCGTGCGACTTGCTATCAGATTGCCATTCGATGTCGCGTATGGTGAAGATAATGTCGCTTTCCAGTGGTTCGATGCAGTTATCGTCGAGTGAAAAGGGTTGGCTGCCGTGGTTTGGCAAAACCGGCAAATTCAGCATGGGCTGGGCGTGCCGCCTTAATCGGGCCAGTTACCCGCAGGTCGAGCAAACGTTCGAAGCCATCGCCCAGACCCGCGTGCAGTTGCTGCATGAGTGGGTGCGCGAGCAGTGGGAACACCTGGCCGACCTGGCCGAGCAGGTGGCGCCCGGGCTCGCTCAAGTCGATAGCGCAATGTTGCGCAACACGCTGGCCCAGGCTGAGGACTTTTCCGAGCTGTTTGTCGTCGATGCCCACGGCATCGTCATCGCTTCGACCTGGCCCCAGCGTGGCACGCCACGCATCGAGCACTTGGCAGCCCTGGCGCAAGGGCTGAAAGCACCGTTTCTGCACGGGCCCTACAGCGACCCGCTGACCTTGCAGGTCGGCCCGTCTTCCTCGCGCTTCCACGATGAAGTCACGTTGATGTTCTACCAGCCCCTGATGCACGAGAGCAAAGTGCTAGGTTGTTTGTGTGGGCGGGTGCCCAACGATGTGCTGGGTGACCTGATCCAGCGCGAGGCAGGGCACATTTACCCCGAGTCGGGCGACAACTACCTGTTCATGGCGCAATCGCGCTTCGACCCTGGCATACAGCCCGGTACCGCGTTGTCCCGTTCGCGCTTCGAGGACGCCACCTTCACCCATGGCGAAAACCTCAAGAACGGTGTGCACACCCCCTGGACCACCGTGCAGGTCCAGCGTCATACCGAGCTGGAGCTTCGTTTCACCGACCCTTCCACGCGGGAACTGCACCCAGGCGTGAGGGAGACGATCAGGCGGGGTGCCAACCTGTTCGTGACCTACCCCGGCTATTCCGACTACCGTCATGTGCCAGTGGTGGGCAAGGGCGTGACCTTCCAGTTGCCAGGCTCACCCGACCGCTGGGGCATGATGTGCGAGGCAGATCTGGAGGAGGTCTATCGCCGGCGTTCGCTGAGCTACGGGTTGATGAAACCCTATGTAGCGATCATGGCGGGGCTGTTCGGCTGCAATTACTGGGTGCAGCACTATGCAGGCCTGCCGCAAGGACTGACTGACGCGATCGAGGCCTTGAGCATGCTGGGCGCCACCTTGTTGTTCGGCGTGCTCGGGCCCAAGCGCCTGGCCGCCAGGTTGAATGGCATGAGCAGTGTGCTGTGCACCATCGCCGAGGGTGAAGGCAACCTGCGCCAGCGCCTGGATACCAGTACCTTGGCCAATGATGAGAGCGGCGACATGGCGCGCTGGATCAACAGCTTCATCGACCGCCTGGACACGGTGGTCGGGCAGGTGGTCAAGGCCAGTCGCACGGTTGGCAGCACCAACCAGATGATGCTCGGGCGCAGCCAGGAGGCCAGCGTAAGCTCCGCCGACGTGGCCGACGCCGTGCACCAGATGATGATCATCATGGAAGAGCAACTCGGCGAACTGCAGCAGGCCTCGGTCAGCGCCGAGCAGATGAAACAGGCCATGGACGAAGTGGTCAGCCGCGCACGCGCGCAGTACCAGG
Source organism: Pseudomonas sp. 22515 (assembly GCF_052044625.1). NCBI lineage: Bacteria > Pseudomonadati > Pseudomonadota > Gammaproteobacteria > Pseudomonadales > Pseudomonadaceae > Pseudomonas > Pseudomonas sp. 22515. The sequence goes on from NZ_JBQENN010000002.1 coordinate 244,227, forward strand.
CGGTGCAGGCGGGCACCCAGTCGATCCGCGATGTGGTGGCGCGCTCATCATCCAGCGTGCAACGGCTCGACAGCCGCATGGTCGAGATCGACAACATCACCGGGTTGATCAGCGAAATCACCAACCAGACCAACCTGCTGGCGCTCAATGCCGCTATCGAGGCGGCGCGGGCCGGGGAGCATGGTCGTGGCTTCGCGGTGGTGGCCGACGAGGTGCGCAGCCTGGCCGCACGCACCTCGCGTGCCGCCAACGACATTCGCCATATGGTCGAGAGCCTGCAGGGCGAAACCCGGCAGGCGGTAAGCTTCATGGAGCAGGGCGTGCAGGATGTCGACAACAGCCTGCGCCTGGCGGAGGACGCGTCTTCCGAAAATGTGCAACTGCACCAGGCGGTGGAGGGCATGTTCGCCATCATCCAGCAGCTCAACCGTCGCAGCGTGGAATACGGCAAGACGATCGAGCAGGTCAACCAGTCCTCCAGCGAGATGCGCCAGACCGCCCTGGTGCTGCAAAGCAGTGCGCAGAAGGTGAAGGTGGATGCTGGCAAGTTGCAGAAGCTGGTGGGGCAGTTCGAAGTCAGCGATGATGGCGAACGAGGCGTCGCTGCTTGAGTAACGCACCTGTCCGGTCATCGCCAGTTGATGATCGCCGTGGGGCTGGTGGCGGTGTTCATCCGTCGCCATGCTCGCCGGGCATACCCGCACGCCGATGCAGTTGTGCGTGGCGTTGCTGCTGATCAACGTTGGCTGGGTGCAACTCACGCCGCTGATCAGCATCTCGTCGATGGGCGCATTGCCCCTGAAACAGCCGCTGCCTGGCTTCATTCAGCCCTTGGCGATGGGCTCCGGCAAGCCTTTGACGCCTGGGTTCAATGCGAATACGCCACCGGCCAGGGGCTGGTCGCTCAGGTCGATGCCTTGCGGGCGAATCGACGTCACGAACAACGTTTCCAGTTGCGGGCCACCGAATGCGCACATGGTAGGTTTCTTCACCGGTAGCGGCAGGGCGCGGTCCAGCTTCCCGTCGGGAGTAAAGCGCAGTACCTGGCCGGCATCGATCGCACAGATCCAGTAGCAACCTTCGGCATCTACCGCAGCCCCATCCGGCCGGCCGGGGTGCTGGTTCATGTCGACGAAGACCCGGCGGTTGTGCGGGCTGCCGCTGTCGATGTCGTAGTCGAAAGCCCAGATCATCTGCACGCTCGGGTGTGAGTCGGAGACGTACATGGTTTTGCCGTCCGGGCTGAACGCCATGCCGTTGGGAACGGACAATGTGCCCAGCCGTGCCTGCAATGGCCCTGCCGTGCCATCTGCCATCGCGTCATACCGGTACAAGGCACCCACCGGTTCGGCGGCCATGCTGGTTTGCATCGTACCGGCCCAGAAGCGCCCCTGGCGGTCACAGCGCCCGTCATTGAAGCGCATGCCGGGTCTGGCGTGTTCGACACTGGCACGCTTGCCGGCCAGCAGACGGCCGTCTGCCTGGGGGGTGAGGTGGAAGATCCCGCTCTCCTGGGCCCCCAGCCAATGGCCTTGGTGGCTGCGGGCAATGCAGCCTAGCATTTCGTCTGCGGTCCAGTGGTGGGTCTGGCCGTCCGGTTGCCAGCGGTGCAGGCGGCCTGCCGGAATGTCCACCCAGTACAAGGCATTTTCCTGCGGGTGCCAGACCGGGCTCTCGCCCGTGACATTGCGTGCATCGATAATCAGTTCGGCTGTCATGGAAGCATTCTGCACTCTATCGGGGGTCAGTCGCCAAAAGGTCCGGCAGCGGTGAAGGCGCCACCTTGCAGATGAGCAGTCGGGTCATTCGCGGCGGGTTTCGGCTGCTGCTCCAGTGCCGGGCGGAAGCGTTCGGCACTGTCCTTCGGGTTGAAACCCAGGTGCGCGGCGTAGCGGTTGCTCCACCACAGGTCGCGGTTGGCGGAGACGCCATACACAACGGTGTGGCCAACGTTCTCGGCCAGCAATGCGCGCTCCACCAGGTGTGCCAGGTCGCCATAGCTCAGCCAGGTGGACAACATGCGCACATTGCGGGGTTCGGGGAAGGAGGAGCCGATACGCAGGCTGACGGTTTCGATGCCGTAGCGGTGGAAGTAGAACGTTGCCAGGTCTTCGCCGTAGGCCTTCGACAGCCCGTAATAGCAGTCCGGCCGGCGCGGCGAATGCGCATCCACTTGTTCGCCCTGGGGGTAAAAGCCGGTGACGTGGTTGGAACTGGCAAAGACCACACGTTTGATCCCGTGCTTGCGGGCAGCCTCGTAGATGTGGAAGGTGCCGATGATGTTCGCTTGCAGGATTTCTTCGAAAGCGCGTTCGGTAGAGATCCCACCCAGGTGCACGATAGCGTCTACACCGTTGGCCAGGGCCAGTACGCCGGCCTTGTCCGCCAGGTCGCAATGGATAACTTCTTCATGCTCGTCCTCGGCCGGTGTCATTGGGCTGATGTCCGATACGCGCACGATGTCGGCGTGTGCTTGCAGTGCTTCGCGAAGCACGTGTCCGAGCCCGCCGGCAGCACCGGTGAGCAGCAGGCGGTTGAAGGGTTTGCGGGTGGTCGTGGTCATTGTGCTGGGGCCTTTTACGGAAATTGCATGAAGGTGCCGTGCAGGAACGACACCGGCATGGGCGGGCGGTAGCCCTTACAGGAAGTTGTACTGGATACCCAGGCGCCAACGGGCCTGGCGATCGTCCGTGTAACTGTTGACCTTGATGTCGCCCACCTCCATGAACGGTGCCCACTGTTTGTTGAGCTTGTACTTGATGATCAGGTTCTGCTCGTAGTCGCGCTTCTTGTTGTCGTAGCGGATGTAGTCGGTGGTGAAGTGGATGTACTGGTATTCGAATGCCCATGGGCCGCTGGGGGTATAGCCGAGCCAGCCTTCAAGGCGGGTGGTGTTCTGGTTGTCCTTGGCGCGGTCCGGCTTGCTGTGGTCAATCTGGTCGCGGTCGAGGTTGCGTGCGTCGTGGCGCACGCGGGTGGCGACGTACCAGGTGTCGCTGAGCTTGTAGTTGTACTTCAAGCCGAACTTGTAGGTGGTCGCATCCTTGGTGCTGTCCATCTGGAAGGCGGGTGTCCAGGTCGACCGGGGGCTCATCTTGTAGTTGTAGTCCACGGTGAACTCATGGCCGTTGTTGACCATGTTGTCGTAGGCGACGTCTTCGCGGTCGCCGGCAGTCTTGTATTTGATTTCTGCGGCAAACCCCAGGCCGCTGTCCTTGCGGTAACTCAGCTTTATCCGGTCGGAATGAATGCTGTCATCTTCGGTGAACGTGTGCCGGTAGTTGATGCTGGCGGAGTCTGCACAGGCGTAGAACGACAGGCCGAGCGTACTGGCGGCGATGAGGCGGCGAAGTGTGATGTTCATGCGATCTCTTTTTTTGTTTTTGTTGAGGACGTGATGAGGCGGGTGAGCAAGGTGGTCGAGGTGGTCGAGGTGGTCAGCGCTCCGTGATTTTTAAAATAAGTTATCGTACGACTGTGGGGCTGTCTACGAATTATTGAAATGTTGTCTGATCACTTTGATTGATGGCTCTATTCGGCGTGTTTCAAGGGTGTGTTTGCTTTTATATCGGGGTCTCATGATTGCTGTAGGCATCATGAACCGGAGGTTTTATCGGGTTTTAACTGGCGCTTTTCAAATGTTGTATGATGACGTAGGATGGCCCCAGAGCGTGACTCACTCGCCACAAATCCAATAAGAAGGCTCAGACGTCCATGATCATTACTGCTGTAACCGTCCAGGTATTTTCCTACCCCACGCGCCGCGCCGTAGACAGCGCCGGCCATGCCCACCCAGGTGATGTGACCCAGGCCAGGATGGCCCTGCTGCGCATCAGGACCGAGTGCGGCAGCGAAGGCTATGCGCTGGGCGCACCCGAGCTCATTCGCCCTTATGTGCTGGATAATTTCGTGCGCAAGGTGCTGGTTGGCGCCAATGCCTTTGACCGCGAAAAAATCTGGCACGACCTGGCGCACTGGCAGCGCGGCAGCGCCAGCCAGCTGACCGATCGTGCCCTGGCGCTGGTCGAGCAGGCGCTGTGGGATTGGGCCGGTCGCAAGCTGAACCTGCCGGTGCACAAGCTGATCGGCGGCTACCGCGACAAGGTGCCGGCCTATGGCTCGACCATGTGCGGCGATGAGCTGCCCGGCGGTCTGTCCACTCCGGAAGAGTACGGTCGCTTCGCTGAAACCCTGGTCAACCGTGGCTACAAGGCGATCAAGCTGCACACCTGGATGCCGCCGGTGTCGTTCGCGCCCAGCGTGAGCATGGACATCAAGGCATGCGCCGCCGTGCGCGAGGCCGTGGGACCGGACATTGCGCTGATGATCGATGGCTATCACTGGTACAGCCGCACCGAGGCCCTCACTATCGGCCGTGCCCTGGAGAAGCTGGACTTTGCCTGGTTCGAAGAGCCGATGATGGAAGACTCCGCCGAGTCCTACGCCTGGCTTTCCGGGCAGCTGGATATCCCGGTGCTAGGCCCGGAAAGCCTCGGCGGCAAGCACCTGAGCCGGGCGAGCTGGGTCAAGAATGATGTGTGCGACATCCTGCGTGCGGGGGTTGCCGGTGTGGGTGGCATTGCACCGTGTCTGAAGGTTGCGCACATGGCCGAATCGTTCGGCATGGATTGCGAGATCCATGGCAACGGCGCCGCCAACCTGGCGGTCGTGGGGGCAATCAAGAACTGCACCTGGTACGAGCGCGGTCTGCTGCACCCCTACCTTGACTACGACGAGGTACCTGCCTATCTCAAACGCCTGGTCGACCCGATGGACGAAGACGGCTATGTGCACCTGTCGAACTTGCCTGGCCTTGGGGAAGATATCGACTTCGACTACGTCGAAACCAATACGCTGCAAAGCTTCTGATTCGTGCATGGCGGCACGCGTCGCTGCGTGCCGCCCGAGCGTCCAATAACTATAAGAAGGCGATCTCACATGAGCGTTATCCCCACACTCTGGGCGGGGGTCTTTGCTGCGTCTCTGGCGCTGACCTCGGTACCTGCTGCTTTAGCGAAAACCCCGGCGGATCAGTTGATCGTCGGTATGAGCATGATCAACCTGCTGTCCCTCGACCCGGCGGCGGCCACCGGGCTGGATGTGTCCGAGGTCAATGCCAACCTCTACGACATGCTGCTGGTGCAGGACGTGCGTCAGCCGGACCGGCTGCTGCCAGCGCTGGCAGAAAGCTGGCAGGTCAGCGATGACCGCAGGACCCTCACGTTCAACCTGCGCCAGGGCGTAACGTTCCAGTCCGGTAACCCGCTAAGTGCCGAGGATGTCGCTTGGTCGCTGCAGCGCGTACTCAAACTTAACCTGGCCTTGGCGTCGACCTGGAAGGCCTACGGGTTTTCTGCGGGCAATGTAGACCAGCACATGCGCGCTGTTGATGACTCAACCTTCGTCATCGAGCTACCACGGCCGACTGATCCGTTGCTGGTGCTGAATACCCTGGCAACTTCGCCCAGCGCATTCATCCTCGACCGCAAGGTGGTGCAGCAGCACCAGAAGGGCGATGACATGGGCAGTGCCTGGCTGGCCACCCACGCGGCTGGTAGCGGGCCGTTCGTGCTCAAGGAGTGGCGCGCCAACGATGTCATCCTGATGAACCGTTTTGACGGGTACTGGGGTGGCCCAGCCAAGCTCAAACGCATCGTCATGCGCAACATGACCGAGTCGCAGTCACTGCGGTTGATGGTGGAGCGGGGCGACCTGGACCTGGCCAAGGGCATGTCCGCGCCAGACATCGAGGCACTGGAGAAGTCTGACAACGTTCGTACCCAGACCGTGCAGCGCGGAACGTTGTACTACGTTGCCCTGAGCGTGAAGAGCAAACCCTACGACGATGTGCGCGTACGCCGGGCGGTTCGTTCGCTGATCGACTATCAAGGCATCAACCAGACCGTGATGCCGCACTATGGCCAGCTCAATCAGCGCCCGCTACCGCTTGGCCTGGCAGCAAGGCTGGATGATCCGGGCTATGCCCTGAACGTGGCCGAAGCGAAAAAACTGCTGGCCGAAGCGGGCTACCCCGAGGGCTTCAAGACCACCATCCGCGTGCTCACCGAGCCACCTTTCATCAACATTGCGTCCAGCCTGCAGTCGACCTTGGCCCAGGCCGGTATCAAGGCCACCATCGTCACCGGTACCGGCAACCAGATCTACGGTGCCATGCGTGAGCGCAGCTTCGACATCCTGGTCGGGCGCGGCGGCGGTGGTGCTGAACGGCATCCGCATTCAAGCCTGCGCACCCTGGTGTACAACCCGGACAACCGCGACGAAGCCAAGCTGAGCAACTTCCAGGGCTGGCGTACCTCGTTCTACAGCCCCGAGCTGAACAACCTGATCGAGCAGGCGGAAGTCGAGCCCGACAAGGCGCAGCAACTGGCCCAGTACCAGCAAATCCAGAAAACCCTGGACGAGCAGGTGGGGGCCATTCTGCCCGTGTCGCAGATGACCGACACCGTGGTGCTCTACCACGATGTGCAGGACTACCAAGGCCATACCGCGGCCACCACCCGTTACAAAGACGTCTACAAGTCGCGCTGAGGTCAAGCCTGCGTGATTGGTGAATGCTTTTTCAGGAGCCTGTTATGTTTGCTTCGACTGCCTCTGTAATGGGTGCCCGTGTATCGGGTACTGCCCGCCGGGCCAGCACGGTGCTGGTGACCTTGCTTGGCCTGTTGGCGCTGACGTTCTTCATCGGCCGGGTCATGCCGCTGGACCCCGTGCTGGCGGTAGTTGGCCCGGATGCCGACAGCTCCACCTACGACCAGGTATACCGGGCGATGGGCCTGGACAAACCGATCTGGGCCCAGTTCGGGCTGTACTTGAACGACTTGCTGCACGGTGATTTCGGCAATGCACTGCTCACCGGCCACCCAGTACTCGATGACATCAAGCGGGTGTTCCCGGCCACCATCGAGCTGGCAACGCTGGCCATTCTGTTTGGCGTGCTGATCGGTCTGCCACTGGGCGTGGTGGCTGCCAGCAATCAGGGGCGGGTCGGCGACCATGTCGCACGGGTCATTACCTTGTTCGGCTATTCCACGCCTATTTTCTGGGTCGGCATGATGGGCCTGCTGGTGTTCTACGCCTGGCTGGGTTGGGCGGGTGGCGCAGGGCGCATCGACCTGGCCTATGACGGCATGGTCGATGAGGTTACCGGCCTGCTGCTGATCGACACGGCGCTGGCGCGTGACTGGGAGGCCTTCACCAGCGCGTTGCGCCATATCGTTCTGCCGGCGTTGATCCTGGGCCTGAACTCGGTGGCCTACATCAGCCGCATGACCCGTAGCTTCATGCTTGAGCAGCTGTCACAGGAATACATCATCACCGCCAGGGTCAAGGGGTTGTCGCGGCGCCAGGTGGTCTGGAACCACGCGTTCCGCAATATCCTCGTGCAGTTGCTTACGGTGGTCGCCCTGGCCTATGGCTCGTTGCTGGAGGGGGCGGTGCTGATTGAAACCGTGTTTGCCTGGCCTGGCTTCGGCCAATACCTCACCAGCAGCCTGATGCTCGGTGACATGAACGCGGTGATGGGCTGCGTGTTGATCATCGGCCTGATTTTCGTCGCGCTCAACCTGATAAGCGACGCCCTGTACAAGGTGTTCGATCCAAGGACCCGCTAATTCCCGATCAGCGTGAACACATTGAATAACTATAAAAAAGGATGCGCCATGAAGACTGTATTCCCGCCGCTGCGTATGGCTTTGCTGGGCGCAGCGCTGCTGCTTGGCCCGCTCACTGTGGTGCAGGCGAAAACCCCTGGCGACCAGTTGATCGTCGGCATGAGCATGGTCAACCTGTTCTCCATCGACCCGGCCAACGCGCCCGGCCTGGATGCCTCCGGCATCAATGCCAACCTTTACGACACGCTTATCAAGCGCGACCAGGGCAATCCGGACAAGCACTTGCCACAACTGGCTGAACGCTGGGACGTCAGCGAAGACGGCAAGCAGATCACCTTCCACCTGCGCGGTGATGTCCTGTTCCATTCCGGCAACCCGCTCACTGCCGAAGATGTGGCCTGGTCACTGTACCGGGTGATGAAGCTCAACTATGGCCTGGCTACCACCTGGAAGGCCTACGGCTACAGTGTCGAAAACATTCAAAAGCTGATCCGTGCGACCGATAGCCATACCTTGGTGATCGACCTGCCGCAGCCGACCGACCCGTTGCTGGTGATCGACTCGCTGGCTGTGTCCCCCAGCGCTGTCGTGGTCGACCGCCAGCAAGTGCTCAAGCATGAGAAGAACGGTGACCTGGGCGCGGCCTGGCTGGTCACCAATGAGGCAGGCAGCGGGCCGTTCACCCTGACCAAGTGGAGCGCCAACGATGCGCTGGTGATGACCCGTTTCGACGGGTACTGGGCAGGCCCGGCGAAGATGAAGCGAGTGCTGGTCCGCCACATGACCGAGTCGCAGTCACTGCGCCTGATGCTCGAACGCGGTGACCTGGACCTGGCCTACGGTATGGCTGCGCCGGATATCAAGGCCATCGAGAGTTCCGACACACTCCAGGTGCAAGCGTTGCAGCGCGGCACCCTGTACTACGTGGCGATGAGCATGAAGCAGCCGGAGTTTGCCAACCGCAAAGTCCGCGAAGCGGTGCGTAACCTGATCGACTACCAGGGCCTGGACCAGCAGGTGATGCCGCATTACGGCAAGCTCAACCAGCAGCCGATGCAGCTAGGGCTCGAGGCCCGGTTGCCCGACCCTGGCTACAAGCTGGATGTCGCCAAAGCCAAGGCACTGCTGGCAGAGGCGGGCTACCCACAAGGTTTCAATACAACCATTCGCACGCTGTCCGAACCTCCCTTCATTGATATCGCCGCACGTATGCAGTCGACCCTGGCTGAAGGTGGCATCAAGGCCACTATCGTCACCGGTACCGGCAACCAGGTGTATGGCGCCATGCGCGCGCGCAACTTTGAGATGATCGTGGCGCGGGGCGCCGAGCGTTATCCGCACCCGTATTTCAGCCTGCGCACCTTCGTCTACAACCCCGACAACAGTGACAGTGCTGGCCTGCCCAACTTCCAGGGCTGGCGAGCGTCGTTCTTCAGCCCCCCGCTGAATGACCTGATCGACCGGGTGGGGGTCGAGCGCGATGCGGCCAAACGCCTGGCCATGTACCAGCAGGCGCAGAAACTGTACGACGACGAGGTGGGGCCGATCATGATGATTTCGCAGATGACCGACACCGCCGTAAGCGCAGCCGACGTCAAGGGTTTCACTGGCGACGACGCCGAAGCCACCCGCTACCTGGGCGTCTACAAGCAACGTTGAGTACCGCCCGGGGGCTCACGGGTACCCCGAGCGGCCATGACTCCACATCGAGAACTTGCCGATGATTGCCAACATATCTTCTACCGAATCTACCGCCAAGCGGCAGGCCGATGCCCCGGCGTCCAGCCTTGAGGCCCTTGGCAAAAGCAGCCTGCGGGTGTTGCGCCTGCTGGTCCGCAACCCTATGACCCTGGCGGGCTTGCTGGTGGCCTTGCTGCTGGTCGTGGTAGCGGCGTTCGCGCCGTGGATCGCCACCCACGACCCGGTCATCCAGAACCTCGCCAACGCCTTGCAGGCACCCAGTGCCGCGCACTGGTTCGGTACCGACGAATACGGCCGGGATATCTTCAGCCGGCTGGTCTATGGCGCGCGTATCACCCTCTACATCATCGCCCTGGTGACGGTCATCGTCGGCCCGATCGGCCTGTTCATCGGCACGGTATCGGGCTACTTCGGCGGCATTGTCGATACCGTGTTCATGCGCGTCACCGACATTTTCATTTCGTTCCCCAGCCTGGTGCTGGCGCTGGCCTTCATCGCCGCATTGGGCCCTGGCCTTGAGCATGCGGTGGTGGCTATTGCGTTAACCTCCTGGCCACCGATCGCACGGCTGGCCCGGGCCGAAACCCTGTCGCTGCGCAAGGCCGACTTCGTGGTGGCGGTCGAACTGCAGGGCGCGTCTTCGACACGCATCATCCTGCGCCATATCGTGCCGATGTGCCTGTCGTCGGTGATCATCCGCCTGACCATGAACATGGCCGGCATCATCCTTACCGCGGCGGCGCTGGGCTTCCTCGGGCTAGGGGCGCAGGCGCCTTTGCCGGAGTGGGGGGCGATGATCTCCACGGGGAGGCGCTACATGCTCGAGTGCTGGTGGCTGGTAGCCGTACCCGGTGCGGCAATCATGCTGGTGAGCTTGGCGTTCAACCTGCTGGGCGATGGCCTGCGGGACATTCTCGACCCGCGTAGCGAGTAACCGGAGGCTTTATGTCAGCAGTCAAACTCAATGTCGAATCGCTCAATGTGCGCTTCGTCAACGGCAAGAAAGTGATGCACGCGGTGCGTGATGTGTCCTTCACCCTGGGCCGGGAAAAGCTCGCCATCGTGGGTGAGTCCGGTTCGGGCAAGTCCACCGTGGGCCGCAGCTTGCTCAAGCTGCACCCCGGCAGCGCGCAGATCACCGCAAAGGCCCTGCAGTTCGGCGATGTCGACCTGCTCAGTGCCAGCGAAAAGACCATGCAGAAAATTCGCGGCCAGCGCATCTCGATGATCATGCAAGACCCCAAGTATTCGCTCAACCCGGTGGTGCGGGTGGGTGACCAGATTGCCGAGGCGTACCTGGCGCACCACAAGGCCAGCCGCAACGACGCCCGTGAGCGGGTGCTGCAGATGCTCGACAAGGTGCATATCCGCGACCCGAAGCGCGTCTACGATCTTTATCCGCATGAGGTGAGCGGCGGCATGGGCCAGCGCATCATGATCGCGATGATGGTCATCACCAGCCCGGAAGTGATCATCGCTGACGAGCCGACCTCGGCGCTGGATGTTTCGGTGCGCCAGCAGGTGCTCAACGTGCTCGAAGAGCTGGTGGTGGAGCAGCAGATGGGGCTGATCTTCGTTAGCCACGACCTGAACCTGGTGCGCAATTACTGTGACCGGGTGCTGGTGATGTATGCCGGGCGCGTGGTGGAGTCGCTGGCTGCCAGTGACCTGCACCGTGCCGAACATCCCTACACCCGAGGCCTGCTGGCCGCTTTGCCAAGCATGGACAACCGCCGCCCGCGTTTGCCCGTGTTGCAACGCGACCCACTGTGGCTCTCCTGCTGAGGTAACTGACCATGTCCATGATCCAAGCACACGCATTGAACCTGAGCTTTGGCGTTGGCGCCACGCTCAACCAGGTGCTGCACAATGTCGACCTGAGTGTCGAAGATGGCGAGTCATTTGGCCTGGTGGGGGAGTCCGGCTCTGGCAAGACCACGGTATTGCGCTGCCTGGCCGGCCAGTACCGGCACTGGAGCGGAGCCCTGAGCATTGACGGCGTGCCGTTGCAACACAAACTCCCCAAGGAGCACTTTCGCAAGGTGCAGATGGTGTTCCAGGACCCCTATGGTTCGCTGCACCCGCGCCACACCATCGACACTGCACTGCGCGAGCCGCTGGTGATCCACGGCATGGATGAGCGCAACGATCGCATCAACGACATCCTCGTCAAGGTAGGTCTCAACGACAGCTACCGTTACCGCTACCCGCACCAGCTGTCCGGTGGCCAGCGTCAGCGCGTGGCTATCGCCCGGGCGTTGATTCTTGAGCCTAGGGTGCTGTTGCTCGATGAGCCCACGTCGGCGCTGGATGTGTCGGTGCAGGCAGAAATTCTCAACCTGTTGTCCGACCTGCGTCAGCGCGAGAAGCTCACCTACCTGATGGTGACGCACGACCTGGGTGTGGTCAGCCATCTGTGTGACAAGGTCGCGGTGATGCAGCAGGGGCGTATCGTCGAGCAACTGGACTGCCAGGCACTGAGCCAGGACCAGGCCACCCACGATTACACACGAATGCTGGTGCAAGCCAGCCGCGACTTCAGTGCAGATCGTGCCCCGGCCATGTCGGCCTGAACCCGGCAATTACAAGGAAGACAAGAACATGCCGAATGCCAACCTTGCGCCCGCTTCGCTGGTGCGTGCTGCCGTGGTTGCCCTGGCCATGGGCGGCAGCTTGCCGCTGTGGGCCGTAGAGGCCCCTGCAAAGGTCCAGGTGCCGACGCTGGCCTACGACGACCGGCAGATCATCCTGGTGTGGGAAAAGCCCGCCAGCCATGCCGAGATCGTCGACTACCACGTGTACGCCAATGGCCGGTTGCTGGGTGCAAGCAACGCCAACAACGAGCATGTGTCACCGGCCAAACCGTACATCGACCGGTTCTACGAGCAGGACCTGCACAACTTCCACCACCGCATCGCCATTCACAGCTTCACCGCCCAAGGGCTTGCCCCCGATACCGAGTACCACTTCACCGTGCGCTCGGTCGATCGCAATGGCAAGGAGTCTGCTGACAGCCCCGTGGTTGTGCAGCGAACCACGGCCATACCGGCGCTGTTCAACGTGCAGCGCTACGGTGCCAAGGGCGATGGCAAGGCGCTCGACACGGCTGCCATTCAGCGTGCCATCGATGCTTGCAGCAAGGGCTGCAAGGTGTTGCTGCCTGCCGGCACGTACAAGAGCGGGGCGCTCTACCTCAAGAGCGACATGACCCTGGAAATCGCCGAGGGCGCTACCCTGTTAGGTTCCGAGCGTGCCGAGGACTACCCGCGCCAGGGCTATATCCAGTACCCGTATTCCACCACCGTGCGTCCGGCCTCGCTGATCAATGCCTTGCCGCGCGACCCGCGTGCGCATCAGGCCTTCGAGAATATCCGCATCGTTGGCAAGGGCACCATCGACGGCAATGGCTGGAAGCGTAACCCGGATGTGCTCGACGAGCGCGGGCAAGCCTTGCCCTTCTACCTGCCCAGCGACAACAGCCGCTACATGCACGATGGCGTGCTGGCCAAGGCTCAGGTGGAGCGAGCGGTGGCCGAGGGCATGAACGTCAAGGACGCCTACGGTCAGATGCGTTCCTCGCTGATTACCCTGCGCAATGTGAAAAACGTGTTCTATGGTGGCTTCACGGTGGTCAACCCGGCCTACCACGGCATCATGAACCTGGAGACGCAGAATGTGGTGCTGGCTAACACCACGCACCGTACCTACGACGCCAACAACGGCGACGGTATCGAGTTTGCCAACAGCCGCGGTGCCCTGGTGTTCAACAACTTCTTCGACACCGGAGACGACTGCGTCAACTTCGCCGCTGGCACCGGGGCGGATGCGGTCCACCAGAAGGCGCAGGAGGAGGCCTGGATCTTCAACAACTATTTCCGCAAAGGCCATGGCATGGTCGTGGCGGGCAGCCATACCGGCGCGTGGATTCAGCACATCCTGGCCGAGGACAACGTCTCCGATGGCACCGATGCCGGGCTGCGCATGAAAAGCACCAACTTCATGGGCGGTGGCGCACGCCACGTCACTTTCCGTGATTCGGCCATCCGCAATACGGCAAAACAGGCCTTCATCTTCACCCTGGATTACAACGACCCGAATGCCAAGCTCGATTACAAGCGCTCGGCGGTGGCGGGGCAGTTCCGGGATATCACGGTCAGCGACGTAAGCGTGGAAAACGCCCGCACCGCTGCCATCGAGGTGAAGGGCGATAGCAGCCATGGCGCCTGGCATCAGGGCCTGGTGTTTGAACGAGTGCGCTTTCGCGGGCCAGCCCCGGTGAAGATCGATGGCCTGAAGGACTCGCGTTTCGACGGGCTTCGCTTCACTGACACCGGGGGTGCCAACCCTTGGCAGGTGCAGGGCAGCCAAGGGCTTGTCTATACGGACGTAGAGCCCGCGCCGGGGCCTCAGGCCTCGCTGTAGAATGCCTGTAGCCGTTGCGCCTCACGCAGGCGCATACGGCTGTTGCTCAGGTGCAGGTACATGGCGGCGCGCGCCGCATCCACCTGGCGGCTGGCGATGGCGTCGTAGATCTGCTGATGTTCGGCGTTGATACCGGCCAGGTAGGTACTGCGGTTGCTCTGCCCGGTATAGGCAGAGTTCATGCGCGTGCGGGGGATCATCTTGGTGCCCAGGTGCTTCATGATATCGATCAGGTACTGGTTACCCGCGGCCTTGGCAATTTTCAGGTGAAACTGGAAGTCGGCGTTGGTCGTGCTGCCGGATTTTTCCGGGCCTTGCATCAGGGCTTCCAAGGCTTGCTGCAGTTCTTCGAGTGCCTGTGGCGTGGCCCGTTCGGCGGCCATGCCGGCGGCTTGTACTTCAAGGCTTAGGCGGTATTCCAGCAGGTCGAGCACATCGGACAGCAGGCTGATGGTTGCCGGCCCCACGTTGAAGCTCTCCGGTGCCGGCATGTCCAGCACGAAGGTGCCCACGCCGTGGCGGGTCTCGACCAGGCCCGCTGCCTGCATGCGCGACAACGCTTCGCGTACTACCGAGCGGCTGACGCCTTCGGTTTCGATCAGTGTGGCTTCGGTCGGCAGCTTGTCACCACGCTTGAGCGTGCCCTCACGCATGCGTTGGGCGAAGCGCTCGACCAGTGCTTCGGCCAGGCGGCGAGGCTGTTGAGGGGGGCTGGCGGTCGGGTTCGGCATTACTGTGCTCTTGTGTTGGCAGCGGGCAGTATAGTGCGTTTTGGCCCCGGGCAGCGGGTATACTCCGGGATCTTCCGCTTAGCAAAGGTTCGCCCAATGGCTTCTGCCACCCCGGAAAAACGCCTGAATCTCGCCCAGCAACTGGTGCATGACCTGTCGCAGCAGATTCTCTCGGGCGAATTGCCAGCGGGAAGCAAATTGCCCACCGAAGAAGCCGTGACCAAAGCGCGTGGCGTAAGCCGTACCGTGGTGCGCGAAGCCATGTCACGGTTGCAGGCCGAAGGCCTGGTAGAAACCCGCCGTGGTATCGGCACCTTCGTTGTAGACGCCATCCCGGCAGGTGACTTCCAGAGTGCCAACCCTGGAATGGGGGGCGCATACAACGAGGTGGCGATCATCGAGCTGCGGCTTTGCCTTGAAGTCGAGGCGGCTGCCATTGCTGCCCAGCGTGCCACCTCAGAGCAACTGGCTGCCATGCGGGCGGCGCTGGATGGGAGTGTCGCTACGCAGTCTGCACCCTGCATGCGTACCGACTTCGAGTTTCACCTGCAGATAGCCCAATGCACGGGCAACAGCTTTTTCATCGACACCATGACCCATCTTGGGCATACCTTGTTGGCTGCGGCCCAGCAAGCAGTGCCGGGGGGCGATACCGAGCAACGGGCACTGGAGGCGCGGGAGCGTGAGCAAGTGCATGCCGCGATTACCCGCAAGGACGCCGGTGCTGCTCGCGCTGCCATGCGGCTGCACTTGGTCAACTGCCTGACACGCGCCCAGCGAGCGGTCAGCGGGTGTCCGAAATCAGATCGAACATCAATTGCCTGAGCCACCGGTTGGCCGGGTCCTTGATGTACCGTCTGTGCCAGAACAGGTTGATCTCGATGTTCGGCAACTCCACGGGTGGTGGCAGTAAGTGATGATTTGCAGGGCGACCTGAACCGGGCCAGTTGTTGGGGGGGCAGGCGCAGGCTGCTTGATGGCTTGGGGCGGTGGCTGGCCTCACAGCGCATCCCGCGCCTTGCCCCGATACACCCGCAGCACATCCGCCATCACCGCCAGCGCGATCTCCGCTGGCGCCTTGCTGCCCAGGTCCAGCCCAATAGGCATGTGCAGCCGTTCTATCTGCTTGTCGGTCAGCCCGCCAATCCGCTGCAGCCGCTCGGCGCGACGGGCTGACGTGGCCGCCGAACCCATGGCGCCTATATAGAACGCTGGGGTATTCACCGCCTCCATCAATGCCAGGTCATCGATCTTCGGATCATGCGTCAGCGCCACAATGGCGGTAGCCGCATGGCAACCACCCGCAGCAATGAACAGCGAAGGCAGCACCCGATGCATCTGTGCGCCCTCGATTTCGACGTGCGCCATCTCCTCGCGCGGGTCGCAGGCGATGACCTCGCAGCCCAGTCGAAAAAGCCGCGCAATGGCTCAATGTCTGTGGCAGTGTTGGGTATCTGGCCAGCCCCACAGGGACCGACATGCAAACTCGCAAAACCGGTGTTCGCGCCCAGCAGGCCGACCGCACCCGGGACAATATTCTCAAGGCCGCAGTGAAGGTCTTCAGCAAGGAAGGCTTCACTGGTGGGCGCATCGAGCAGATCTCCACACTGGCCAAGTCCAACGACCGGATGATCTATTACTACTTCGGCAGCAAGGAAAAGCTGTTCATCAGTGTGCTGGAGCACATCTATGCCAGCTTCAACCAGGCCGAAGCGAAGCTGCGCCTCGACCTCGCCGACCCTGAGCAGGCCCTGCGCGAGCTGGTGGCGTTTATCTGGGACTATTATGTGCGCCACCCCGAATTCGTCACCATCCTCGCCACCGAAAACCTTCACCAGGGCTTGCACGCGCGCAAGTCGCAAAACCTCAGGGCGCTGTCCGGCGAAGCGGTCGGCGTGCTGCGGCCGATCATCGAGGCCGGACAAGCAAAGGGCCTGTTCCGCGACGATATCTGCATTACCCACGCCTACCTGATGATTGCCTCGCTCTGCTACTTCTATAACTCCAACCGCCATACGCTCAGCTCGTTCCTGGCCGTGGACCTGGCCGACAAGCAGGCCAAGGCCGATTGGCTGGCCTTCATCAGTGACCTTGCGCTGCGCGGCTTGCGCCGCTGAGCCTCAGTGGCTGCCAGGGTTGGCGCGTACCTGCGCAGCCTTGGACGCCAGCCCTTGCCAGGCCGGTTTGTCGGCGGCAAAACGATGGCGCAGGTAGGCCGCGAGGTCGGCTACCTGGCGGTCCGACAGGCTGTCCTTGAAACCGGGCATGTAGCCCAGGTCGCGGGTTGCCGGGGTCGGAATGCCGTGCAGCACCACGCGCAGCAGGTTGTCCGGCAGGTCACTATGGACGTTGCTGTTGACCGCCATCGACGGGCTGACGCCAAACAGCTTCGGCCCCAGCCCATCACTGTGGCAGGCCAGGCATGCACCTTTGAATACCCGCTCGCCGTTGCTCAGCGACACTGGCGAGTCCACCTGAGGCGCGGCATTGGCGGCCAGTGCCTGCGGCTCGCCATCCAGGGAGCTGAGGTAGTGGGCGATGGCGCGCACGTCGCTTTTTGGCAGGGTGGCAAGCTCACTGACCACCGGGCCCATGGGGCCGGCCGCCACGCCATGTTTTTCGGAGAAGCCAGTGCTGAGGTAGTTGAACAACTCGTCTTCGCTCCACGGCGTCGATGACTTGGCCAGGGCATTCAAGGCCGGGGCCTCCCAGCCATCGACCATGCCGCCGGCAAGGTAGCTGCTACCGCCTTTTTCTGCGCCCATCAGGTTGCGCGGCGAATGGCAGGCCGTGCAGTGGCCCAGGCCGTCGACCAGGTAGGCACCGCGGTTCCACTGTGCGCTGCGCTGCGGGTCGGGCTGGTATTCGCCGCGTTGCAGAAACAGCGCATTCCAGCCGGCCATCAGCGCCCGCTGGTTGAACGGGAAGCGCATCTGGTTGGCGGGCGCTTCCTGGCGTACCGGGGTCTGCGACATCAGGTAGGCATACAGCGCTTGCATGTCGGCGTCGTTGATGTTGCGAAACGAGGTGTAGGGAAACGCCGGGTACAGGTGCCGGCCATCGCGGCTGATACCTTCGCGCATGGCCCGCTCGAAGGCGGCGAAGGACCAGCGGCCGATACCGGTTTCTGGGTCGGGGGTAATATTGGTGCTGTACAACGTGCCAAAAGGCGTACCCATTGCCAGCCCCCCGGCATTGACCTTGCCGCCGCCGACCGTATGGCACACGGCGCAGTCGCCGGCCGCCGCCACCTGGCGCCCGCGCTCGAGCATGGCGGCGCTCCAGCTGCCGACACCCGGTGGCGTTACCGGGGCGATTTCGGCGCGCCAGGGCAAGGCGGTGGCAAGCATGCCCAATGCGGCGCCGAACACCCCGGCCAGCGAGCCGAACCACCACTTCGAACGCTTGGTTGGCGGCTGCGCTGGCGCGGGTGCATCTGGCCCTTGGCCTTCGCCACCGAGCGCAGCGCGCACGCGTTCGGCAGTGATCGGCAGCTCGCGAAAACGAATGCCGGTGGCGTCGAAAATGGCATTGGCGATGGCCGCTGCGCTGGGTACCGAGGCTGACTCGCCACTGCCCATTGGCGGCTCGTGCTGGCGCGGCAGCATCATTACGTCGATAGCTGGCACCTCGGGGAAGGTCAGGATCGGGTAGCCGCCCCATTCCTTGCTCGCCACTGTCGACTCTTCGAAGCTGACCTGCTCCTTGAGTACCCGGCTGGTGGACTGGATGACGTTGCCGTGGATCTGGTGACGCACACCTTCGGGGTTGACCATCATCCCGGCATCGTGGCCAATCACCACGCGGGTGACGGCGACTTCGCCTGTGCGCCGGTCCACCGCGACATCAGCCACCCAGGCTGCCCAGGCCGCGCCGAAGCCGGGGAATTTACTGTGGATATAGCGCGCATAGGCAAAACCCCGGCCGCGCAGCACATCACCTTCGGCCTGTGTCTGCATGGGCCGGGTATGTGGCTGCCATTGCGCACGTTCAGCGGTGGCTTTGACCAGGTCGATGGCGCGCGGGTCGGACAGGTGCTTGAGGCGATATTCGACCGGGTCGACGCCAGCGGCGAAGGCCAGCTCATCAATGTACGACTCGTGGGCGAAGCTGTTGGGCATGGCCGACACCCCCCGCATCCACGAGGCGCGCACCAGTGGCGTCATGTCATTGATGGTGACGCGCATGTGTTCGTAATCGTAAGGCGGGATCGACGTGCGATCGCCCATCTCGAACAGCGCCGGCACCGGTTCCACGGCACCGGTCAGCAGCAGGGCCAGGGTGGGCGCGCCATTGGACGGGTAGCTGGTCTGGAAGTCATAGGCGGCCACGCTGCCATCGGCGTTCAGGCCGCCGTCGATTTCCATCAGCTGCGCGGTGCCCTTGGGCTCCCACACGTGTTCCTGTTCGCGGGTCAGCTGCACCCGCACCGGGCGCTGCACCGCACGTGACAGCAGCACCGCGTCGGCGCACACGTCATCGGCGCAGTTGCGGCCATAACAGCCGGCTGCCTCCATGCGAATGATCTCGATGCGTGCTTCGTCGCACGCCAGCAGCCAGGCCAGGTCTGCGCGCAGCAGGTGCGGGTTCTGCGTACCTGACCACACGCGGATCTGCCCTGCGGTGAAGTCGGCCAGCGCACATGATGGGCCGATCGATGCGTGCAGTTGGTACGGCCACAGGTAGCTGCGGCTCAGGCGCTGGCTGGCATTGGCGATGCCGCCGTCGACATCGCCCTGGTCCAGCACGGTGCGCTGCACGCGCGGGTTGTCGCGGATGGCCTGGGCGACATCGCTAAGGTCGGGCAGCTTGCCTGTGAATGGCTTCCAGCTGATTTTCAGCTCATGGGCTGCACGGATGGCTTGCTCTTCGCGCTCTGCCACCACGCCGACGAAGTCGCGGATGACCACCACGGCGACCACGCCGGGTAGATGGGCGATGGAGGATTCATCCACCGCCAGCAGGCTGTTGCCGACAAAGTCGCCGCTGTCATGGCCGGCATAGGGCGGGCGGATGACCCGACCGTGAAGCATGTCGGGCAGGCGCATGTCGTGCACATAGGTCAGCTCGCCGGTGGCCTTGCCTGGGATGTCTACCCGTGCGGCGCTGCGTCCGACCAGGCGGTAGTCCTCGATGGCCTTGAGTCGGGCGTCCTCGGCAATGTGCAGCCGGTGGTTCTCACCTTGCACCAGTTCGGCAAAGCTCAGCGTGCTGCCGTTACTGGCGATAACCGTGCCGTCTTCAATGCGCAGCATTTCGGGCGGGCAGCCAAGGCGTAGGGCGGCCTGTTGCAACAGATAGCGTCGCGCTGTGGCTGCGGCCTTGCGCAGCGGTACCGCGGAAATCTGCAGGGTGGCGCTGGCAATGGTCGCGCCCTGGTTGGGTGCCCGCTCGGTGTCGCCCAGCACCATGTGCACCTGGTCCATGCGCAGGTCCAGCTCTTCGGCGACGATTTGCGCCAGCGAAGTGCGGATGCCAGTGCCCAGGTCGACATGGCCATTGAAGGCGTAGACCATGCCGTCGTCGCTGACCGCGATGAACAACGCCAGCTCACGTTCCTTGGCTGGAGGTGTCACGCCTTTGGCCACAGGGCCTGAGGGTGGGGTGATCTGGTCGACGATCAGCAACACGCCGGTCTTGGCCAGCAGTTGGTCGCGGCTGGGCACCTGTTGTGAGTGGTTCATGGCTTTCTCCGGGTCTCGGCAGCGCGGCGCACGGCGCGCAGGATTTCGACGTGGGTGCCACAGCGGCACAGGTTGCCGGACAGCTCATTGCGAATCTGTTCGTCGCTGGGCTCGGGAATGCGGTCGAGCAGGGCCTTGGCGGTCATGATCATGCCGTTCATGCAGTAACCACACTGGGCCGCTTGCTCGTCGATGAACGCCTGTTGCACCGGGTGCGGAGCGGCCTTGCTGCCCAGCCCTTCGAGGGTGGTGATATCGCGGCCGGCGGCGCCGGCCAAGGGGATGACGCAGGAGCGGGCGGCCACGCCATCGATGATCACCGTACACGCCCCACACTCGCCCAGGCCGCAGCCGTACTTGGGGCCGTTCAGGGACAGGTCGTTGCGCAGGATCAGCAGCAGTGGGGTGTCAGGCATGGCGCTGACTTCGACGGGCTGGCCGTTGACCTGCAGGGAGATGGTTGTTTGCATTATTGGCTCATCTCTGAAGGTTGCTTGCGCTACCAAAGGACTCAAATGACGCAAGCGTTTCGGTAAGTACTCACTACATGAAATGAGTGAGCAAGAAGCAGGCCAGAGATGAATTTGCAGAGCGCTGTGGTGGGGGCAGGGAGGAAGATTGTCGGCGTCTGGGAAATCGAGCGCCGCCCGCGCGGCGCATCGCGCTGTGCCGAACCCCGATGCGTGTGTGTAGGAGCGGGTTTACCCGCGAATACGGTAGCGGCGGCAACGGTGATCGGCGGGTGGAGATTGGCCAGCAGGACCGGCCCATTCGCGGGTGAACCCGCGCCTACGGCGGCCTGTGTCCAACCACCGATGCGTGTCCAATGTGAGCGAGCTTGCTCGCTATGTGCTCGATCTCTCAGGCCGCGTCTCTGTGACGGCCACCGCGGCAGTCACAATAAATTTCAGCCCGCGTTCTCGTCGCTGTCGATCATCTTGCGCAGCAGGTACAAAATGGCTACGCGTTCACCGGCATTCAGGCTGCCCATGCTCAGTTCGCTGATCTGCCGGGCGCAGGGGATCATTGCATCGAGCAAGGCCGCGCCGCTCTCGGTGAGTTCGACGATGACCTTGCGCCGGTCGCCTGGGTCTGGCGAAAGCTGCACCAGCTCGCGCGCCTTCAGGCGCTCGACGATGCCGCGGATGGTTGCCTGGTCCACCGCGGTGGCCTTGATCAGTTCGGCCTGGGAGCTGGGGCCGTGGTCGCGCAGGGCGCACAGGGTGACGAACTGGATCGAGGTAAGCTGCGGGTCGCAGGCCTGCTGCTGGAAAATCGCCGTGTGCCGTTGGTAGGCCTTGCGCAGCAAGTGCCCGACCTGTTCGGTAACGTCGTAGGGGGTGTTGTCGAGCGGGGCGCTGCTGGGGGTGGTTTTTTTCGACATAGGATGGCTTGGGCTGGGTGGAAAGAGGCTGGCCGGCCGCCAATAGCGGAGCGCCCGGCCAGTATAACCCCTATCGCGCTCGCGACTCCTCTGGTGCAACCACGTCGCCGGCCAGCACTACCGCCTTGTCATCCAGGTAGATATCGCAGTTGCGCAGCGGGATGTCCAGGTGGCACGGGGTCTTGCGCTTGCCACCGACCTCGGTGTTGGGGCCAGTGGAGAACAGGAAGTTGCCGTAGAACGCACGGGCATCCATGCACATGCCATCGTTGCGGTCGTGCAGGCCCATGGCCGTCCATTGCGCGCGCGGCTGCAGGCCCCAGCCTATGTGCGAGATGCCGTATACCTCGGGGTCGTTGAAGTACTTCATGTAGTCACGCAGGTACTCGGCCTCGAAGCCGCCATGTATGCCGGTGATGAAGCCTTTTTCGATTTCCAGGGTGATGCGCTCGCGGCAATAGTTCTTGAACGGCAGGATGATGTCGCCCACGTCCAGCACCAGCGTGCCCTCGGCGCTGTCCTCGTTCGGCCAGGTGAACAGAAAGCCGCTGGGCCAGTGGTCCCAGCGCCCCGGTTCGTCGGCATAGCCGTACTCAGTCACGGCCGGGTACTGGCCGAGCGGGGCGTGGAAGTCGCTACCGGCCTTGGACCGCACATGCAGGCTGCGCGCCTGTTTCAACAGGGTTTCGGCAGCCAGCACCCGGCGTTTGTCGTCTTCGGTCGGCAGCATGCGCGCCAGCACCTCGGGTGGCTCCACGGCCAGCAGGATGCGCGTGCCGGTCTTGAGAATCTGCTCCTGCTCGGGTGAGTGCAGCAGCATCATGGTGTCGACGACCAGGTCGGCTGCTTCCAGCGCCCGCTGCGCCGCCAGGTTGCCGGTCAGCGCGGTGTCGCCGCAGTAGGCCGTCATGTCGTTGCCCATGGCGGTCGGGTGGTTGAACGCCGGCAGCTCTACCGCATACACCTTGGCCTTCAAACGCTGGGCGGCCTCCATGGCGGCGTTGACCGTGCGCGGGTCGGAGTAGTGGCTCTTGAGCACGGCCACGCTCTGCGTTTCGTCCACGCGAGACAGCTTCAGTACGTGCTCGAACATCTGGGTCAGTTGTGCATTGCTCACCGGCATCGGGGTTCTCCTGGGTGGCGTTGACAGGGGGCGCACCATGGCAGTGCCTGGTGCTTCATCTCGGTGCAAAATAATAGTGTGTACACCCTACTTTTGCAGATGAAAACGCATCCTGCCAGCGAGCGCAAGTTATCTGTTCAAACGTTACATATCCACACATCACCCAGTATTTACGGTAACAATAAGCCGAGTGTTGTTTCGATCAGCTGTTTGAAAAATATTTTCAGCGGGCTCTTTTCAAAGGTCATTTGTAGCGTATACGCTCTAAATCGTCAGGCGGTTGAACCGCTGGCCACCTATCAGAACAAGAGGAGACATACCCATGCGGGGTAGGCAGAAAATCGCAATCGTCGGTGCAGGTCTGGGTGGGGCAGCCGCCGCCACGTTGCTGCAACAGGCCGGGTTCGATGTCGAGGTATTCGAACAGGCTCCGGCGTTCACCCGCCTGGGCGCGGGCATTCATATCGGCCCTAACGTGATGAAAATCTTCCGCCGCATGGGGCTGGAGCAGAAGCTGGAGCTGATGGGCTCGCACCCGGACTTCTGGTTCAGCCGCGACGGCAATACCGGTGATTACCTGTCGCGCATTCCGCTGGGCGAGTTTGCCCGCCGCGAATACGGCGCCGCTTACATCACCATCCACCGTGGCGACCTGCACGCCCTGCAGATCGAGGCCATCCAGCCGGGCACCGTGCACTTCGGCAAGCGCCTGGAAAAGATCGTCGACGAAGGTGACCAGGTGCGCCTGGACTTCGCCGACGGCACCCACACCGTGGCCGACATCGTCATTGGGGCCGACGGCATCCATTCGAAGATCCGTGAAGCGTTGCTGGGGGCTGAAGCGCCGATCTACAGCGGCTGGGTCGCGCACCGTGCACTGATTCGCGGGGTGAACCTGGCACCGCATGCCGATGTGTTCGAGCCCTGCGTCAAATGGTGGTCCGAAGACCGCCACATGATGGTCTACTACACCACCGGCAAGCGCGACGAGTATTACTTCGTCACCGGCGTGCCACATGAAGCCTGGGACTTCCAGGGTGCGTTCGTCGACAGCAGCCAGGAAGAAATGCGCGCAGCCTTCGAAGGCTACCACCCCACCGTACAGAAGCTGATCGACGCTACCGAATCGATTACCAAGTGGCCGCTGCGCAACCGCAACCCATTGCCGTTGTGGAGCCGTGGCCGCCTGGTGCTGCTGGGCGACGCCTGCCACCCGATGAAACCGCACATGGCCCAGGGCGCGTGCATGGCCATCGAGGACGCGGCCATGCTGACCCGCTGCCTGCAGGAGACCGGGTTGTCCGACCACCGCACGGCGTTCGCCCTCTACGAGGCCAACCGTAAAGAGCGGGCATCGCAGGTGCAATCGGTATCCAACGCCAACACCTGGCTCTACACCCAGGAAGACCCAGCCTGGGTTTACGGCTACGACCTCTATGGGCAGCAGCTTGAAAGCGGGGAGGCGGCATGAGCACCTTCGTCGCTGGCGGTAACGTGAGCGCCAATGGCATCCGCCAGCATTACCTGCGCTATGGCGGCAAGGGCCATGCGCTGATCCTGGTGCCGGGCATCACCAGCCCAGCGATCACCTGGGGCTTTGTTGCCGAGCGCCTTGGGCAGTATTTCGACACCTATGTGCTGGATGTGCGCGGGCGCGGCTTGTCTTCAAGCGGCCCCGACCTGGACTACGGTACCGACGCTTGTGCTGCGGATATTCCCGCCTTTGCCGCAGCGCTGGGCCTGGATGGCTACCATCTGGTCGGGCACTCGATGGGGGCGCGTTTTGCCATCCGCGCTGCCGCCCAAGGGGCGCCGGGGCTGCAGCGGCTGGTGCTGGTCGACCCACCGGTGTCCGGGCCGGGCCGCCGCGCCTACCCGAGCAAGTTGCCGTGGTACGTCGATTCGATCCGCCAAGCCACGGTTGGCATGAGCGGCGATGACATGCGCGCCTTCTGTGCCACCTGGAGCGACGAGCAGCTGGCCCTGCGTGCCGAGTGGCTGCACACCTGCTACGAGCCGGCGATCGTGCGGGCCTTCGATGATTTCCACGTGGTCGATATCCACCAGTACCTGCCCGCGGTGCGCCAGCCGGCATTGCTGATGGTGGCCGGGCGGGGTGGAGTGATCGAGCCCCGTGACATTGCTGAAATGCGCGAGCTCAAGCCGGATATCCAGGTCGCGTACGTGGACAACGCCGGCCACATGATCCCCTGGGATGACCTGGACGGTTTCTTCGCCGCCTTTGGCGACTTCCTCGACCACCCCCTCGTCTGACGGAGCACGAGACATGACCCAGCTATACCGCATCGGCCAGATCGTGCCGAGTTCGAACACCACCATGGAAACCGAAATTCCGGCGATGCTCAACGCGCGCCAGGCGATCCGCCCCGAGCGGTTCACCTTCCATTCCAGCCGCATGCGCATGAAGCAGGTGAAGAAGGAAGAACTGGCCGCGATGGACGCCGAGTCCGACCGCTGCGCAGTGGAGCTGTCTGACGCCAAGGTCGATGTGCTGGGCTATGCCTGCCTTGTGGCGATCATGGCCATGGGGCTGGGCTATCACCGCCAATCTGAAAAGCGCCTGCAGCAGGCCACCGCCGACAATGATGCGCTGGCACCGGTGATCACCAGCGCCGGGGCGCTGGTCGAGGCCTTGCATGTGATGAAGGCCAAGCGCATTGCCATCGTCGCACCGTACATGAAGCCGCTGACCGAGCTGGTGGTGAACTACATCCGCGAGGAAGGCTTCGAGGTGCAGGACTGGCGCGCGCTGGAAATCCCCGACAACCTCGCCGTGGCCCGTCACGACCCGGCCAACCTGCCGGGCATCGTCGCCGGCATGGACCTTGAAGGCGTCGATGTGGTGGTGCTGTCGGCGTGCGTGCAGATGCAATCGCTGCCGGCAGTGGCCAAGGTCGAGGCGCAAACCGGCAAGCCGGTGGTCACCGCTGCAATCGCGACCACCTACGCCATGCTCAAGGCGCTGGACCTGGAGCCGATCGTGCCGGGCGCCGGTGCCTTGCTGTCGGGCGCCTACTGAAATCGGGAGACGGACATGAGCGACGCACAAAGCGCCCGTGACAACTACCAGGGCGTGTGGGGCCAGCGCATCGGCTTTGGCCGCAAGCCGGCCCTGCTGATGATCGACTTCATGCAGGGCTACACCACCCCGGGCGCACCGCTGTACGCCCCGGGCGTGGTCGCAGCGGTCGAGCAGGCCGCCGGCCTGCTGGCGCTGGCCCGCGACTGCGGTACCTTGGTGGTGCATACCAACATCCGTTACCAGCCGCCGCATTTTGCTGACGGCGGCGTGTGGGTGCGCAAGGCGCCGGTGATGAAGGACATGGTCGAAGGCAACCCGCTGGCAGCCTTTTGCGAGGCCGTTGCGCCACAGGCAGGGGAGGTGGTGCTGAGCAAGCAGTACGCCAGCGCTTTCTTCGCCACCAGCCTGGCCCCGCTGCTGCATGCACAGGGGGTAGATACCGTGGTGCTGGCTGGCTGCTCGACCAGCGGCTGCATCCGCGCCAGTGCGGTGGATGCCATGCAGCACGGGTTTCGAACCATCGTGGTGCGCGAGTGTGTCGGTGACCGCCACAGCGACCCGCACGAAGCCAACCTGTTCGACATCGACAGCAAGTACGGCGATGTCGTCACCCGGCAGGATGCCATGCAGCAACTCAGGCACCTGGCCGGCTGAACGCCGGGCAGCGCCTATCCAATAACAATCAAGGACCGGTGCGGGAAGCCCGTCCATGACCGCCTGCTGTCCGGGTGGTCGCCCCGCAGGAGCACTCGGGGTCTTCAGGCGCTGTCCAGGCTCGCCGCGTAGAATGCGCGGCGTGCCCGGCGCGTCGAAAACTGCTGGCCTTAAAACAACCACAAAGTCGCCCGCCAGGAGACAGGAAATGCCAATTGCGAATGCAACCACGGTCCACAGTGACATCGACCATGGCACGAAAGCGCTGTACAGCAAGATCACCTGGAGGCTCATCCCCTTCTTGTGTTTCTGCTACCTCGCAGCTTATCTGGACCGCATCAATGTCGGCTTCGCCAAGCTGCAGATGCTCGAAGACCTGCAGTTCAGCACAGCGGCCTATGGCCTGGGTGCAGGGCTGTTCTTCGTCGGCTACATCATCTTCGAAGTGCCGAGTAACCTGATCCTGCAGCGCGTTGGCGCCAAGCTGTGGATCGCCCGCATCATGATCACCTGGGGCCTGCTGTCGGCCTGCACCCTGTTCGTCACCAGCACCACCCAGTTCTATATCCTGCGTTTCCTGCTGGGTGCGGCCGAGGCCGGCTTCCTGCCAGGCGTGTTGTACTACCTGACCATGTGGTACCCCACCTATCGCCGCGGGCGCATCATTGCCCTGTTCATGATCGGGCTGCCGTTGTCGAGCGTGATTGGCGGGCCGATTTCTGGCTGGATCATGGGGCATTTCGACCAGGTTCAAGGTTTGCATGGGTGGCAGTGGCTGTTCCTGCTGGAGGCGATCCCCAGCGTTTTGCTCGGCATCCTCACGTTCTGGGCATTGCCTAACCATTTTCAGCAGGCCAAGTGGCTGTCGGCTGACGACAAGGCACAACTGGCGGCAGACCTGGCCGCCGACGATGCCGAGGGCAAGGACAGCAAACACAGCTTCCGCGATGGCTTCTTCAACCTTAAGGTGTGGATGCTCGGTGGTATCGACTTTTCGATCCTGCTCAGCGCCTATGCGATGGGCTTCTGGATGCCGACCTTCATCCGCGATGCGGGCGTCAGCGACACCTTCCATATCGGCCTGCTCACGGCCATTCCAAGCCTGGCCGCGCTGGCCGGCATGCTCATGATCGGGGCCAGCTCCGACCGCCACCGCGAGCGCCGCTGGCACATCATCGTGCCGTTCATCATTGGTGCAATCGCCATGGCCAGCAGCACCTTGTTCAGCCAGAACCTGGTGATGACCGTGGTGCTGTTCGCCATTGCCTCGGCGGCGATCATCGGCGCGGTGCCGGTGTTCTTCAGCCTGCCGGCGACCTTCCTCAAAGGTACCGCAGCCGCCACCGGCTTTGCCCTGGCCTGTTCGGTAGCCAACATCGCCGGCCTGGTGAGCAACTCACTGATGGGCGTGGTCACCGACCTCACCGGCACCTCGCACGCTGCGCTGTGGGTGTTTGCCGGCTGCCTGATCCTCAGCTGCTTCCTGGTCATTGCCTTGCCGGCCAAGCTGGTCAACCGCTAGCGGCCCAGCGCTTCGCGCAACGGCAGGGCAGGCGGGCCGGGGGCCCGCCTGCCGACCTCTCTCGATGCAACCCGCACGCCGGTGGCCATGCAGTGCCGCCGCGCCGGGTTGCTGTTGCCCAAATCCAGGAGTAGCCCTTATGCAAGGTTTCACTGCGCCGCGTTTTTCTTCGTCTGCACGCCTGGCCGGCGGTTGTATTGCCGCCGCTTTGTGTGCAGAGGCCACGGCAGAAGAGGCCGGTTTCATCGAAGGTGCCCGCGCCACGCTGCAGGCGCGCAATTACTTCTTCAGCCGCGACTATGCCGATATCAAGGGCGCCAGCACCCAGTCGCGTACCCAGGAATGGGCGCAGGGGTTTATCCTCAATGCCAGCTCCGGTTATACCCAGGGCACCGTTGGCGTGGGTGTGGATGTTACCGGCCTGCTGGGTTTCAAGCTCGACAGCAGCCCGGAACATGCCCGGTCCGGGTTGCTGCCCAGCCTGGACAGCGGCAAGTCGGCGGACGAATACAGCCGCCTGGGTGCGGCGATCAAGTTCAAGGTGTCGCAAACCGAGCTGAAGGTGGGCGAGTTGATGCCCAACCTGCCGGTGCTGCTGTTCAGCGATTTGCGCCTGCTGCCGCCGACTTACCAGGGCGCGATGCTGGAGTCGCGCGAGTTCGCCGGGTTGACCCTGAGCGCCGGGCAGTTCCGCTCCACCAGCCTGCGCGACTCGTCCAACAGCCAGAAGATGTACGCGCTGGTCAACGATCCGATCAACCCGGCGCGGCTGGCGCGCTTTACCAGCGATCGGTTCAACTACGTGGGTGCCGACTATGCCTTCAACGACAACCGTACCAGCGTCGGTGTCTGGCAGGCGCAGTTGGAGGATATCTACCAGCAGCGCTTCTACAGCTTCAAGCATGCCGAGCCGATCGGGGGCTGGACGCTGGGGGTCAATGCCGGCTACTTCGATGCCCGCGAGGACGGGAGCAAGGTGGCTGGCGACTACGATAACCATGCGCTGTTCAGCCTGTTCTCGGCCAAGACCGGCGGGCATACCTTCTATGTGGGCTATCAGCAGATCGGCGGGGATGACGGCTTTATCCAGGTAGGCGCCAACACCAACCCGATGGGTAATACGCTGCCGACCTATGAGTTCTCGGCGCCGGGTGAACGCTCGTGGCAGGTGCGCCATGATTACAATTTTGTCGCGTTGGGGCTTCCGGGGCTGACGTCGACCCTGCGTTATGTAAAGGGGCGAGACGTGGAAACAGGGCTGGGCTTTGAAGGGCGTGACCGCGAGCGTGACCTGGACCTGGCCTACGTGGTGCAAAGCGGGCCGTTGGCCGGGCTTGGGATACGGGTGCGCAACGTGATGGCGCGCTCCAACTACCGGACAGATATCGATGAGAACCGCTTGATTCTGAGTTACACGATCAAGGTGTTCTGAGGGGGTAGATGGCCCGGCGCCAGCTCGGTTCCCGAAGCAACCCTGTGCTGCGAAGAAGCAATAACTGCCTAAGGCAGTCGTTTGCCTTACCGCCCTCTTCGCAGCGCAAGGCTGCTCCTGCATGATGATGGGGAGGTCTGAGCTGTGGAACATGACAATTGCGCTTGCAGGTCACTGCAAGGTGTCGGGCTTCAGGCTATCCGGCAGTTGCCGAAGGGCCTCCTCAAACCGCGCGATCGGCCCAGTGAGTTGATCCGCTTCCTTGTCCTTGCCTTCACCTCTTAAGCGCTCACGCTCAACGCGCAGGTTAAGCAGATTTTTCTGCAACTTCAGTGCAGAGGTTTTGAACGAGTCCATGCTTTTCTCACGCTGTAGGCTTCCGTACCGTTGTAGGAAAAATGGACCGTAGCAGCTCGAATTTGCCGGAGAAACTGATGTTTCATACAGGCAAGACTCATTGCCACGCCATTTCCTACAGAGTGCGGTAAACAATCCTACAAACCGTGTTTCAGATCGTGTCCCCCCAAGCAAGCTCAATCTACCGTATTGGCTGGGTTCAGGCGCTTTCGAGGGGCCGCGCACTGAACGCAGGTACTGCGCAAAGCTGGAGGCGTGTTTAGAAACTTCATGTATCAATTGCCCGCCCGCGAGCGACACGTGCTCAGCGTCAACCACTGCGGCTGAATCCAGCCCAGCGGCATCTGCGCATGACATCTGATCCGCTTTTTTTCCATAAACCTGAATCTGTAACCGTATCAGCCCAAGCTCGACAATGTGCCCATTCCCGCATCACAACTGTAGAGGTTCCAATGGGCAAGCTGGCGCTGTTCCTGGGTGGTTTTCTGCTGCTGACCATTCTGATTGGTATTCTTGGCACCATTCCGCCAAGCTGAGTTCAACTGCGTTTTCCCCTGCGCGGCCCGTCCACTTCAAGCGACGGGCCCAATCCATCGGCAAATGGCCGATAATCTCTTTGATTGCACTGCTGGATCAGCAGTAGGTGCACGTCATTCTCAAGTGCAAAGTCCTCGTGTAGCCTCCCGCCGCCGCGCACTCGGTGGTGTTTGGCCTTGGCGTCGATACGCGCGGTACGCAGGCGTGGATCGAGCGGGTCAGGTTGGCCAATTCGGCGTGTCTGCTTGTGCGATAAGTCGTTCTTTACGCTGGGAAATCTGTCCACAAAAAACGTGGGTAGGTCTGTGGATAAAGTGCTGCAAGCCAGACCCGCGGCGGGCTCTGTTAAATTGAGCAGAAATTGAACAGTTGTTTTATGGCCTGTTTCAGTGGAGCGGGCCGGCTCGGCGTATGGCTGCCAGCAAGTCACGTACCCGCGTCGGCAACTCGCCGGCAGGGTACACAGCGTGCATCTGTGGGTCCTGACCGCTGCTGGACGTCAGGCGGTATTGCGGACACACCCGCACCAGGCGGCCGGCCTTGACCTGTGCTTCGCCGACCCAGGCGGCAAGGCGGGCGATGCCGGCGCCAGCCAGGGTGCTGTGGTATACCGCGCCTCCTGAGCCCAAGCGAAGCCTGGGCCTGGGGCGCAGGCTGGTGATCTGGTCATCGTGGCAGAAGTGCCAGGCCTTGAGGATGCGTGGCGCGGTATGCAGGATCAAGGTGTGGCCATCCAGGTCTTCCGGGTGTTGCGGTGTGCCAGCCAGGGCCAGATATGCCGGGCTGGCATACAGGTGGCGCTGGTAGGGCCAAAGCGGGTAGCCGATAAGTTCGCTCGATTGCGGAAAGGCACCGCGCACCACGAAATCGAATTTACCTTGCAGCGGGTCAAGGGCTTCGTCGCTGTACTGCACGTCCAGGGTCACCTGAGGGTGGCGGCGGGAAAACTCGGCAAGCACTTGCGGTAGCACATGCTCTCCCAGCAGTTGCGGCGCGGCAAAGCGAATCCAGCCTTGGGCGTTGCCGCTGAGCGCGGCCAATTCGTCGGCTGCATCGCGTTGCACATCCAGCAAGCGTTCGGCATGCGGCAGCAAGCGCTCGCCGGCCTCGGTCAGGGTGACGGCGTTGGCGTTGCGGTTGAGCAGTTTGCTTCCCGCATTGTCTTCCAGGGTTTGCACCGCGCGTGTAACTGCGCTGGGTGAACGCCCCAGGGCGCGGGCGGCAGCAACGAAGCTGCGCTTGTGTGCCACGCTGACGAACGCTTGGATTTCCCGCAGCATGTCCAGTGCCATTGCCTGCTCCTCGTTGCAGTTATCGCAATATGGCATTTCAACACAAGTGTGCCACTTTGATTAGCCTTGCAGGCGTCTTCACTGCCTGGAACCGCGTCATGATGGATATTGCTGTGCTTTCTGTGTTCGCCTTCGCCGCTGGGTTGATCGACGCTGCGGTGGGTGGCGGCGGGCTGATCCAGATCCCGGCCTTGTTCAACGTATTGCCCTCCGCGCAACCGGCCGCATTGCTCGGCAGCAACAAATTGGCGTCCGTGTGCGGCACGGCCTTCGCGGCCCGCTCGTTCATCCGTAAAGTGACGCTGGATTGGGGGTTGATCGTACCGGCGGCACTCAGTGCCTTTGTCATGTCGTTCGCGGGAGCCGCCACGGTGTCGCTGGTACCCCCCAGCGTGATGCGCCCGGCGGTGCTGGTGCTGATCGTGCTGATGGCTGTCTACACCTTCTGCAAGAAGGACTTCGGCACCTTGCACACACCTGCCCAGGTCGGCCGCAAGGAGCAGTGCCTGGCAGTGCTGATCGGCGGCGCTATCGGCTTCTACGATGGCCTGTTCGGCCCGGGCACCGGTAGCTTCCTGATCTTCCTGTTCATCCGCTTCTTCGTCCTGGACTTCCTGCACGCCTCGGCTTCGGCCAAGGTGGTGAACATTGCCACCAACCTGGCGGCGCTGGTGTTCTTCGTGCCGACGGGCAACGTGCTGTACGCCATAGCCTTGCCCATGGCGGTGTGTAACATTCTCGGCGCGTTGACCGGTACCTGGCTGGCGGTACGCAAGGGTGCCGGGTTTGTCCGCGGGCTGTTCCTGGTGCTGTTGTGTGTGCTGATCGCCAAGCTGTCGTGGGACCTGCTGGCCGGCTAGCTCAGATCACCAGGCGCTGTGCTTCGGCCTGTTCGACGCGGTTGCGGCCCCGGGCCTTGGCCCGGTACAGCGCCTGGTCGGCACTCGCCAGCAGTTCGTCGAGGCTGGGGGCCGGCATGTCTGCGTCGCAGCCTGCCACACCGATACTCACGGTAATCTGCAGGCGCTGGTCGGCCTGTGCCACGTGCAGGTCTTGGATGGCGCGGCGCAGGCGTTCGGCGATGAAGTTGGCCCGCTCTGGCGCAAGTCCAGGCAGGATGACAACGAATTCTTCGCCACCCAGGCGTGCGATCAGCTCATCGTTGTGCAGCTGGTCCTGAAGGGTGCTGGCGAATTGGCGCAGCACCTGGTCACCGACTGCATGGCCGTGGGCATCGTTGATTGACTTGAAGTGGTCGATGTCCAGCATCATCAGGGTCAGCGGCAGCGCCTGGGCGTGCTGTTGGCGGCTCTCCAGCAGCGCGTTGGCGCGGCGTGTGAAGGCGCTGCGGGTGAGCACACCGGTGAGGTGATCGACGGTGGCCTGGTGCGCCAGGCGGGCCATGAGGCTACGGTTGGCCTGGCTGACGCAGGCCACCACCAGCGGCCCGAGCACCAGCATGGCGATGCCCAGGCGCGCCGACATCAGCGTGGTAACCCCAGGTTCGCTCTGCGGCACGCTGAAATGCATGAGGTTTTGCGCCACAGCCACAATCAGCGTACTGCCGGCCGTGAGCGTCAGCAATGAAACCAGGAACGGTGAGTAGGTCCAGGCACACCACAGTAACGCGGCAATCGGGAAGGCAATGGCCCCAGGGCCACCAAAGGCGATGCTGAATGCCAGCGAGGCCAGCAGCACCAGCAACGGCGCCAGGCGGATGGGTTGCGCGCCGCCGCGCACCAAGGCCCGCACCGAGGGCGCTGTAAGCAGCACCGGCAGTACCAGCACACCGGTCGAGAACTGTTCGCTGAACCAGGCTAGCCAGGTGGCGCGCAACGACTGTTCGAACCACGGTGCGGCCATTACCGCTGCCATGCTGGCCGCCACCATGGCAGCGGCGGCGCAGGCAGCGAACACGCTAAGCACGCCACGCGGGCTGCGCATGCGCCGGTGCATGCGAGGCAAGCGCGACATCAGCTGCCAGAGGGTGACCACCACGCCAAGATTGCACAGGTTGAACCACAGAGCCGGCCCCCAGGCGCTGCCACACAGCAGGTCGGCCCCCACCATGGCCAGCCACACCAGGCAAAAGCCCGTAAACGTGGCTTGACGGGGGTAGCGCAGGAGTACGCCGGCCAGTACCGCATTCACTGGCCAGAACAGCGACAGCGATTCGATCGGGCGTGCCAGGATGCCGCCCAGGGTGAGGGCGAAGGTCACGCCAAGTACAACGACATAAGGCAACACGCGCGATTGGGCTGGAAAAACCATGAACTCGACCGGCAAGCGGAAACGAAATCCAGGACAACGCGATAGAGCACCTGGGACAATTACCCGCAGTGTGTTGGGTCAGGGTGGTTGATGTCAATCTGCCGCGATTGGCTGCGATAATGTCAAATTGCCTCTATTCCTGGCCGCTTTCCTCACAACCCGAAGAACCACGGCACCATCACGACGGTAACCAGCATCACCAGCACGGTGAACGGCACGCCAATCTTGACGAAGTCAGCAAAGCGGTATTGCCCCGGCCCAAGCACCAGCGTGTTGACCGGCGATGACACCGGCGTCATGAATGCCGCCGACGCGGCCAGCGCGACGGTCATGGCGAACGGGTAGGGCGACATGCCCAGCTGCGCTGCAGTGCTGACAGCCACCGGTGCCATCAGAACAGCGGTGGCGGTGTTGGAAATGAACAGCCCGATCACTGCGGTGACGGTGAACAGGCAGGCAAGAATGGCGCTGGGGCCGGCACCACCCAGCACGTTCACCAGCCCACCCACCGCCAGGTCGATGCCGCCGGTTTTCTGCAGCGCCTGAGCGAAGGGCAGCATGCCCACGATCAGCACCAGGCTTTGCCAGTGGATGGCGCGGTAGGCACTGTTCATGTCGATGCAACGGCCTGCGCCCATCAGCAGGCAGCCGATCAGCGCTGCAATGACATTGGGTACGGCGCCGCTGACCATTAGCCCGACCATTACCGCCAGGCTAAGCAACGCTTGCGGTGCGCGGGTGCGGGCTGGTGCGACCAGGTCGATCTCGGCGGGCAGGCTCAGGACCAGGAAGTCTTTGGGCTTGCTCTGCAACTGGCGTACCGCCTTCCATGGGCCGACCACCAGCAGGGTGTCGCCAAGGCGCAGCTTTTCTTCCACCAGTTGCTCTTCGATAGCGGCCTGATCGCGGCGCAGGCCAACCACGTTAAGGCCATAGCGGGTGCGAAACGCCAGTTCGAGAATACTCTTGCCGATCAACTGCGAGCCGGGTGGCAGCGAGACCTCAGCCATTCCCAAATCCTGGGATTGATCGATGAAGTAGGCGGCCTTGAAGTGCAGCGGCTCCAGTTGCATGGTTTGGCACAGGCTGCGCAGGTCGTCATGCTTGGCGAACAGGTCGAGCAGCAGCACGTCGCCCTGATGCAACACGGTGCCCGAGTCGGCCGCGATCACGCGCGTGGTGAACTTGTGCTGGCGCTCGATACCGATCACGTTGGCGCCGTGTCTGGTGCGCAGTTTCAGCTCACCAAGGTTGTGGCCGATCAGCGGCGACTGAGGGCGGATGCGCAGGCGTCGTTCACGGCCGTTGAGCTTGTAGTCCAGGACCAGGTCCAGCAAGGTGCGGCGGCTTTCCACCTGGCCGTCCTTGCGCACTTCACCGTTGAGCCAGTGGCGGGTCAGCAGCATGTACCCGATGCCCAGCACCAGCACCACCAGGCCGAACGGGGTAAAGCTGAAGAAGCTGAACCCTGCTTCGCCATGGCGTACCAGCTCGCTGTGCACCACCACGTTGGGCGGTGTGGCGACCAGGCTGAGCATGCCACTGATGAGGCCGGCAAAAGCCAGTGGCATCATCAGGCGGCTGGGTGAGAGCTGCAGGCGCGCAGCGATGCTCAGCACCACCGGGATAAAGATGGCCACCACGCCGGTGGAGCTCATGATCGATCCCAGCCCGGCCACCGCCACCATCAGCAGTACCAGCAGGCGCGCCTCGCTATTGCCGGCCCGCTCGCTCATCCATTCGCCGATGCGATAGGCAATGCCGGTGCGCACCAAGCCTTCACCAATCACGAACAGGGCGGCGATCAGCACCACATTGGGGTCGCTGAACCCGGCCAGGGCCTGTTCCACGGTAAGGATGCCGAGTAGTGGCAGGGCGAGAATCACCAGCAGCGCGACCACGTCCATGCGTGGGCGGTTGATGACGAACAGGGTAATCACGATGGCCAGCAGGCCGAGGACCCAGAGCAACTCATGGTTCATGGGGAGGGGGTGTTCCTTCACACGGGGGCACGATAGACAGTAGCAGTCAGTGTGCCAGCTTGTAGTGAAGGGGGTGTTGATGTGCTGCAACAAAAAGGGCCGCTATGCGGCCCTCCGGTCACGGGGTCAGTGACGGTGGCGGTGGTGCTTCTTGCTGCCGCGGTTGTTGTCGCCCAGATGGTTGCCGAGGGCACCACCGGCCGCGCCGCCCAGGCCGGCACCCACGGTCGAACCGGTCTTGCCGCCTACTGCGCCGCCCAGCAGCGAGCCGCCGGCCGAGCCCAGGCCACCGCCGATGGCGGCTTCGGTACGGTTGCCTTTGCGCGCACCGACAGCGCTGCCGGCTGCGCCGCCAACGCCGGCACCGATGGCTGCGCCGGTCTTGCCGCCGAGCTGTTGACCAACAACGTTGCCCAGGACACCCCCCAGGCCACCGCCAATGGCGGCAGTACCGTCACCGGCGAAAGCGCCCTGGCATAGCAGCAGGCCAAGGGCAAGGGAAGGCAGAGTCAGACGCATGATACGAACCTCAAAGGAATCATCAGGATAAGTCGCCGCGCAACGGGCGGCAGGTCAGGGCTGAAAGGACGCTTCAGCGGTAGTAGCGGTCACCGCGGTATTGCCGATCGTCATCGTCGTCGCGGTCATGGCGATGGTGGTGGCGATGGTCACGGTCGCGGTCACGCCAGCCGTCGTCATCATGGTAGCGATGGCTATGGCAACCTGCGGTCAGCAGGACAACAGCAACCAGAGAAAGGCTTGCAAGACGCGTGAGCACGATATAGGTCCTTGATCCGCATAGGTTTACGGGGCACCTTTTAAGACTGGGACCGATCGATTTGGTTTCCCGGGCGGGCAAAAAAATTGTGCTTCAAGTGATCAGCGCCAAGGCGTTCGCCTGAAAGAACGGGCTGTGGCGCTGACCGGCATTGATCGTTCCAAGCGTATCAACACGTTCTGGCCATGCTTGGCCGGCGGCGAAGTGCTGTGCAATGGGTCGCCTTGGCCGGGGCGTGTCGAATCAGGATGCCGGTTGAATCGCCAGCACCACGCCATTGGTGATCTGCACCAGCACATAATGCTTGCCCATGCGCACCCAGTGGCTTTCCTTTTCCGGTTCGGGCAGGCCTTTGGCTTTCCAGTCCTGGATGGCCTGGTCATCGCGTTTGTACTGGTCCGGGGCCTTGTCGCCGACGTTCAGTTCACGGTTGTGGGTTTCGGGGGCGGTGATGCTTTCTTCGCTCGAGGGGGCGGCGCTGACGCTCAGAGGCAGGCAAGGCAGGGCGGCGAGTAGCAGATAGTGCAGTTTCATGATGCGTTCCTCGTGATGGCATGTTTTATCTGCGACAGCGGCAAGTGCGCGGCAATTCACTCGGGATGCCTGCCAGTGCTAGAGTCGCCTTCTTTTTTGCGACCCCGAGGATGGAACATGCGTGCGATTCTGCCGTTGGCTGCGGTGCTGATGCTGGCCGGTTGTGCTTCTGCGACCATGGAAACGGCGCGTGGCGGCAAGCCGACTGCGCAGCTCGATTCGCACAAGGCGCCAGAGCTGGTGGCCCAGTGCATCCAGTTCAGCTGGCAGGAAGAGAAGGTGTTCGGTGATGACGCCAGCGGCTACCTGGAGCCTCGCAAGCAGGGCGGTTTCACCGTGTTTACCCGTGAGGCCGAAGCGTTCGTGGACGTTTACCCGCAGCCGGGCGGCACGCGTGTGGATTACTACGCGAAGCAGAACGACGGCGTGGCCTTGCAACGCCGAGCGGCTGCTGCAACCTGCCTGTAACGGCTGACGCTATCGCCGCTCCTGTAAGGGGCCCGTGCATTCAGGGTACTGAGCAAGGCAGTTGTTGCCACGGCAGAGGCGCGCGGGCTTTACAGTTTTTTTCAAGGCAGTTGTGTCGCAGGGCGCTCGGTGGCGGCTAGCATAAGGTGCTTCCACTCAAGGACGACACCATGGACCGTTCACTGCAACTCAACCGCATCAGCTGGGATGAGCGTGCCCCGTTGCACGCCGCTTCGAAGGACTACGAGGTCGAACGCCTGGTCCAGCAACACGGGCACTTGTCCGAAACCGTACGCTTCGACCTGCCATTGCTCGGTGACATCGACGGGCTTGATACGGTCCACTTGCAGTGCCACATCGGCACCGACACCCTGTCGCTGGCGCGCCTTGGCGCCAAGGTTTGTGGCCTGGATTATTCCAAGGCTTCGCTGGCCGAGGCACGGGCATTGGCCGAGCGATGCGCGCTGCCCATCCAGTATGTCGAGTCTGACGTCTATGCCGCCGACAAGGTACTGCCGGCGGGTACGTTCGACCTGGTCTACACCGGTATTGGCGCGCTCTGCTGGTTGCCCCGCATCGAGCCGTGGGCGCGCACCGTCGCGGCACTACTGAAACCGGGCGGGCGGCTGTTCCTGCGCGACGGGCACCCGATGCTGATGGCTGTCAACGAAGATCATCAGGACCGCCTGCAGCTCGAATATCCGTATTTCGAACACGAAGCGCCGACGGTGTGGCACACCGACCAGACCTACGTCGAAACCGATCAACGCCTGGCCCACACCGAAACCCACGAATGGAACCACGGCCTGGGAGAAGTGATCACTGCCTTGCTGGCCCACGGCCTGCAGCTGACAGCACTGGTCGAGCACCAGAGCATCCCCTGGGAGGCGCTGCCGGGGCAGATGGTCAAGGGCGAAGACGGCGAATATCGCCTGCGCGAGCAGCCTGCACGCCTGCCCCTGAGTTACACCTTGGTCGCCGTCAAAGCCTGATCAGGACAGGAAGCCACCGTCGACATTGAGCGTGGTGCCGGTGGTGTAGCTGGAGGCATCGCTGGCCAGGTACAGCACCGCGCCCGCCATTTCCTTGGGGTCGGCCACGCGTTTGAGGGGGATCTGCTGCAAGGCGGCGTTAAGGATGGCTTCGTTCTTCACCAATGCCGAAGCGAACTTGGTGTCGGTCAGCCCCGGCAGTAGCGCGTTGCAGCGAATACCGAAGGGTGCACACTCTTTGGCGAACACCTTGGTCATGTTGATGACCGCTGCCTTGGTCACCGAGTAGATGCCTTGGAACAGCCCGGGTGAAACACCGTTGATCGACGCCACGTTGATGATGCTGCCGCCGCCGTTCTCGCGCATCAGCTTGCCAGCCTCCACCGACATGAAGAAGTAACCACGGATGTTCACGTCCACGGTCTTCTGGAACGCCCCTGGGTCGGTGTCCAGCACATTGCAGAATTGCGGGTTGGTGGCAGCATTGTTGACCAGCACGTCCAGTCGCCCGAACTGTTCGCGAATGCCGGCGAACACCTGCTGAATCTGTTCCAGCTCACCAATGTGGCAGGCTACAGCCGTGGCCTTGCCGCCGGCGGCAATGATGGCGTCGGCCACCTGCTGGCACCCGTCAAGCTTGCGGCTGGAAACGATCACATGGGCCCCTTGCTGCGCGAGCAAGTGGGCGATGGCCTCGCCGATGCCTCGGCTGGCGCCGGAAACAAAGGCAATCTTGCCGTCGAGGTCGAACAGGTGGGTCTTGGACATGCTGTTTTCCTTGTTATCCGTCGTCGTGGGCTGTGCTCAGAGGCTGGACTTGGAAATGACCTGCAAGGTCATTTGTTCCAGCAAGCGGTTCATGTGAATGAACTGGGCGAAACGCTTGTCCTGGGTCTGGCCATGGTAGTAGCGGTAGTAGATCTGCTGAACGATGCCTGCCAGGCGGAACAGGCCATAGCAATAGTAGTAATCGAAGTTGTCCAGGCGGATGCCGGCGCGCTCGGCGTAGTAATCGACGAACTGGCGACGGCTGAGCATGCCCGGCGCGTTGCTCGGCTGGCGGCGCATCAACTGCACTGGCGCCGGGTCGCCGGCTTCGATCCAGTAGGCCAGGGAGTTGCCCAGGTCCATGAGTGGGTCGCCCAGGGTGGCCATTTCCCAGTCCAGCACACCGATGATGCGCATGGGGTTGTCCGCGTCCAGGATGACGTTGTCGAACCGGTAGTCGTTGTGCACGATGCCTGGGCGCGGGTGGTCGGCGGGCATTTTTTCGTGCAGCCAGGCGGTTACCGTTTCCCAGCGTGGCGCATCCGGTGTCAGGGCTTTTTCATAACGGCTGGTCCAGCCCTCGATCTGACGCTGCACGTAGCCCTCCGGCTTGCCCAGGTCGGCCAGGCCGCAGGCGGTGTAGTCCACCTGGTGCAGCTCGACCAGGCGGTCGATGAAGCTTTTGCACAGGGCTTCGGTCCGGCTGGCGTCCAGGTTCAGTTCGGCCGGGATGTCCGAGCGCAGGATGATGCCCTCGACCCGTTCCATCACATAGAACTCGCCGCCGATCAGGCCGGTGTCGGTGCAGTGTGCATAGGCCTTGGGGCAGTAGGGGAAGCCGCTGTTCAGCTGGTTGAGGATGCGGAACTCGCGGCCCATGTCGTGGGCCGACTTGGCCTTTTGACCGAAGGGGGGGCGACGCAGCACGAAGTCGCGGCCCGGGTAGCTGACCAGGTAGGTGAGGTTGGAGGCGCCGCCAGGAAACTGGCTGATGCTCGGCAGGCCGAGCAGGCCGGGGATATTGGCTTTGAAGTAAGGGTCGATGACGGCCGCGTCGAGTTCTTCGCCGGGGCGTACCTGGGTGGACTGGTCGGTGAGCGTCATGCGTCTTCCTTATTCTCGATAGCAAGTACTATTGGGTAATCTAATGGTCCGCCAGGGTTGGAACAATCGTCCCATGTGCCAAATAGGTGAGGGTGTTGCTGTTGGATCACTGCACCGAATGCAGGGCAAAAAAAACCGAAGCCGTCAGGCTTCGGTTTTTCGATCATCCGGTATTCCCAGCCCTCAGGACGGGAACAGCTCGCTGAGTTTCATCGACAGCATCATGTCGCCCTCAACCCGCAGCTTGCCGCCCATGAAGGCCTGCATGCCGTCGGTTTCGCCGCTGACGATACCTTTCAGGGTTTCGGCGTCCATCACCAGGGTGCAGTTGGCATCCGGGTTTTCGCCTTCCTGCAGGTCGCAGGTGCCGTCCTTGACGATCAGCGCGTAGTGCTTGTCTTCGTCGGTGATGTTGAAGCCGAACACCAGGTCCAGGCCGGCGGCAGCGGATGGGTTGAATTTCTCTTGCATCTTTTTGACGGCATCAGCTACGGAGGTCATGGCGCATTCCTTATAGAGTGATTTACACGTCCCCGCAGGGACACAACAAGCCGGGCTTATCGGTAGGTGACAAGCTCCGGCGCCCTCAACAGCTGCACATGGGCCTGGCTGTTGAAGGAGGCCAGTGCCACGTCGCGGCCGCGAAACTTCAGCTGGCTGAGCGACGTGTTGATGATCTGCCAGTTCAGCGCGAACGCCTGGCTGGGGGTAATACCGGTAACCAGGTGGAGCAGGGCGGCAATGGTGCCACCCGAGGTGAAGATAGCAACATGATCGCCGCTGCCGGCGGTATCCAGCACGCGTTGCAGCCCACCTTGTACGCGGGATGTAAACGAATGCCAGGTTTCCAGGCCATTATCGGCATGCTCGCCATCGTGCCAGCGCTGCACCATCAACGCGAACAGACGCTGAAACTCGCTGCGGTGCTGCGCAGCATTGCGCAGCACATGCAGGGCATCGGGCTCTTCGGGCAGCAAGTCGGGCAACAGGGCGCGGATCACCCCGTCGGCATCGAACTCATTGAATGCGGCGTCGGTCTCAACCGCCGGCACCGGGCAGCCGTTGGCGTGCAGCGCCTGCAGCGCCAGCCGTGCGGTATCCTGCTGGCGGCGCAGGTCGCCAGCCACGCAGCGGTCCAGCCGCACGCCCAACTGGGCCAGGTGCTCACCCAGGGCCTGGCTCTGGCGCACGCCCACGGGCGAGAGGACGTCGTAGTCATCGGCACCGAAGGAGGCTTGGCCATGTCGAATCAGGTAGAGATTGCCCACGAAAGGTTCCGGCCTGTTGGAGGTTGCTGCGAGGTTAGGATGCGGCTCACGGGCTGTCAACGAAAAAACATACAAGCGTTTGAAAAGGTTGTTTGAAAGGTGTTGCCAGCGTTTACACCGGCTGGCAGCACCACAGACGCAACGGTATGCTTGCAACAGTGACGCGCCGTAGTGGCGCAGGTATTTAAGGAGTCAACGTGGAGTTTCTTGCCGAATACGCAAGCTTTCTCGCCAAAACCGCCACCCTGGTCATCGCCATCCTGGTGGTACTGTCGGCCATCGCCGGTCTGCGTGGCAAAGGTCGGCGCAAATCGGGCGGGCAATTACAGGTCACCCGACTGAACGATTTTTACAAGGACCTGCGTGAGCGCCTAGAGTCCGGCCTGCTCGACAAGGCCCAGCTCAAGGCCCTGCGCAAGCAGCAGGCCAAGGCGGAAAAACAGCAGAAGAAGGGCAAGGCCGAGGACAAGAGCCGGGTATTCGTACTGGACTTCGATGGCGACATCAAAGCCTCGGCCACCGAAAGCCTGCGCAACGAAATCACCGCGCTGCTGACGCTCGCCACCGCGCGTGACGAAGTGGTACTGCGCCTGGAAAGCGGCGGTGGCCTGGTGCACAGTTACGGCTTGGCTGCGTCGCAACTGGCGCGTATTCGCCAGGCGGGCATCCCGTTGACCGTGTGCATCGACAAGGTGGCTGCCAGCGGTGGGTACATGATGGCCTGCATCGGCGAGAAGATCGTCAGTGCCCCATTCGCCGTACTGGGGTCTATTGGCGTGGTGGCGCAGTTGCCCAACGTCAACCGCCTGCTGAAAAAGCACGACATCGACTTCGAAGTGCTGACTGCTGGCGAATACAAGCGCACCCTGACCATCTTTGGCGAAAACACCGAGAAGGGCCGGGAGAAGTTCCAGGAAGACCTGGACATCACTCACCAGTTGTTCAAGGATTTCGTCTCCCGCTATCGTCCGCAGTTGCACATCGATGAAGTGGCCACTGGCGAAGTCTGGCTGGGCGTGGCCGCCTTGAATCGCAAGCTGGTGGACGAGTTGCAGACCAGTGACGAGTACCTGAGCGACCGCGCGCGCAACGCCAACCTGTTCCACCTGCACTATGCCGAACGCAAGAGCCTGCAGGAGCGGATTGGCATGGCCGCCAGCGGTACAGTGGAGAACGCGGTGGTGGGCTTGTGGAGTAAACTCAGCCGCCTGCGCTAACACCTTGAACCCGTTGAAATTTTTTTTCGTTCAGGGGGTTGCAAGGTTAAAGGAATGAAGACATAATGGCGCCCATCGAAACGCAGCAAACTTTGAAAAAGGTTCAGCGTTTCAAGGAGATAGCAAAGCGCAAGCAGCTAGATCCGACCTTTGAGGCCGAGTAGCAAAGTGGTTATGCTCCGGATTGCAAATCCGTCTACGCCGGTTCGATTCCGACCTCGGCCTCCACCATTCGAAAGCCCCGCAGATTAACGTCTGCGGGGTTTTTCTTTGTACGCCAGAAAATGCCGAAGTCCCAAAACAAATTGCAACCAGTCCCAAAACTTCCTCATTTTGAAGGCTTGGCAATGGCCCCGACGCGCCGGTAAACGCGCTCGGTGATTCCCTCTTTCGAGTGCCCCAGCAGCACGCTCGCATCGCTCAGGTCGTTGATTTCCGAGGCAGCCTTCGGTCGGATATCGCGGAACTGAAACTGGGCGATTCGGTTGGCGAGGTCTGGCTTTTTCTCGACTTCAGCTTTTACCCTTGCGCTCTCGCGGGCGTCTGCCCACCGGTTGCGTAACATTGGCCAACTCATGCGTTTGCCGTGCTCGTTGAGGATGAAGAACGGCGACAGGTGCTCGCTGGTCCTGCGCATGATTCGCTCGAGCAGCTGGCCCAGACTGTTCTTCACCCCGTCCACTTCCAAGACGATCCTCAATCTCTTGCCGGTCTTGCCTTGGCTGACCATCAGGTAGATCCCCTCCACATCGTCCTTTCGCATGGACAGCACATCTGACGGTCGCTGGCCAGTCAGGTACGCCAGGTCCATCGCATCCTTGAGCTCCGGTGGAGCTTCCTCATATACCGCCTGCCACACCGTCTCGTTGGCATAGAAGTCGCGCGGCTTTTCCTTGTTCTTCCTCACGCCCAGGCACGGGTTGTCCCTGGTAGTGAGGCCCCATTCCCTTGCTGTGTTGAACACATGGGAGAGCAGGGCGATCTCCCTGTTTGCCCTGGTCTTGGCCGACCGCGAATCGCGGTACTGCGCGATCATCGCC
This sequence comes from Pseudomonas sp. 22515, assembly GCF_052044625.1. Lineage (NCBI taxonomy): Bacteria > Pseudomonadati > Pseudomonadota > Gammaproteobacteria > Pseudomonadales > Pseudomonadaceae > Pseudomonas > Pseudomonas sp. 22515. The sequence continues at coordinate 288,162 of NZ_JBQENN010000002.1, forward strand.
GGCGTGATGGCATCGATTGGCGCCGAGTCGAACACGGTTCGCAGCTGCTTGAGCTCGTAGATGTTGTCCTTTTGGGTTCTGGCGGCCTTGCCCGGGATGATCTTTAGCAAGTACTCGTCGAAGATTCCCTTCATTGTGGTCAGCTCTTTCGGTACCGACTTGGCCTCCAGTTCCGCCCACTTCAGTTTGGCCTTCACCAAGTCATTGCCGAGGAAAATGTCCTTGCCTGACTTGTCTCTGTAGTACAGCGCCTCCCACACCTTGCCGTTGGCTTTTTGTCTCTTGCGGCGATACATACCTGGTGGCAGGTCGCGATTCTCGGTCTTCCGTGGGCGCATTTCACTTCACTCGGGAAAAATCAGGGGTCCACGCTGGCGCCGGTGGCGGGGCTGCAGTAACTGGAACGGTGTCGATCACTACGCCGCTGAGCTTCTGGCGGGCGTATTGGCGGCCTACTAGTGGCCTGCCGCCGCGGCTCTCGACAAAACCGTCCTCCTGCTGGTGAAGCTCGAAGCTGCTATCAGCGCTCCGCATGCTGGGCTTGATCTCGCGCCGCGTGACAGTCTTCTGGCCGTTTAGGATGGCGCGGACCATATGCCCGCTGAACAGGATCGGGCGTTCCTTTGCTTGAGACATAGCTTCGCCTTGGCCGCCATATCGCGGCAGTGAATAGAGGGGAGAGGGGTTATAGCTTCTAGATATTCAATGTATGTTGGCGCGAATAATTGAAGGCAAGGCAGGGCGCTGATGAAGGAGTTGTTTTTGTTTCCTAGCACCGAGGAGCTTATGTCCGAATCGGATAGAGGCTCCGTTATAGTTGGTGCAGCAATTTTAGAAAAGGCGCTTACTCGTATTATTGAGTTTGAATTCAAGAAAAACGGACTCTCTAATAGATATATTGTAAAAGCATTTGACGGGAACGGCCCATTAGGAACTCTGTCTTCTCGTATCCAAATCGCTAGAGGATTTGGTCTGATTTCTGATGATGCTTTTAGAGATCTGATGATGGTCAGAAAACTTAGGAACGAGTTTGCACACTCGGATAGTCACTGTTCGTTTGGTGACGAACTTGTCAGGAAGCAAATTGATTCTCTGAGCTTTTCGAAGGGGGCTCGCTCTCAGATGATGAACATGCCAGTCTATTCGGCTCTGCTTGCGATGGGGGTGAAAGAGTTGGCCAGGTTCTATAAATATTTGTTCTGTCTGACTGTGAAGGATATCGAAGTGAGCATTGCATCGACCTGGGGCGACCGAAACAGAACCGAACTTACCCGTTGAGATCAGCATTTTTCCACAGAACTGCTGATGGTTATAGTTCCCTGAGGAGGCGTGCCACAGAGCAATTCCTAGCGTCAGGCGGCAGCGGCTTTGTGATTTGAACGTATCCAAGGATCGTTAGCGCGGGCGATGGCGGCCATCGGGGGCGGGCTGACGCTGTTGCCGCACATGTGCACCTGCTCGGTCTTGGTGAACGGCTTGCCGTCGGCTCCCTTGTCGATGATGTAGCTGGCTGGGAAGCCTTGGGCCCGGTAGAGCTCGTGCGGCTGCAGCATGCGCAGGCAGATGTCGACGATGACGTACGGGGTGCCCTTCACGAAGACGGTGACCAGGCCTAGGCGGTCCTTGGTGGTAACCGTCGGCGCTGGGGCGTCGCAGGCGCTGATGTTCTCTGTGCCGTAGTAGCTGATCAGGAATGCCGCGACGCGCAGGGCGCCTTCCTCGTGCTCTGGCGACAGCTTGTACTCGACCAGGGCGTGATGCTCTGCGCCTGCGGTCATTGTCGGCACCAGGTCATCTACGGGACGGCCTACGCAGTTGCGCCGGAGCGTGGCTAGGCTGGCGGTCACGAGGCGCTGCTGGCTGCCGGTGTTGGTGACTGTGGTCAGTGGCTCGTCCGCGCCCTTGGCTGGCGTGGTGTTGAATCCGCCGTTGGCCTGCTCGATGAAGGCTGTGCACACGCCCATGGCATGGGCCGCACCCGCGGGCCTCTTGTAGTTGCCGCCGCTCGTGATGGTCGGCACCGGATCGGTGATGGCTGCACCTTCACTGTTGAACCTGAATTTGACCAGGTGCGCCGATGCCAGCGCCCGGTGGCTTTGGGTCATCAGCGTTCCCATGGGCTGGTCAGCGGCTACTGGCTTACCGGCATACACCGGGCCACCGGGCCCGACCATCACGGGGCTGGCCATCATCAGCTCGCCACGGTTGGTCGCAGTAACTGTTGGTAGTGGATCGCCCGGATCGTTCACTCGGTCGGCGCCCTGGTGTGTTGCTGGAAGAATCACCGGGCTTGCCATGGCAAACGACCCGCCGCGCGGCCAGGAGGTCACCGTGCGAAGTGGCTCATGCGCCGACTGGGCCAGTTCGCCCGACCAGTTGGCTATCGGCACGATGAAAGGCTGCGGGTTGTCCAGCACGAACTTCTTCATGCCCTTGGCCACGCGTCGCAGCGTTGCGGCTGCCAGCTCCTTCTTGCGACCAAAGATGCTCTTGCTCGGCACGCTCCAGTCAATGCAGTCGGCGGCGGTGCGCCACTTGTGCTGGCCCTTGGTTGGATGTTTGGCGTGGGTCGGCTCTGGCCACACGATGGGTTGCCCGTCGCAGCGAGCGATCATGAACAGCCGCTCCCGGCTGGTGGGAGCGCCGAAGTCGCATGCCTTGATGATCCGCCACTCCATCTGGTAGCCCATGCCTTCGAGCAGGTGCACGAAGCGGCGCCAGGTGATGCCGCGGCGCTTCGGGTCTGGCACGAGGAACTGCTGTTGCACCGGCACACGCTCTCCGACAGCAGCGACCGTGCCGTCCAGCTTCATCACCCGCCCGGTGTTCTTGTCGCGCTTGGCCATCAGCGGACCCCACTGAAGGATCTGCTTAACGTTCTCTAGGCTGATCACCCGAGGCTTCTTCTTGCCGGCCCACTTGAGGCCGATCCACGAGAGGTTGCGGATCTCGCGCTTGCGCGGTTGGCCGCCGGCAGCCTGGCTGTGGTGGGTGCAGTCAGGGCTCATGTGGAACCAGCCAACCGGCCGCCCCTGGCATTCCTCATCCGGGTCACCCTCGAAAACGTCGGTGGTGAAGTGGCGCGCTGCAGGGTGGTTGGCGGTGTGCATGCTGATGGCCGCCGGGCTGTGGTTCTTTGCCACCGTCACCGGCCGGCCCAGGCCCATCTCCAGCCCGGTACCGGCGCCGCCGCCACCGCAGAAGAAGTCCACCACGATCTCATCGTCTTGCGGATCGAAGCCAAGGCCGTACTGGGTTTTGAAGTCGAGCGGGTTCTTTTTCTGGAATGCAGACATGGGCGGTCCTCGCCAGGGTGGCGTGATTTGGTGAAGTCGGGTATTAGTGCGCGGCGTAGTGCTGAGCTAAAGAGGCGATGAATGAGCTGTGAAGGGGTTTTGTTTTGGATTGAGCATCATCCGGGTCTTGCATCTTGGGTGCAGGCGGTTGGATCTATTGGTGCGATTGTTGGAGCTTTTGCAATCAGCAGTGGGCAAAACAGGCGTCAGGGTAGGCTTGCAAAACGAACTGCTATAGATCGTTTCGACGCCTACTGTGCTGTCATAAAAAATGCGGTTGAAAGCGCAGAGTCGGTTTCCGGCTTGGCACGCGATAAGGCTGCTTATTTCGAGTTTCGCTCGGTTTGGGAAAAGTATTTGGGTGAATCGTTTAAGACCTCTTTGGAGGCAGCCAAAGCGATATTGGTGCACGATCTCGCCGACTATAAACTTGTTGTCTACTACAGCGGTTTGATGGGATCAATTTATAAAATGCACTATGAAGTTGAGAAATACATGGCCGCGACCCCGAGTCCGGACGCGACATCCAAGGCTTACGATGATTTGAAGCAACTGTCATCGCTCATCAATTTCGACTGGATTCAATTTCAAGAGCGCGCTGAGCTGAAGCGGATCCGGATGAAAAGGTAGCGTTCCCATTGCAGGCGCCGCCCTCGCCGGGGAGGCGTTATCGATGAATAGGGGAAGGCACTGGCGGGCAGCGCCGAGTGATATGCTTCGCCGCTCACCAAACAAGGATGGTGGTAATGGGGTTGCGAGATCGAGGAAGATCGCCAAGATCAGGAGCTGCCGCGATGAAGACCCGAACGGCATCATTCATAGGGCTCGCGATTTGGATAGCGTTTCTTTGGTTGGGAAAGCCATCTGCGTCGTTGATCAGCTATTCCGTGCCGTTTGGAATTGCTCTGATCGCCACAGGCCCCCTCGAACTGATCCCAGATCGTTGGCACAGGCTTAATTTCCTCGTCAATGCCCTGTCGACTGGATTCTTCTTCGTCAGCATCATGTTTGCGATAGTGGCAATCTCTTTCGACCTGTCATTGAGCACAAGCGAGCGTTCGATTTTCTGCCTTGCTGGATGGGCAACGCTGTTGATTGTTTACCATTTCGCAATCCCTCGGCTGAAGCGGTCGCCTTTTCACCGACTCAGCGAGGATAGGGGGATGTACAGCCCTCCAACGGATGACGATAAACGGAACTGAGATCAGATAGGCCAATGCCGGAGCAGATTAGTCGCTGGCGGGCAGCGCCGGATGGTCAGGCTCGGCGCACCTTGAAGCCGAACATGCATTCGATATCGTGGTACTCGCACCGCTCGTAGGCTTTGTACTTGGCCTGCGATGGCGTGCAGGCGAACACATCGACGATGGTGCGATTGGTGATATCCCACCAATCCCAGCCACTGACCAGAACCTGGTAGCGCTTCAGCGGAAGCTTCTAGGCCATCTCGCCGTACTGCATCTCCCAGGTGGGGTGGTAGTTACGGATGCGCTTCTTCGGGTCGCTGTCGAGGATTACGCCGATGTACTGACCGCGGTCGGCCATGATCACGCCAGGCTCGCCGTTGGCGATGACGCGCCGGCCTATCTCAGCTGGTACGCCGTAATGGCGTCGGACGTAGTCGCAGTTGTAGTTGCTCATGGCTTTCTCCATGCATACGCCGCCCTCCGTGGCCGGATGCGGCATGGTGTCAAAATGGGGCGATAGGGTAGGATTGCAGGGTCTTTTCAAGGATGAATCGCAGTGAAGAAGCTCAAAGACCTAGAGGCCGCAGCAACCCGCTACCTGAGCAGATATTCCCGCAAGCAGTTTTTCTCAGTGTTCGTTGTTATCACTGCGGCCAACTACTGGCTTGCCTACAACGTCGACGGGTACAAGTCGATATGGCTGGCAATGATCGGAGGTTGGTTTTTCGGCATGACCTTTGCGCCGTTCCACTCCCAAAACAACTCGCCAAACTGACCCTTTGCCATGGTGGCAATTTGGTTTGGGATGGGGTATTACGGGTGACCGGCATGGGATCGGGATAAGGATCAGTAATGAAGAAATGGCGCGTGTATCTTCATGGGAAAAAGCTCGGGACGGTTTTTGCTGACACTGAATCAGAGGCAAAGATCGCAGCAGAAGATGAATTCGGATTGACCGACGATGAAGGGGATTCGCTCGATGTCGATGAGGATAATTGATATCAGCGAGTGACTGCGATTGGACTGATAACTTCGTCGCCAGGATCCTGCTGAATCATCAGCATGCTCTTCCGGTCGAAGGCCAGGGCCAGGCGCGGCGAGATGCTGATCTCGTGCCGCGGCGGGGTTAGAAACTTCGCCGCGTGCACCCTGCCCAGTGCGTGGATGCCGTGGATCAGCGCCTCAATCATTTGGCTGTATGTGGCGTCAGCCCAGCCGCAGATCGCCCGCAGGTGCTGGCCAGTCCGCTTCCTTGCTGATAGCCGCAGCGGCTCAGTACGCGCCACAAAACGGTGAGCTTCGATTTCGTGGCGCGCAATCCTGAACAAGGCGTGATGCCCGAGCGCCTCGACGTGATGAATCATCAGCGTCATCGCCTCGCCTTGTTCCTCGATCCCGGCCCATTCCATCAGTTCCAGCAGGGCCTGTTTAGTCCCTGGTCGAGCCTTCAAGCGCAGGTCTTCTTCCTGCAGGCGCTCGGCCTTGGCCCTGCGCTTCTCGTCACGCTGCTGCTGCGTCAGAGCCATCATCGCCTCCATTGCGCACGAAGGTGGCGCCCGGCCCGATGTCGAGCAGGTCGCAGACCCGATTGATGATCTTGAGCGCGGCGTCGAACACCTTGGCGTCGTCAGCCTCACGAGCCAGGCGCTTCATGTTCGGCTGGTGCTCCAGGCAGACTTTGTCGACCAGGCGCCGTGCCAGCCTGCGCAGGTGATCGGCGCTGTCGTGCATGCGCAGGCTCAGCGCGAAGGCCAGGGCCACATCATCAGGCCGGTACTGGCCGCCGCTGCGGGTGATGTACAGCTTCTTGATCGGCCGATTCATCCAGGCCGGCAGGGTTACCACTCCAGAGGGTGCTTGCTGCATGTCTGTGCTCCGTGAGGCCGCTGGGCGGCAGGTGGAACTGTTCTTGCCGCCGGCGCTGGCGGACCAGGCTGTTGAGTCTTTTCATTTCCTGATGCGTACCCGCGGGAAGTCGATACTGTTGCGCTCAATGATCTTCACCAGCGTTCCGTAATTCAGGTCGAGCTGCTCGGCCACCTGGGCGCGGTGCAGGCCGGTATCGCGCAGGGCGCATATTTTCTGGACCACTTTCAGCTCCTCGATCCGCTTCAGGTTCCGCTGGATCTGGCGCTGGGCATCCCGCTTGCTGTTGGCTGACTTCTTCCGCTCGGCTCGTCGGAAAACAAAGTTGCCTTCGCGGGCGGCCCGGAATAGGGCCTGTTTGGAAATGCCGGTGGCCTCGTGAACCTGCTGGCAGGTCATGATCTTCGCCATCTCGGCCACCGTTGCAACTCGGGCCTTCACCTTCTCCTTTCGCGGGGCTGGGTTAGGTTTCTTGGGCCTCGCCTTAGCGGCTGGCTTTGGCTGCGTATCGGGATGCTTGCGCGGCGGCAGCGGTCGATGGGTGAAGCCTTCAAGGACAACGAGCTGGCCACCAGAGGCAAAGAAGGCCGCTTTGGCGGCCTCCAGGTCGATTGATGGGTTCATGCTGCCTGGCTCCTCAGCTGCTTTTCGTAGCCGTCCACGAGCAGCTTGAATTCCCACAGGTCCTGCTCAAGCTGTTCGATATAGTCGTCATCGCGCTTGAACTCACGCCACCAGAGCTGGCGGCCTACGGGCTTGAGGAGGGGGCAGTACATCCCGATGTGCCACCATTTCCGGCCAGTGATCCACATGCAGCCTTGCACCTGGTCGATGACGTCGCTGGCATCGTTGTCGATGTGGAGCGCGCGGAGCTTGTCCGGGGCCAGGAAGCACTTGTATTCGCTTCCGCCGTCTTCGCCGATGAAGCCGTCCGCGCTGGCGCCGAACGAGCCGTCGTCTGTTTTAACCAGGCCGACCTGCGTGACGATAAGGCCAGTCTGGATTTCATGCTCCATGCGCGCCTCCGGCTCCAGTTCATGGCCGCGGCGCATCTGCCAGGTCTCGAACCCTCCATCGAGCGGGGCGCCGCCTATGCGTTCGACGGCCAGCTCGAAGGCGTAGGTGAGGGCGGCATTCGATGGCTCGCCGACCGTTTCGCCATCTAGGGCGCGCTGCACGACCTCGGCCTTTGGACCGGCCTTGTAGCCTGCCAGCTCCATAGCCTTGGATTCGCCAAGGCCCGCAAGCATGGCGTCAACGTATTTCTTCTGCTGGGCGTTCAGTCCGTTCACCCGTGAGCGTGCGGTGCTAAACATACTGGCGGTGATCACTCCAGCGCGGGCCTGCAGCCACTCTGGCGAGCCCTGAGTACAATTGACGATGATCATTGGCTTGCTCCCACTTGTGGTGCTGCGCTGAGCTGAGAGCCGCGAGCGCTAACCGCTACCTTCAATGCCTCGTAGAGCTCGTCGGCCGTTTTCTTGTCGGTGGCCTTTAGGTCCTGGGCGAACTTGACGCCCGCCTGCCATACCGCTGTGAGCGAGTCTTTGGAGTCAGCGGCGTAGGCCTTCGGGATCCACTCATTCATAAGCTCCCCAAGGCTTTGGGGTTGCTCACCGCCGCCGTTCCCGTCGTTGTCTTCGTTCGTCAGCACGACGTTGAAGATCATCATCGTCAGGTAGCGCCGGGCATAGCTGTAGGTAGAGCCATTGGCGTGCACGCCGGTCTTGTTGACGCTGCCCTTGATGCCGGTCGAGTCGATTGGCAGGTCGACGTAGTAGCGCTTGGTGTGCCCGGCCTCGTGCATGCAGTCGCAGACGGTGCGGATGTGCCCGGCCAGCGGACTGTCATCGGTACCGAACGAGAGGGAAAAACCGTGCAGCGTGTAGGTTGGGGCGATCTTCTTGTCGATCGACTCAAGGGCAGCATAAGAGCTGTTGGTCTGGCTGTTGTACTTGTCGCGGAACACCGGTCCGATCTCGGCCTGAGCGCGCACCATCGCGGCGTTGAATGCGGCGGAGGCAGAGCGATCAGACCTCCGACATGATCTACAACACCATGGAGTCGGTGACCCAAGGGATTGGCGACAACACGGCGGAAGCAATCGTCCAAGGGAAAAGCCTCGAAGACTCCATGGCCAGTCTGGGGCGATCTATTGTCACGGACGTTCTGAGCTCGCTCATCCAGGTGGGTACCCGGTACGGCATAAACACCGCCCTGGAACTGGCCGGGATCGCCACCACCACGAGTGCCAAGGTAGCGTCCGAGGGCGTCAAGACCGCGGCCGAGGTTACCGGGATTGGCGTCGTCACTGGCGCCTCCCTCGCGGCTACCGCAACAACTACTACTGCACAGGTTGCAGCGGCAGGGACCACCTTGTCCGCCTGGCTGCCGGCGGCATTGGTTGCCTCGGTCGGTACGCTTGATGGATGGCATCAACGAGCGCTGGGGGAGGGGGACAGTGCGGGCCGCCAGCGTGCCGGCGATACCGGACTGGGGTATGAGGAGGGAGATGATGAGCCAATCCTATACGACACGGATCGACCAGCTATGGACGGTCAAATGTTAAGCCTGCCGTCCGCCTGGCTGGCCGAGCTGAATGACCAGCCGGCCTTGTTGACCGATCCCGATGGCAGGGCCGCGGTGCTCGTTGAGCTAGCGTTTTCCGCGCACCGACGCAGCGACGTTGACGAAGACCAGCTGGCAGACATGCTGTAGTTCACCTAGGCAGCTAGGCTGTGGGCGCTGATCGAGCATGAGGAGGTCGCTTGAGCCTCCTTGTGTGAACAACGGCTATGGGGAGAAAGCCCAGGGTAGCCAGTGACAGCTATCGACCCATTGCGCCGTTCGCGAAGGGCGGATATCGGCCAAAATCGGATAGTGATAGAAAAATAAATCTGTCGCCTTTCGATCGTCTTTTTTGGCTGTGGGTTGTCAGCAGTGGCAATTGCGGGCAACGTTGTATCGCTCGGTTATCACGACTTTGAAAATAAGGATGGATAATGAAACTCAAGGAATGGGCTCAACTCGAGGCCCTTTATAAAATCAGTCGCAAACAACCCAATAAACACATATTTAAACTCCACAATGCTCGCAAGTTATGGCCAATGTGGTCAGCGATAGGGTCAACCGCATTGCTTTTTGTGTTCGCAATGTTCGGCATCAAGAACCCTACGCTGATTCCTTACACCTACATGGCACTGGCTCCTTGGGCTCTTCTGCTCTATGTCACGCGCCTTAAAGCATTGCGCATGGTTTACCCGCAGCAGTTTGCAGATCACGCGATTGACCACCAGCCGAGCCTAGAAAGGGAAAACACCCTTTGTTATGCCTTCTTTCTGGAGGGATTGCGCAAGGAAGGCTACACGGTTGAGAAACTACGCGAGTTGTCAGCTTATGCTGGCCTGACCGGAAAACCCGCCAGGCCTGCTTTATCCCAGAACCTGAGTTTCGCCTCTCTGATCGCGCTGATGATCGCGTTGTGCACGGAAATTATTAAAGCCACGCCTTTGTTCACATGGGGCAAGGGCTCGGTGATCGTGGTGCTGGGTATGGGCGCACTGTTCTTGAACTGGCTGGTACTGGACGGTATTCGCAGCGTTTCCTATGAGCGGATGTGCATAAAACGCTATGTCGAAATGGCCGTTTTCGACTTGGATGAACTTCTTGATAAGACCGCCGAGTTACCTGTCGAGCAGCAGCTACCGGCGGTGTTGAGCATCGCAGAACGAGACAGTAGCGTCAGCCCTGTCGCTGATTTGTCCTAGCTTTTTGGCTGCGAGTTAGATGCAGCCCTTTCAAGGTATTTAGGTAGAACAGGCAACAAGTAACCTGTGGCGAGCGGGCTTGTCCCGCGTTGGGTTGCGAAGCAGCCCCAAAACCAGCAGTCGAAGAGTGCCTGACTCACCGCATTCTTTCTTTTGGGTTCGCTTCGCAAAACCAACGAAAAGGGGCCGCGAAAAGGGGAAGATTTATTTACCGCTCCTCAGTCCGCTTGTGGCCGATAGCTGCCCTTCACGAAGGGCAGCTATCGGCCAGAAGCGGACCTCAATGCTCGATACTTCAATCAGCCTTCACCCTCACAGCGCTCACTTGCCAACCCGGTAAAGTGCAGCTACTGTCAGCTCTATGAGTCAACTACGAATTGCCTTGACCACGACCGTCACGACCGCCAGAGGCTGGTCGTGAGGGGTTTCGTGAGCCAATAACGCACGAACTTCAAAGGCCCGCCAGTGATGGAAAGGGCCTTTTCTTTTGCCCTTGTGTCGCTGGCCAATATGCAAGGGAAAGCATTATGTATGCACTGTTGATTCTTGATATGCAGGCTGGATTGTTTTATGGCCCGGATAAGCCATGGGCTGGCGAAGCGCTGCTAGACACATTGAATAATTTATTGAGTAAAGCCCGAAGTGCAGGAGCACCCATTTTTCTCGCCCGCCATATTGGTCCACCTGGGTCGCCAATCGAGCCTGGAAGCCCGTTGACGCAACTGGTGCAGGCGCTGGTGTTACAAGGCGACGAAGTGATTTTCGATAAAAGCCGACCTAACGCGTTCTACAAGACCGCCTTGGCCGATCGGTTACGGGATTGTGGAACTCAGGGTGTGGTCATTACCGGAATGAAAACCCAATACTGTGTCGATAGCACCTGCCGCGCCGCACGAGATCTTGGATTCGATGCAGTGCTGATCGCCGATGGCCATACCTGCACCGACACCCCTGCCCTGAAGGCCGAAGAGATTGTCGCTCATCACAATGCGACCCTCGCGGGACCATTCTGTCGTGTCGTACACGCCGAGGACTGGTGTTTCTAACTGCCATCGCCAGACGGTTCGATTCCGACCTCGGCCTCCACCATTCGAACGCCCCGCAGATTAACGTCTGCGGGGTTTTCTGTATGGGTCCAAAAACGCCACGAGTTCGGTAACTTTTGGCATGGAGTTCCGAAATCTCATAGCCAACCTTGAGTCGCGGTACTGCGCGATCAGGGCCGGCGTGCTGGGGGCCATTGATGTCTAGTCAAACACTGAGCGCAGCTGCTTGAGCCCGTAGATGTTGGCGGAAGACCCGGTCCAGCTTGCGCTCGTCGTGCTGTTGTTGGGTCATGTCGTGGTTCTTGCGTGCAGGCGCCGCCCTTGCCGGGGACGCGTTATCGTTGAACTAGAGGTGATATGCTTCGCCGCTTACCAAACAGGGAGGGTGGTAATGAAACTGCGGGAGAGGCACAAGGCGTTTCAGGAATGGTTCACGCCGAGGCGGCGTAGGCGAGCGGGCGGAACCTTACTCGCCATCTGGGCTGTCGGCATCTTCATCTACCCTGGCCAGCACTGGATCTATGTATTGGTGCCAGGAATTATGTGGTTCTTTAGCGCATGGCCCCCGGAGCTTCACGACAAGCGTTGAGTCTTTGGCGGGGCTGCTGAATAGCCGATTGTCCGATTCAGCTCACAGATGAGTCAGACGAATTTGCGTAAAACTGCACGTTCGCTATGGTGGCAATAAACCACCTGACTACAACTAAAGTCGTAGGAGCGTCTCATGAGAATACGCGGTGATGTTTTCTGGGCCTGGGCTGACCCGACGCTTCATCACCGAACTCACGACGAGACACTCGACGATGGGACATACATTGATGTTCAGACGCGGCTGTCGCGGACAGGCAAAACGCAGATGTTCATCGGGGTGTACGCCCCTGGTGGCATGGCTATCCTTGAAGAGGCCTTCGATTCTCGCCCTGGCGAGTCGATGACCAGGGCGCTGGCGTGGGGCGTTGGCCGGGCCCGACGGGTCGCCACTGAAGGTGCACCTGCCGCAGGCTTTATGGCTGCCTCGAAATAGCGGCTAGGCGCGCAGCGCCGGAGGTCAAGCGGCGACCTATTGTCATCAGCGAAGACACCGTGCATGAAACCTCTGCGTCTCCAGACTTCCAGCAATCCGGCAGGGAGGCTTCATCGGCCTGGCCCGTTATCCTCGCTGGCCAGCGCCTTCTCTTTTGGACTTTTTCATCAAGTAGTCGCTGACATAGCGCACCGTGTTTTCCAAGGCCTGCGTCATGTCGGGATGGGTAAACGCGTACTTGCGCTCCAATTGCCTGCTGTTTCCCATGTCGAAGCGCTGCGTCTGAATAAAGTTCAAGGACTCGGCGCTGATCGCCAAGCGGGTCGCCAGTCCCGGAATCGTCAATATCGACCTGAGCAACCCTATGGGTACATGGCGGCGGGGTGCCTTGACCTTTAGCGTGTCTGCGATCTGCACAAGCATTCCCTGCAAGTTTGGTGTTCGCTCATACAGCGCCAGCACTTGCCGGTTGGCCATGGCGGGGTCGAACGCCACGCAAGTTATCATGTTCACCAGATAATCGACGCTGACCAATGGCAACCAGTGACTGGCGGAACCGGGAACAGCTTTGAACCGGCCTTGTGCCAGATTGCGAATGAGTTCGGCAAGCGGTTGTCCGTCCAGGATATGCCCGTTCTCGCTGTGGCCGCACACCGTAGCAGGGTGAACAATCGTGTAATCCGCATCCGCGTCTTGCATATAGCGGATGACTGCAAAATGGGACTCGAGTTTGCTGCCTTCGTAGCCGCCTACACGGGCGTAGACCGCGGGCCAGTTTGTGTTTTCAGGGCACTGAATATCAACCCCGATACGGGCAAGGTGGTTGAGGTTTTGCAGCATGAAGCCGCCTACCATGAGCAATCGGATGCGCTGGCTGGCCGCAAGCCTGGCCACGCTCAGAGCACCTTGGACATTGACTGTGCGGGCGCGCTCCGGTGTCAGCCCCCAGGAAAATGCCGCCGCGAGATGGAAAAATACAGCGGCCGAAGTGACGCGTTCTTCGTCTGCTTCGCTGAGGCCAAGCCCCTCCTGGCTGATATCTCCTTCAACGGCATGGAGATACTCCGGGTTACCCCCCAGTTGGCCTACCTGCTCCTTGAGGCGTTCGATGTTACCGGGGCTGCGCATCAGCACCCAGGTCTTGTGCCCTTGCGCAGTAAGAGCGGCCAGCAAATGTTGCCCCACAAAGCCGCTGCCGCCGGTGACAAAGCATTCCACACTCATGTTTGAACCCTTGTTTGGATAATGGGCGCAGGCTAAGGTGTAGAGCCTGCTCTACAGTCAAGGGTTTTTAACGTGAATATTGGAGAGTTGGAGCGCCGGAGTGGGCTCAGCCGCCATGCATTGCGCTATTACGAACAGCTCGGGCTTATCGAGCCACACCGACAAGCCAACAACTATCGCAGTTACAGTGAACAGACCGTAGCTGACTTGGCCTTCATACAGAGCGCCCAGGGCGGGGGCTTTTCACTTGCTGAGATTAGGGACATTCTTGTGGCCAGGCGGGGAAACACGATCGATTGCGCGCAAGGCGCCGTCTTGGTCGCCGCCAAGATGGCCGAGATTCAAACGAAGATCACCACGCTACAGGCCGCTTATGTTTTTCTGGACGCGGAGCGCGCCAAGCTTGAAGCCAGTGCTATTGCCAACGGGCAGATAATGCCTTGAAGTCCTGTCCATGACCCTTTTCGATCGAGCGTCAGCCTTCAGGTAAGGTGACACCGCAGATAAATTCATGCGTCCCCAAGCGGTGCGAGCCGAATTCCACCACGTAGCCGTCTCCTCTGCGCTGCGCCTCTGCCATGGCCGTTTTCTGGTCGGCATAAACGTCGACAAAATGCCATGGATGTCGGTCTCTCAGGACCCCCCATCCGATGACCCAGCCTTCCCGCGAAGGGTCTGGCGGCAGGTTCTTCGCCAAGCTTCGAATGGACATACCGATCTCCTCATATGCACAGGCTCGCCCTTGCAGGTTGAGCACTTTTCTTGAACCACACCTCGCGGGCGCCGGTCTTCAGCATGAAGGATGAGTGATAATTCCAGGTTTCCTCTTCAAATATTGAAATGTTCGCAGTCTAGGGTTGAACTCAAGCCAATTCCACCATCGAGGGAGTCAGGAAATGGATTATTCCAGCATGGTTGAATCGTTGGACAAGATGCTGAAAGCAACGGCTGCAGCCAAGGCCTGCCTGCAGCCGTCAGATACAGAGCGTCAACCACACCTCCGTAGCCATTCGTCCGCGACGTCACCCATGGTTGATGGGGTACCACTCTTGATCCAAAGCATGAATCCTCGGTCGAACTTGAATGCCGCGCCGCACTCGCTGAGCAGAAACTGACGAACCTTCTGCGTGTTGCGGTAATGCTTGTCCAATGGAGTCGTACGGGTGATCGGCCCGGCGTGCCAGTCTACGGTCATGGTCTGTTCCTTTGACAATTGAGAAGGCAAAAAGCCCGTAGAGGGTCATCTACGGGCTTTGCTGTGGTTCCACATGACCTGGCTCGGACTGTCAGCCTTCGAACTGTATCACCATCCGGCCTTTGATCTTGCCCTCAAGCATCTCGTCAAAGATCTGGTTGATATCCTCGATCGGTCGCAGCGTTACCTTGGGCACCACTTTGCCTTCAGCGGCAAACTGGAAGGCTTCCTGCAGGTCCTGGCGTGTACCTACCAGCGAGCCCACCACTTCGATCCCATCAAGCACCAGGCGGGGAATATTCAGGTCCATGGACTCCGACGGAAGCCCGACGGCCACCAGTCGCCCGCCAGCGCGCAAGGCATCGACAGCCGAGTTGAACGCGCCTTTGGCCACAGCAGTAACGACGGCAGCATGTGCACCGCCGGTTTTAGCCTGGATGACCTTCGCGGCATCTTCGTTGAGCGGGTTGACCACCAGGTCCGCGCCCATCTCGCTGGCGAAGCGCAGTTGCTCTTCGTTGACGTCGATGGCGATGACTTTGGCGTTGAACACGTTCTTGGCATATTGCAGGGCCAGGTTGCCCAGGCCGCCGAGCCCGTAGATGGCGATCCATTGGCCGGGGCGGACGTTGGAGATTTTCACTGCCTTGTAGGTCGTGACGCCGGCGCAGGTGATGCTGCTGGCGGCAGCGGAGTCGAGGCCGTCGGGCACTTTAACCGAGTAGTCGGCCTTGACGATGCAGGCCTCGGCCATGCCGCCGTCCACGGTGTAACCGGAATTCTTCACGTCGCGGCACAGGGTCTCGTTGCCGCTGTTGCAGTATTCGCAATGTCCGCAACCCTGGTAGAACCAGGCGACGCTGGCACGGTCGCCTGGCTTGAGCGAGGTGACGCCCGGGCCAACTTCCTGAACCACGCCAATACCTTCGTGGCCCAGTACTACACCGGTCTTGTCACCAAAGTCGCCATTTTTCACGTGCAGGTCGGTGTGGCACACACCGCAGCACTGCATCTTCAGCAGCGCTTCGCCGTATTCGAGAGGGCGCAGGGTTTTCTCTACCACGTCCACGCGACGGCCTGGTGCAACGACAGCAGCTTTCATGAGAGCCTCCGTGTCTATCCGATATGAGCTTGGTTTATCGCTGGGACAGCATAGACCTCGTCTGGGCAGGCAAAACTGCTTCAGGTCATGGTCATGGTGGGCGCTTCCACAAAATACCTGCGTATGCCTGACTGGCCTTTGCGGAAAAAAGAAAAGCCCGCGGCAAGGATGCGGCGGGCTGCAAGAACATACGGAGCAGGGCCAGTGTGCCCATCCGGATGTCGACATTTCGTGAAGGTCAGGTCATGAGGCTGTCATCATCTGCAACGAAGTGCGCAGGGTCATAAAAAAGCCCGCCATGGAAGGCGGGCAAAAGACGTTTGAAGGGAGAGCCTGCAGGTTGCGCCGGTCCGGTTAACCCAGGATTAAGCGACCACGCATTGACCCCGCACCCTGATCAGCCTATACAGGCCTGCCATTATCCCAGGAGCCAGCATGCGCGACGAAGACGACCTGCACGAACCCGAGCACGATCACCTGCTTGACCACGAATTTCTCTACGACGACGTGGAGCACGAGGCAGATGCCCAAGGCGCCGAGGATGAAGTGGAGGAAGACGAGGAAACACTGGATGACCTCGATGACGAAGAGCGCGATCACCCAGCCTGGTTCGACGACTGCGACGACTGACTCAGCGACCATCCACCGAGAACCGCCCGGGCCCGCTTACCGCCAGCAACAGCAGGCCGCCCATGATGCTGAGGTTTTTCAGAAACTGAGTCATGTTGGCGCTGCGCTCGGGGTCGACCATGTTCCAGAACGGGTGGCCCAGCAGCGCCGTGCCCAGTACGAACAGCGCAAAAAGAAAGGCCAACGGCCGCGTGTAGAAACCGAGGATCAACAGGATTGCGACGACGAACTCCATGATGACGGCAATCCCTGCTGCCAGCATCGGGGCAGGGGCGCCGAGCGAGGTCATGTAGCCTACTGTGCCATCGAAGCCGGTCAGCTTGGCCCAGCCAGACAAGACGAAGAGGACCATCAGCAGTACGCGGGCGATCAGGATAATGATGTCGCGTTGACCATCGAACAGGGAGTAGCGCATGGCGGCGTTCCATTGGACGGGGACAAGCTCCACTTTAGCAGCTACGCCAGACATTGCTGCCAGGCAGCAAAAAGGCGCCGCAGGGGCGCCTTTTCAACGAAGTTTGGTGCGAGTGGCGGGACTCGAACCCGCAAGGCTCACGCCGACAGATTTTAAGTCTGCTGTGTATACCAATTCCACCACACTCGCACGTTTGAAGGGGTCGCAACGACCAGCTCGCTTCTAAGCAGAAGGGCTTCGCAATCAAGCGCGCTTTATAACCCATTGTTATAGTTGAGTCAACTGCAGCACCTATGATCAACAGATAGAAGAGGCGATCGAACGGGCAATTGACACCTTGCTGTCGTTACGCCACTGTTGCCCATGATTGGATCCAAGCGTGTTCCGCAATGACATGGGGCCGAGTTGGCGACGGTGTGGTGCGTCCACGGTTATTCTGGCGGCTGTTGTTCGCGCAGGTGCTCGTGTTGGCCTCTGCCGGCGGTGGTATGATCATGCGGCTCAGCCTGTGATTGCTGAAAGAGGCCATGCCGCGGTGCATCAGCCCGGCGCTGGCCGAGCCGGACCGCTGACAGCCTGTAGTCGTTCAGCTGTCTACTGGCAGACACTCCAGGCTACGTTCATTTTCTCCCTCCTGCTGTGCCAGTGGAGTTTGCATGGTTTCAGCCGACTGCCTCGACGCTTCCCTCATGCCCGCCCATCGTTATGAACAGCTGGTTCAGTCGGTGGTGGATTATGCCATCTACATGCTCGACCCTTCCGGCCATGTGGTGTCTTGGAACGCAGGCGCGCAACGGATCAAGGGTTACCGTAGGGATGAAGTGATCGGCAAGCATTTTTCGTTGTTCTTCACCCCACAGGATTGTGCGCAGGGCCGCCCCGAGTGCCTGCTGCGTCAGGCGCTGGAGCAGGGTGTGGCGCAGGACGAAGGCTGGCGGGTGCGCAAGGACGGCACGCAGTTCTGGGCCTTGGCGGCACTGGATGTGATCCGTGATGAGGATGGCCAGATCATTGGCCTGGCCAAGGTGACACGTGATATCACTGACCGTCGCGAGACGGCGCAGCAGCTCGACGCAGTGCGCGCCCAGCTGTTCCAGGCGCAGAAGCTTGAAGCCCTCGGCCAGTTGACCGGTGGTCTGGCGCACGACTTCAACAACATGTTGACCATTATCATCAGCTCGGCGCGCCTGGCGCTGGCCACCCAGGACCCGGCACGCACCCAGCGCATGTTGCAGCACATCCTCGATGCCAGCCAGCGTGGCACCGAACTGACCCAACAACTGCTCAGTTTTGCCCGTCACCGCAAGTTCGATGTGGCCAGCGTTGCCCCGGCAGAGCTGGTTAACGCTACGCGTGGCCTGCTTGAACATGCATTGCCAAGCTCAATTGACTTGAAGGTGTTGCTGCAACCGGACCTGCCGTTGATCGAGGTGGATGCCGGGCAACTGCAGATGGTGTTGCTCAACCTGTTGTTCAATGCCCGTGATGCCATCGACGGGCATGGCCGCATCAGCCTGACTGTCGATGTGGTCGAGCTGTTCGGCGAAGTTGAAGGGCTGAAGGGCAGCTTCGTGCGCTTCGAGGTGGAAGACAACGGCGCAGGCATACCCACAGAGGTACTGCCGCGTATCTTCGAGCCGTTTTTCACCACCAAGCCTTTCGGCAAGGGTACCGGCCTGGGGCTTAGCCAGGTCTATGGTTTCGCCCGGCAAAGTGGTGGTGCCATTTGTGTCGACAGCGAGCCTGGCCGGGGAACTTGCATGCGACTGTACTTGCCAATGTATCAGGACCAGACGGATAGCCCACTCGACAGGTAGACATCATGGCACAGGCACTGAAGCGGCTGGTAACGGGGATCGATGGGCTCGACGCGTTGCTCAAGGGTGGCCTGATAGCTGGCGCCTCCTACATTATCCAGGGCCCGCCGGGGGCCGGTAAGACCATCCTCGCCAATCAGCTGGCCTGCGGCCACGTGCGTGGCGGTGGTCGGGTGCTGGTGGCCACCTTGCTGAGCGAGTCGCATGAACGCTTGTTCCAGTACCTGTCCACGCTGGACTTCTTCGACCCGGCGCTGGTCGGTGACAAAATCCAGTTCGTCAGCGCCTTTGATACCCTCGAGCAGGATGGGCTGGATGCGGTGGTGCGCTTGCTGCGCCAGGAAATTGCCCGGCAACAGGCCAGCCTGCTGATCGTCGACGGTGTGCTCAATGCCCGGGTACGTGCGGAAACCGCGCTGGACACCAAGAAGTTCGTCTCTGAGCTGCAGGGGCATGCGGCCTTCGCCGGTTGCACCGTACTGTTGCTGACGAGTGCCCGGCTGGACGAGGGCAGCCCGGAACACACCATGGTCGATGGCGTGATCGAACTGGGCGAGCAACTGGTCGGCAGCCGCGCCGTGCGCCATGTTCAATTGCGCAAGACCCGCGGCAGCGGTGCGTTGTCGGGGCGTCACGAATGCCTTATCGATGAGTCCGGCATGCAGGTCTATCCTCGCCTGGAAGCGTTGTTCAGCCACCCCAGCCAATTGGGCAGCGGCACCTTGGCGCGTATCAGCAGCGGTGTCCCAACCTTCGATGAAATGCTTGGCGGTGGCTTGGCCACCGGGTCAGTCAGCCTGTTGATGGGGCCTTCGGGGATTGGCAAGACATCATTGGGCCTGGCCTTTCTGGGTGCCAGCACCCCGCAGGCGCCGGGGTTGCATTTCGGTTTTTACGAAACGCCCGAACGCCTGCGCAGCAAGGCCGCTTCGCTCGGTTACGATTTTGCCGCGATGGAGCAGGGCGGTAGCTTGCAGCTGTGCTGGCAGCCGACCACCGAAGGCTTGCTGGACCAGGTTGGCGCGCGATTACTGGAGCGTGTAGCGGCGCAGGGCAGCAAGCGCGTGGTGATCGACAGCCTTGGCGCATTCAGCCGCCTGGCTATTGACCCGACGCGGCTGAATGCGTTTTTCCGCGCGCTGGCGGGTGAGTTGCGCGCGCGCGATGTCAGCGTGGTCCTGACCTGGGAGATGCGCGACATTTTCGGCGCGGAAATCAGCGCCCCCGCGCCGGACCTGTCGAGTATCGTCGACAACCTTATGCTGATGCGCTTTGTCGAACTGGACTCGCGACTGCAGCGCATGCTGTCGGTCCTCAAGGTGCGTGACAGCCACCATGATCCGGCCTTGCACGAGCTGCTGATCGGGCCGCAAGGCATCACCTTGCGCAAGGCATTCGAAGGTGCCTGCGGTGTGCTTTCGGGAACGCCGACGCCGCAGGGGAGCGGGTGACGGACGAGCCGATGAACACCATCCTGATTGTCGATGACGAATACCTGATCGCCGATATCCTCGGGTTCGCCCTGGAGGACGAAGGTTTCGTGGTGGAAAAGGCAAGCAATGGCTGCAAAGCACTGGAGGCGTTGAAGGAAAAACGTGTGCAGCTGGTGATTACCGACTACATGATGCCGCTACTCAACGGTGAGGAGTTGGCACGCGCCATACGCCAGGACCCGGCGTTAAGCGAGTTGCCGGTCATCCTCATGAGCGGCGCACAGGCCAGCCAAGGATGCCCGGCCCTGTTTGCCGCAATATTCGACAAACCGTTCGACATGGATGAGATGATCGCCACGGTGCATCAGTTAATAGGCACCTGAGGCTGACGGTCGAGCGCATCCATGCCCCTCGGGTGACGCTCAGTGTGAGTCTTCGTGTTTCTCCGGAGCCGGGCTGCCGGCCTGGATACGTTTGAAGATCTCTTCTCGATGGACCTGAACATCTTTCGGTGCATCGATACCGATCCTCACCTGCATCCCTTTGACGCCCAGAATGGTGACTTTGATGTCATCGTTGATGACGATGCTTTCGCCAACCTTACGGGTGAGTATCAGCATGTAGTTCTCCTTGGTGATGTAAAAGTCCGCTGGGCTAGTTGCCGTGGCGGCGGGAGCTTGTCCCTCTTCCTTCTCATTAAAGACGCTTTCGGCGGATAGTAATTCCCCGACAGACAAATTCTGTTGCGTGTCTTCAGTTGCAGGTGCCAAAGCAAACCGTCAACGGTTTGTCGGCCAAGGTGCTCGCTGGCAAGAATAGGGGGGTTGGCGGCTAATGGGAAATTTCTTCGCATCATGGGCTGAATAGACAAGCTCAATGGGCCTCCTGTTCCTCGAGTGCCTGAAGAAACAACAGCAAGGCCACTTCCTCCGGGTCCAGGCCTTTGCGCACTCGGTTTTTCGGTAAATTGGCAAGGCGCCCCAAGGTATAGTGCTCCAGGACTGCCGGGTGGATATAGCAGCGTCGGCACACGGCCGGCGTATTGCCCAGGCGCGTGGCCACCTGGCGGACTATTGCGGCGACCTGACGTTTGGCTTCACTCTCCGGCTCCCAGGCCAAGGGCTTCAGCAGGTTCAATGCCAGGCTGCTGCCGGCCCAGGTGCGATAGTCCTTGGCAGTGAAGTCGGCGCCGGTCAACTGCTGCAAAAACTGATTGACCTCGGTGGAGCCGACACTATGGCGCTGGCCGTCTTCATCCAGGTACTGAAACAGTGCCTGCCCAGGCAGTTCCATGCAGCGTTTGAGCAGGTTGGCCAAGCGCCGGTCGTTGAGGGTGACGTTGTGTTCGACGCCGCGCTTGCCGCGGAATTGAAAGCGAATGCTGCTGCCTTTGATCTGTACATGGCGATTGCGCAGGGTGGTCAATCCGTACGACCGGTTATCGCGCAGGTAGCGCTGGTTGCCAATGCGGATCAGGGTGTGGTCCAGCAGGCTCACCACCAGCGCCATGACCTTTTCCCGGTCCAGCCCTGGCCGCGCCAAGTGGGCTTCCAGCTGTGTGCGCAGCTTTGGCAGGGCTTGGGCGAACGCAAGCATGCGCCCGTATTTGTGCTGGTCGCGCAGTTGGCGCCACTGCGCATGGTAGCGGTACTGCTTGCGGCCACGGGCATCACGGCCGGTGGCTTGCAGGTGGCCTTGCGGGTCGGCGCAGATCCACACATCCGTGTAGGCCGGGGGGATCACCAGTGCGGCGATGCGTGCGAGGGTTTCGCTGTCGCGTACTCGTTGGCCATCGGCATCGAGGTAGATGAAACGGTCGCGCCAGCGCCGACGGGTCAGGCCCGGCTGACTGTCGTCAACGTAGTGCAGGGTGCGCGGCAGGGGGCAGTCAAGCATGGGCGGCGGGCCTCGATCAGGTCACTGATCAATGGACAGTACGCGCGCTAAGGATGCTCAACCCAAAAGGGCCACCGACTTGATCTGGGCGAACAGTATCTGCCCCGTGTGCAAACCGAGCTGGTCTGCCGAGAAGCGGGTGATGCGTGCAAGCAGGGCATTGCCGCCAGCATCCAGGCTGACCAGCACATGCGCCGGGTTAGCTGCCGGGCAGCTCTCGCGCACACGCACCGGCAGGCGGTTGAGGATGCTTGATGCGCTGTCCGCCGCCAGGGCCAGGCTGACATCCCGGGCCTGCACCTTGACGCGCAGGGTGCTGCCCATCACCTGCGCCGCGTGGGTGATGCGCAGCAGCGGCCCGCTGCTGCCGGGCAGGCGCAGGTCCAGCAGGCCGTAGTGCGGGTCGTGCCCTACCACCTTACCCTCGAACACGACGCCGGCGTCGTCGCCCTGGGCCAGCGACAGGTCAAGGCGAGCCAGGGTTTCGCCGATCGGGCCGCTGGCGATCGCCCGGCCTTGTTCCAGCAACACCAGGTGGTCGGCCAGCCGCGCGACTTCATCCTGGGCGTGGCTGACATATATCAGAGGGATGTCCAGTTCGTCGTGCAGGCGCTCCAGGAAGGGCAGTATCTCGCGCTTGCGCGGGCCGTCGAGGGCTGCCAGCGGCTCGTCCATCAACAACAGCCGCGGGCTGCTGAGCAGGGCGCGGGCAATACCCACCCGCTGCGCCTCGCCCCCCGACAGCGTTGCCGGGCGGCGCTCCAGCAAGTGGCCGATACCCAGCAGTTGGCACGCCTGGTCGAGGCTGACCTTGCGTTCAGCGGGCGCTACCCGGCGCCAGCCGAACGTCAGGTTGCCGCGCACCGACAGGTGCGGGAACAGGCTGGCTTCCTGGAACACGTAGCCCACCGGGCGCAGGTGCGGTGCCTGGACGTAGCCACGGGTGCTGTCTTCCCAGACTTCGCCGTTGACCTCGATATAGGCGCTGGCGGCCCGTTCCAGCCCGGCCAGGCAGCGCAGGCAGCTGGTCTTGCCGGAGCCAGAGTGGCCGAACAGTGCGCTGATGCCGCGCCCGGGCAGGTGCAGGTTGACGTCCAGGGTAAAGTCGTCGCGTGCCAGTTTCAGGCGCGCCACAATCGATGCGGTCATTTCAGCTCCAGCCAGCTTTGCCGCGGCGTCCAGCGTACAGCAGGAGCAGCACCAGGAATGAGAACACCAGCATGGCACCGGCCAGCCAGTGGGCTTGCGAATACTCCATGGCTTCGACGTGATCGAAAATTTGTACCGAAACCACGCGAGTCTTGTCGGGGATGTTGCCACCGATCATCAGCACGACGCCAAACTCGCCCACCGTGTGGGCAAAGCCGAGGATGCTGGCAGTGACGAAGCCAGGGCGGGCCAGCGGCAGCACCACATGAACGAAAGTGTCCCATGGGCTGGCGCGCAGGGTGGCGGCGACTTCCAGGGGCCGTTGGCCGATCGCGCCAAAGGCATTCTGCAGGGGTTGCACCACGAACGGCATGGAATACACCGTCGAGCCAATCACCAGGCCTGTGAAGCTGAACACCACACTGCCCAGGCCTAGCGCCTGGGTGGCCTGACCAAGCCAGCCGTGCGGGCCAAGGGCGATCAACAGGTAAAAGCCGATCACCGTCGGTGGCAGTACCAGCGGAAGTGCCACCACCGCACCCACCGGTCCGCGCAGCCATGAGCGCGTGCGCGCGAGCCACCAGGCGACCGGGGTGCCGATGACCAGCAGGATCAGGGTGGTCAGGCTGGCCAGTTTTACGGTCAGCCAGATAGCGCCCAGGTCACTGGCATCGAGTTGCATCAGCGTTCATAACCATAGGATTTGATCACCGCTGCGGCTTTCGGGCCTTTGAGGTATTCGACCAGTGCCTTGGCGGCCGCATTGTCCTTGCCTTTGTTGAGGATGACGGCGTCCTGGCGGATCGGGTCGTGCAGATTGGACGGCACGATCCATGCCGAGCCATGGGTCACCTTGCCGTCCATGTAGATCTGCGACAGGGCGACAAAGCCGAGTTCGGCGTTGCCGGTGGAGACGAACTGGAAGGCCTGGGTGATGCTCTGGCCTTCGACGATCTTGCCTTTGGTGGCTTCGGTGAGCGTCAGCCTGTCCAGTACCTGGGTGGCGGCCAGGCCGTAAGGTGCCGCTTTCGGGTTGGCGATGGACAGGTGTTTGTATTCGTTCTGTTTCAGCACTTCACCCTTAACATCTACGTAGCCTTCCTTCGCAGACCACAGGGCCAGGGTGCCGATGGCGTAGGTAAAGCGCGAGCCGGGTACGGTTTCCTTTTCTGCTTCCAGCTTCTTGGGGGTGGTGTCGTCAGCGGCGAGGAACACCTCGAACGGTGCACCGTTCTTGATCTGCGCGTAGAACTGCCCGGTGGCGCCATAGGCCGCGACCAGTTTGTGGCCGGTGTCTTTTTCGAAGTCCTTGGCGATGGCCTGGATAGGGGCTGTGAAGTTGGCTGCGACCGCGACCTGGACTTCGTCGGCCCAGGCAGTGTTGAAGGCGAACAGGCTGGCCAGGGCAGTGACGGCCAACTGGGGCGAGCGGATACGCATGAAGACAGCTCCTTGAGGTTATCGTTATAGCCTTGACTATATAGCGATAAGCCATTGGCCGGGAAGAGGCCAGGCCTGCCTGTCAGAATGCCTGGTGACCGATCACTGCCAGTGCCTTACCGGCAATCTCCCGGGTCAGCTCACCCGCCGGCATGTGCCGGCCCAGCCGTAACGCCTGCCCCGACCACAGATTGCTGAAATCACTCTTACCCTGCGGATCGGTGATCGCCCGTAAAGGCATCAATGCCCCGCCCGCCAGCGGGAAGCGCGGTGCTAGCTCGCTCATCGGCCCCAGCTCGCGCATGAGGCGATTGTTGATGCCGCGCGCCGGTCGGCCGGTGAACAGGTTGGTCAGCGCGGTGTCGCTGGCAGGCGCGCTGTCCAGCGCCCGGCGATGCGCTGGCGACACCTTGGCCTCGGGGCAGAACAGGTAAGCCGTGCCGATCTGCACTGCCGAGGCACCCAGGGCCAGTGCCGCCAACAGCCCGCGGTGGTCGCCGATACCACCGGCGGCAATCACCGGCACGCCGACGGCATCGGCCACCTGCGGTACGAGCGCGAAGGTGCCTATCTGGCTGGTGATGTCATCGCTGAGGAACATGCCGCGATGGCCACCGGCTTCATAGCCCATGGCGATGATCGCATCGCAGCCATTGCGCTCCAGCCAGGCCGCTTCTTCCACGGTCGTGGCGCTCGACAGTACCTTGGCACCGCTGGCCTTTACCCGCTGCAGCAGTTCGGCCTGCGGCAGGCCGAAGTGGAAGCTCACCACCTCCGGGCGCAACGCTTCGACCAGCAGGCAGCTCTGCTCGTCGAAAGGCGCACGGTTGGACACCGGCGTGGGNCCCACTTCGCTGTAATAAGGCTCAAGTGCCTGCTTCCAGCGCGCATCGCGCTCGGCATCGGGCGCTGGCGGCTGGTGGCAGAAGAAGTTCAGGTTCAGCGGGCGCCCCGGGCAGCCGGCGCGGAATGCAGCGATCTCGGCGCGCACCTGTTCGCCGCTGAGCATGGCGCAGGGCAGGGCGCCCAAGCCACCTGCCAGGCCCACGGCGATGGCCATGGACGAGCCGGTCGCCCCCGCCATGGGTGCCTGCAGAATGGGCAGCTCGATGCCCAGCAGATCGAGGATACGGCGGTCGGGCCAATGGCTCATGCGATTCTCCTTGCGTGGGGCGAGCGATGCGGCGGGGGCTTGCGGCAAGTCTTAGAGGGCCTTGCTGACCTGGATGTCGCTGATTTTCTCGGCGTCCTCGCCATGGATCTTGCGCAGGGCCTCGAGGGCCTGCTCTTGCGAGGCATCGGGCATCAGCGCGAAATCCCAGCGACGCTGGCCGTCGAGCTTGTATTTGATGACGTACTTGATGGTCTGGGTCATGGTGGCCTTATCTGAGTTTCGACGACGAGCGGCGGATGATCTTGATCTTGTGGGTCAGCGTTGGCTTGCGGGTGACCGAGATCGGGCGAGTGGTGACAGTATCGATGGTGATGTTCCAGAAGCCGGTGCTGGGTACGGTGATCTTCGCCGGAAACTTCTCGAAATGGCCGCCGTGGTAAGTATGACGGCCGCCGTTCTTGAAGCTGCGGAAGTTGGCGTCGTTCATCAGGCGGATATTGCAGCGCTGGGAGCACTCGATGACGACGATATCGTCCTCGTTGAGGTGCTCGCGCTGGTGTACGAATTTCATGTGATGCTCCGCAAGGTTTGGATCTGCAAAAGCAAAAGATACCACGATGTGTCGCTACACTGCCGCGTTGATCGCCGGGCGTAGATAATTCTGCCAAAGCAGGGAGCAAAACCGCCTGGATGTGGTCGAAACGAATTCTTGAAGGCAGAGGTGCAGCAAATGAAGTGGATGGTGGCGGCGTTGTCGGTGACGCTCGGTGGCTGTGTGAGCGTCGCGGAGCTGGAGCAATCGCGTGAAACGATGGATGTGATCTCTGGCAAGAGCCCGCGCGCCTATGCCGATTGCGTAAAGGAGAAGCTTGCCGATACGCGTGACCCGCTGACCGAAGAGCAGCGTGGCGACGGCCTGCGGCTGATCGTACCGCAGAAAGTCACCTCAGGTGCTGGCCCGGCGGCGCTGGTGGATATCGACAAGCGGGGCAGCGGCAGCAGCATCAAACTGCACGAGCGGCTGAATAACTTCCCGCTGCGCCTTGGGGATGTCCGCACTGCGGCAACGCAGTGCATCTCCGGAAGTTGATCTGAAGCAACGGGTCCTCCTTTCTCTGCTTATATGTTTTAAGCCTAAACATATAACAAAAGAAAAGGAGATTCGTGATGACACCGTTGAGACGCGTGATGATCGGCAGCTTGCTGATCCTGATCTGGCCCACGGCACATGCCGCTGACGGTCAGAAGGTTTTCACCCAGGGTGGGGCCAACCCCGCCGCCATGGCCTGCCTGGGTTGCCACGGCCCGGACGGCAAGGGCATTGCGGCTGCCGGCTTTCCACGTTTGGCCGGGCTACCGGCCGGTTACCTTGCCAAGCAGTTGCAGGACTGGCGCAACGGCAGCCGCAAGCAGCCGGTGATGGAACCTTTGGCCAAGGCCCTGAGCGACGACGAAATCAAGGCCGTCAGTACTTACCTGGCCAGCCTGCCAGCAGCGCCCGCTGGCGACCTGCACCGCCAGCAGATTGCCGATGACCCGACTACCCGCATGGCCCTGTACGGCGACTGGAGCCGGCAGATTCCAGGTTGCGTGCAATGCCACGGGCCGGGTGGCGGCGGGGTGGGCGAACACTTCCCGCCCTTGGCCGGCCAGCCCGCCAGTTACCTGGTGGCACAGCTCAATGCCTGGCGCGACGGCAGCCGCAGCAATGACCCCAACCAGCTGATGGTCGGCGTGGCCAAGGCCATGACCAATGAGGAGATCAAGGCTGTTGCCGAGTTCTTTGCCCGCCCCGTCCGCCAGGAGGTCACGCCATGAAAACCCTGATTCCCGTCTTGTTGCTGCTGGCCGTGGGCAGCGCCCAGGCCACACCGATCGCCATGGAAGACCAGTCGCAGTTGAAGGTGCCCGGTGTGCAGGCTGCACCGCAGTTCGTGCCGCCCGCTGAGCGTGAGTTGCCCGATAATGCCTTTGGCAAGATGGTGCGTGAAGGCCATGCCTTGTTCGTCGACACCCGCCGATTGATGCCCGAGGCGGTGGGCAACGGCATGAACTGCAGTAACTGCCACCTCGATCAGGGGCGGTTGGCGCATTCGGCGCCGCTGTGGGGTGCCTACCCGATGTATCCGGCCTATCGCAAGAAAAATGACAAGGTCAACACCTTCGCCGAGCGTATCCAAGGGTGTTTTCAGTTCAGCATGAACGGCAAGCCGCCGGCCGCTGACAGCCCGCAGATGACGGCCCTGGCGGTGTATTCATACTGGCTGTCGACCAAGGCGCCGACCGGCGTGGAGATTGCCGGACGTGGTTATCCGGAGGTGGCACAACCCAAGGGTGGTTATGACTTCAAGCGCGGCCAGCAGGTTTACCGTGAACAATGCGCGATTTGCCATGGCGATAACGGTGAAGGGCAAAAGGTCGCCGGCGAGTACGTAATGCCGCCGCTTTGGGGCAAGGACTCCTACAACTGGGGGGCCGGCATGCACCGCATCAATACCGCTGCGTCGTTCATCAAGTACAACATGCCGCTTGGCAAGCCGGGCAGCCTCAGCGATCAGCAGGCCTGGGACGTGGCGGCGTGGATCAACCGCCACGAGCGGCCACAGGACCCGCGGTTGGTAGAGGGATCCATCGAGAAGACGCGGGTGAAGTTTCATGCCAATGATGGGGTTAACCTGTATGGTCAGCAGGTTGATGGGGTGCTGATCGGACAAGGGACGGGGAGCTGAGGTAAACCGGTGGCGGCCTCTTGGCGCGTGAGCCCGTCGAAGAGGCCGCCACCGTCACGCTGATTTCCCTGTCATCCAACGGTCATGTATGACAGCAATATTTACGATCCCCCGGAACTATCTACACTGGGATATCTCTATGATGGCAACGGTCGTTATCGGGGGCATTGTAAGGTGACTGCCGCCTGATTAGACTGCGCCGAATTCCACAGGCCTAGCCTTTTGTAAGGACGTATATGATCAAAAAATGCTTGTTCCCGGCAGCCGGCTACGGCACACGCTTCTTGCCTGCTACCAAAGCCATGCCCAAGGAAATGCTGCCGGTGGTCAACAAGCCACTGATCCAGTATGGCGTTGAAGAAGCATTGGATGCGGGTCTGAACGAGATCTCCATCGTTACCGGGCGCGGCAAGCGCGCCCTGGAAGACCACTTCGACATCAGCTACGAGCTGGAAAACCAGATCAAGGGCACCGACAAGGAAAAATACCTGGTCGGTATTCGTCGCCTGCTCAACGAGTGCTCGTTCTCGTACACGCGCCAGACCGAAATGAAGGGCCTCGGCCACGCCATTCTCACTGGCCGCCCACTGATCGGCGACGAGCCGTTCGCGGTGGTGCTGGCGGACGACCTGTGCGTCAACCCGGAAGGTGACGGCGTGCTGACTCAGATGGTCAAGCTATACAAACAGTACCGCTGCTCGATCGTCGCCATCCAGGAAGTCGACCCGCAGGAAACCAACAAGTATGGTGTGATCGCCGGTGAGATGATCCGCGACGACATCTTCCGTGTGACCAACATGGTCGAAAAACCGGCCCCGGAAGACGCGCCTTCGAACCTGGCGATCATCGGCCGTTACATCCTGACCCCGGATATCTTCGACATCATCGCCAATACCAAGCCAGGCAAAGGCGGTGAAATCCAGATCACTGATGCCCTGTTGCAGCAGGCGAAGGATGGCTGCGTGATTGCCTACAAGTTCAAGGGCAAGCGTTTCGACTGCGGTGGCGCCGAAGGCTACATCGACGCGACCAACTTCTGCTTCGAGAACTACTACAAGACTGGCAAGGCTTACTGATAAGCCCTGCTGGCCTCAAAGCCATCCTTCGGGGTGGCTTTTTTGTTTGCGGCGGCCAACGGCGGTATGCTGGACGCCTGCCTGGGAGAGTGAATACATGGCCTTCGATTTTGATCTGTTCGTGATTGGCGCCGGGTCCGGTGGTGTGCGCGCAGCGCGTTTTGCTGCCGGTTTTGGTGCAAGAGTGGCAGTGGCTGAAAGCCGCTACCTGGGGGGGACCTGCGTCAACGTCGGTTGTGTGCCGAAAAAACTGCTGGTATACGGCGCGCACGTTGCCGACGAGCTGGAGCAAGCCGCGGGTTTCGGCTGGACGTTGGAAGAGGGGCATTTCGACTGGGGCACCCTGATTGCCAACAAGAATCGGGAAATCGAGCGCCTTAACGGCATCTACCGTAACCTGCTGGTCAACAGCGGGGTGACCCTGTTGCAGGGCCACGCGCGGCTGACGGGTGCCAACGAAGTGGAAGTGGACGGTCAGCGCTACACCGCCGAGCATATCCTCATCGCTACCGGTGGCTGGCCGCAGGTACCGGACATTCCCGGCAAGGAACTGGCCATCACCTCCAACGAAGCCTTCTACCTCAAGGACTTGCCGCGTCGCGTGCTGGTGGTGGGTGGGGGTTATATCGCCGTCGAATTCGCCGGCATCTTCCAGGGCCTTGGGGCCGACACCACACTGCTGTACCGTGGCGACCTGTTCCTGCGCGGCTTCGACGGCTCGGTGCGCACCCACCTGAAGGAAGAGCTGGAAAAACGCGGCCTCGACCTGCAGTTCAACGCCGACATCCAGCGCATCGACAAGCTTGAAGATGGTCGCCTCAAAGCCACGCTCAAGGACGGCCGCGAGCTGGTCGCCGATTGTGTGTTCTATGCCACTGGCCGGCGCCCGATGCTGGACAATCTGGGCCTGGAGAACACCGGCGTCGAGCTGGATGCGCGCGGCTACATCCGGGTTGATGAGCAGTACCAGACCACCGCGCCCTCGATTCTCGCCATTGGCGATGTGATCGGCCGCGTGCAGTTGACCCCAGTGGCCTTGGCTGAAGGCATGGCCGTGGCGCGGCGCCTGTTCAAACCCGAGCAGTACCGCCCGGTGGATTATCAGAACATCCCCACCGCGGTGTTCAGCCAGCCACCCATCGGTACCGTAGGCTTGACCGAAGAGCAGGCGCTGGAGGCCGGGCACAAGGTGCAGGTATTCGAAAGCCGCTTCCGGGCCATGAAGCTGACCCTGACCGACATTCAGGAAAAGACCCTGATGAAGTTGGTGGTCGATGCCGAGACCGACAAGGTGCTGGGTTGCCACATGGTCGGTCCTGACGCTGGCGAAATCATTCAGGGCCTGGGCATTGCGCTTAAAGCCGGTGCCACCAAGCAGCAGTTCGACGAAACCATCGGCGTGCACCCGACGGCGGCCGAAGAGTTCGTGACCATGCGCACCGTCACTCGCTGATGACGCGGAGCCTGCTGTACAGCCTGTAGACGCAGCCTTGTGCTGCTACGAGGTCCTTGCTGACACCGGAATGTTTCTGTCATTCGGGCCTCGTTGCAGCACAAGGCTGCTTCAGGGGGGGGTACAAGGCCGGATCAATACACCCACACCTCGACCCGCCGGTTGCGCAGCCGGCCTTGCTCCTGTTCATTGCCGGCCACTGGCAATTCATCGCCCATCCCGGTCACCTGCAGCACCTCCACGCCACCGCGGGCCAGTTCGCGGCGCACCGCTTGCGCACGCAGGCGGGAGAGCAGGGCTGCGCGCCCGGGCGTTTCCTTGGGGTCGCCGAACCCCACCAGCACTGCCTTGCCCTGCAGCTTCCCGGCCTGGCGCAGGTAATCTGCCACCCGCTGCACATCGCGCAAGGCCTTGTTGTCCAGCCTCGCGCTTCCTTCCTGGAAGCGGAAGTTCACACTCAGCCGCTGCGCCTGCAGGGCCAGGATGCGATAGCGCGGTGGCATGTCGCTTTGGGGGGCGACAGACAGGGCCTTGATCTGCTGCGAAACGAAACCCTGCTGGGCGATGATCGCCTGGCCGGCCGGGCTCTGAGCGAAATCGGCCAGGGCCTTGGCCTGGGGCTTGGGGTTGGCTGGCAAGTAAAAATACAGGCGCCGCGAGAGCGGGTAGTCCTCACTGGCCACCCGTGCGCGCTCCGGCAGCATGGCCGGTGCGTCGCCCTCGGCCACCGCCAGCACCTTGGCCCCGTGTACGGCGGCCAGGCTGCTGAAACCGATGGCCTGGCGGTCGGTACCCACGTGTACCGCCAGTTCGTCGCTGGACTCGAAGCGCCTGGCCTTGACCGAAATTTCGGCGTGCTGAGGTTCCAGCACCAGTGCCTTGAAGGTCTCGAAAGTGCCGGAACGGTCGTCTCGGGCATACAGGTGAATGGCCCCGCCAGGTATGCCCAGTTGTTCCCAGCGCTGGATCTGTCCAGAGAAAATTTCCGCCAGTTGCCGGGTGTTCAGTTGGGGTATTGGGTTGTCGGGGTGGACGATGACCGCGACGCCGTCGAGGCCGATCACTTGTTCTGCGCCGGCTGCGCGCAGGTCGCCCAGCGCCTGCAACTGGCGCACTTCACTGTCGTTGATCGGCCGCGAGGCGGCGGCCAGGTCAGCCTCGCCACGGCCCAGCGCGACAAAGCCGGTGCTTGAGCCGTGGGCGGCAATGTCGATGCGCAAGGGCTGACCATGCACGTCGCGGGCGGTAATCACCCGCTCGTTGGCGACCTTGCCTGGCTGTTGTGCGATGGCGGTGGCCTGCTGCGCGCGCAATTGCCCCTGCACCAGCGCCGGCATCAAGGCCGCGCCGATGGTGTTGGAGCCTTGGACACGCAGGTGCAGGGGCTCAGGCAAGGTCGCTAGTGGAAGCAAGGTGAGCAGCAAGACAAGCAGGCGGAGCATGCCGGGTGGCCTATGGCACAGTGTTGGCCGGCAGATTACGACAGTGGCGTGATGATAATGTGACGGGAGCGTACACCTTCAAGCGTGCAGCGCCT